>CALWTP010000001.1 GCA_944384495.1 uncultured Clostridia bacterium
ATAAAGGTTTTATGAAAAATAATAAACGTTGCACTTTGGGAAAAGGTAAAAAATTTGCTATCGCTGCCGCTGCTGTCCTAGCTATCGCTGCTGTGGGAGTTGGGCTATTCTTTGGGCTGGGTAGTCATGATACTCCTACACAACCAACCACCCCACCTTCAATTGAACAACCTATTGATCCAAACCCTGGCACTGATAATCCTGGCATAGAAAATCCAGGTGAAGAGAATCCTGGTGAAGAAAACCCAGGCGAGGAAAATCCAGGCGAGGAGAATCCGGGCACTGAGAACCCTGGAGAAGAGAATCCTGGAATTGACGACCCTGAAGAAGATCCTTCTGAGGATGAGGAACTCTTGCCTCCTGCCTCAATACGGGATATCTTCCCTTCTGCTAATACTGATGAGGCAACTTTAAATAAGGCTAAGATTTATCAAACTCAAATTATTAATTCTTTGAATGATAATCTTTATGAGACCCTTGCAACCTACTTTAATAACAATCTGGACTTGACCAAAATCTATGATGCACAGTGGAAATTAATTGCTGATGAAACTGATAATACCAAGGTTGGCGAAATCATACTGAGTTTTGCTTACGACTCTTCAGATACAAGTAATACTCTTCATGTAAACACAGTAATTCCAAAGGATGAAATAACTTTTGCAGATTTATATAATGGTGACCCAACCATTCTCGGTGAAGCATTCCAATCAAATTTTATGGGCACTGGTGCAAAATATGGTCATGATTTAGCATTCTCATACAACCCTTCAATACAAGAGAGCAGTGCCGATTTGACTACAGTGCTTATAAATCAAGCCTTTAAGGATGGAGATCTCAATATCTCCGACTTTGGCATTTCAATCTCTCAAAATCAAAATGGTGATCTTGAAGTTGTTGCTGATCCGGATACTAGTTGTATTATTCGGGACAACGGCACACAACTCGATTCTTCATTAGGAGAATCAAGAGAAATAGAAATAAACATAAAAAATAAAACTTGTTATCAAAGATTGACTTACAGAATTTCTGATCCAAATTTTGATATTGACTCACTTGTAAACGAAGTTCAAAATGGAAACTATCGACTTGCTGGCACCAAACAAGGTGAATTTGCCGGACAGGAGCTTAATCAATACGATCTTAGCCAAGTCCTTCCATACAGCTTTGAAGTCGCTGGCTCAACCGTGACACTCAACCTATTCGACTACCTGCTTAATGAACAAGAATAACCACAAAAACCAATTTAAAAGGAGGACATGGGGCCTCTTTTTTGTTGTATAATAGAAATTTATAGACTTTTTGCAACAAAAAAATCGCCAATAATTTCACATCTACCAATCTTTGATTTTAGGTAAAATTATTGGGCGATTATTTTATTTGTTCTTTAATAGCTGTTTTTTCGATGCATTTATCTCTTTTACAATATTTGAGATGACTTTATTTTTGTTTAGCCACCAGTCTCGGCTCCATACTCTCATTATTCGCCATCCACGCGAACTGAGGAATTTGTTTCTGTAAACATCGCGCTCCAAAATCGAATTGCTGGAATTGTATGCCGCATAATCACATTCTATACCAAGCAGATATCTATCAAGTTTTTTGTCATATATGCCTAGAGAAAGTTTATAGTTTGTATTTCCGAGATTAACTTCAACATTGTAGCCAAGTTTTTCAAGTTCCTCCTTTATGCTCTGTTCGAGTTGGTTTGGAATTACTGGCTCACTTGTTTGTGGTAATTGTGGCTTAAATTCATCTAAAATATACTTGATTTCTTTGCTTTTTTTGTTGGAGACCGCTCTTACATATTTTAAATAGCTTTTAAAAATTTTAGGGCCAGCATTTTTTGTACCGTCAACCATCAGCTCTTCCGGCTCTATGCTTGTGACGACATAAATCTTTTCTTTTGCTCTTGTTATTGCAACGTTGAGCCTGTTTTCTCCCCCTTCAACCGAAAGTGGACCAAAGTGTGCAACAACCTTTCCATACTCGTTTTGAGCATAACCTATACTAAATATTATTATATCTCGCTCATCACCTTGTACATTCTCAAGGTTTTTGATAAAAATTGAAATATCTTCACCATTTTCTTTGCGATTTTGCTCTCGAATATAGGCATCACGAAAGACGGTGTCTTTTTGACATTCCTTGTCAATGGCATCTTCAATCGCATTTTCTTGCTCGGTATTGAAGGTTATTATACCAATAGAGCTTTTATTTCTCTTGTTCTTTATTAATTTTTTAAGCAAACTGACAACCGCATTCGCCTCTTCCTGATTTCGCCTGCCCAGCCATTTTCCGTTTACTTTAATCCTTTCGATAGGTTTATTTCCAACGTTTTTTGAAATATTTGGTGCGATTTGCAATTTTCCATCATAGAAAGCATAATTTGAAAAGTTTATAAGCTCTTCGTGCCTGCTTCTATAGTGATAGGTTAAATTGGTGCTGTTATATCTTGAGGTCGATAAATCGAGCAAACTTTCAACCTCAAGTGCTGCCTTAGATGCAAGATCCAACTCGTCTTCGCTGTCATTTCCCATATATCTTTTCATAAAGGTTGCCGTTGGTCTAAGCTGTTTTGAGTCCCCTGCAACCACGATATATCTTCCCCTATAGATTGTTGGAATGGTATTTTCAATAAAAACTTGACTGGCCTCATCAAAAAGGATAATGTCAAACAGATTTTTCTTTAACGGGAATATCATTGATACACTTTCTGGCGACAAAAGCCAGCATGGAAATAGTTTTAAAAGATATTCTCCATATAGCTCCATCAATTTTCTAATTGGCATAAGTGCCTGTTGTTTTGTGATTTGATATAAATAATTTTTATTGTTCTCCTGATCTGCGTTGTAATAATCAATATACAACTTTTTAAATTTATCAAGACATATCGCGCTTGATATATTTTTTTCTTCAGCCTTAAGCGATAATATTCTGTTTCTGATGTTTTCAAAATCTAGTATTTTTGACAGTTTTTCCTTGTTTAATTCTTCGTATTTCACTGCTTCATGATAAATTCTTATCTCTAAAAACTTGTTTATAATCTCTTTAAATTGCTTTAAATTTTTGGAATTTGTAAATGCAAAATTTAAAATCAGTTTTTCTTCGTGTGTCAATTCTTTTAGTGCAACGTTTATATCTCTTACTTCCACATAATCATCAAGTGCACTTAAAAGAAGTTTTAAGAAAATTGTGTTACCGTTTACAATATTATCAACGGTCATCAAATACCCTTTTCTGTCAAGCACCTTTTCAAGCAGAGAATAGTTGTTTATATATTGTTCAATGTCCGCCTTTGTCGTTTCAAATTGCTGGGATATTTCTTTTTCTTTTTGATAAAGCTTATGCTTGACAAAAGGATATAGCAGAAAAATAATTTTTGAAACACTGAGCAATCTGTTTAGCTTGGGATATTCAATTTTTGAAATCATCTTTACAAGTGGTTTCAAATTTTGCTTTTCAGAATCATTTTCAAGCATGTATACCATCAGTGATCTGGCATGCGGATGAGAAGCAGTATCAAATGGAATAATGGTTTTTGCAATTAGACCATTTAAATAACTTTTCATTTGATTTATTACATGAATATCAACATCGGGCTTGATATGATCAATAAGCGGATTTGTTTTTTTAAGCTCTATGTATCGATAATAAAGCGATGTTTTATTTTTTTCACGAATAACACGCAATGTCTGGTATAGACTTTTATAATCAAGCTTCATAAGCTCATGATTTTTTATCATCTGTTTATATATGACATAATCATTGCTATTCTTACCGATTTTTGCTGAGCTTGCATACATTTGTTGCAGAGATAGTCCAAACGGCGTTTTGCTAAAAAGTGTGTCAGAAATAATTTCTAGTTCATTGATTTCTTTTTGTAAATTATCTTCCACTTCTTTAAAATCATCTATATTTTCATTAGGATGATAATTTTCCATGATGGATTGATGTGTTTTATGAACACGCTCATAAAAGTCTATCTTATTTTTTTCTGGATCGGTGATGAACATACATTTTGAATTCAAACTCTTAAGTCGATTAAAAACAACATCAAGCGCAGCTTTCTTTTGAGAAACAACAAGCACCCTTTTATCTTTACATATGGCATCCGATATAATATTTACAATTGTCTGCGATTTTCCAGTCCCAGGCGGACCATATATAACCATATTCCCCGACTGATTGATTTTTTCTATAGCGCTCTCTTGAGCATAGTCTAAGTCATTGATTGTAAATATCTCTTCCTGTGTTTTTTTAATCTTTTTTGCATTTTTTCCTTGCAAAAGCTGGTCAATGGCTTCATTTGTCAATTTTTTCTTCTCTAACGCTGTATAATCATTATAAATCGCGTTGGCAAGCGGGAATCTTCCTATCACACAAGCATTGACAACCTTAAGCTCGTCATCGCGATGAGTTGGCTCAGCTATATTTTCAAAAGATATCAGTTTGCTGTCAAATTTATTATCCTTTTCGAATTTAAAGCCATATGCGCTGAGATAATCTATCACATCGTCGACACTTTTCAGCTTATAATCTACAAGATTGTCAAATTCCATGATAAGCCCCTCATAATTGAGGCGATGTTCTTTGGCATATGCTAAAAGTAAAACCTTATTAAACTGCACAAGCTCATCGCTTTTGGCTTCTATTGTCACATTATTGTCATCTTCCACCTCAATCACAACTGGAAATAAAATCAGCGGTGCTTTGATCACCAAATCTCGACTAATTTGTCCGCACACAAAAGGGTATCCGATAAACATCTCATATCGCCCTGTCTCTTTTGCAAACTCCTCAATTTCTCGCTTTAAAGCCCTTAATGCTTTGACCTGGGATAAAATAATCTTTTTTCCCTCTTCTTTTTTAAGGCGCTCTCGTCTTAGATTTTCATTCCTCTTTTCCTCGGTGCTCATCGAGCTTGTGTCAATGTATAGCGCTTTCAACTTGCCGTCAAGATTAAAATTTTTCCAAATGCGCTCTTTTGCATCCTTTCTTATAAGTTTATATCCCAATCTTTTTCCTTTCCATAAAAAACTAAAGAATTCGTCAAAATCCTTTTTATCATCACCAATGATTTTGCCAATATCATAGGCATATTTTTTGCTCAAGTTTTTTGAATATAAACTTCGATTTTTTCCGCTTATCTCAATAAGTCTTTCTTTATAATATTTGTATACCGATCTCATATTTTCCTCTTGATTTTTCCCTTTGATATATAATATAAAAAATAATTTATTTGTGCAATATTTTTTAGTAAGATTTTAGGCAATTGAAGATTTCTTATAATATCTTCCTCTTTCTATAATTTTGCCTATAAAACTCGTTCGATGCAGTGGGCAAGGTCCATATTTGAGCAGACTTTCTATATGTTCTTTTGTTCCATATCCCTTATGTTTTGCAAAGTTATACTGCGGATATTTTTCTGAAAGCTTCTCCATCAGCCTATCCCTGTACACTTTTGCAATAATTGACGCACATGCAATATTATAACTCTTCTCATCACCTTTAACAATATTCTCTTGATACAGATCGCTGTCTATTTTTACCGCATCGATTAGGACTATATCTGGTCTTGTGTTAAGTCCATCAAGTGCCATTTTCATTCCAAGTTTTGTGGCTTGTAAAATGTTTATTTTGTCAATTATGTCATTATCAATTTCAATTATTCTATAGGCGATGGCCTTGTCAAGTATTAAAGCATTAAGACGAGCTCGCTCTTTGGAAGTCAATTTTTTGCTGTCATTTATTCCTTCAATAATATTTTCTTTGTCGAGTGGCATAATCACGCATGCACAGACAAGAGGACCTGCAATGCACCCTCTTCCAACCTCATCAATGCCAGCGACAAGTTTGCCTTTATATTTATTTTCATAGTCAAGCATATATTAATTTTAACATTTTTGAGCAAATAAATAAAGTAAAACGCAAAATTTTAAACAAAAAACAAACTTTTATTGCAAAAGAAAAAATATGTTGCAAAATAATCAAGTATGTGATATAATGTTGAGGTAGAATTAAAAGGATGGATTGTTATGTCTAAAATAATGACTCTAGATGGGCATTAGATGTAAAGAAAAAGATTGAAAAGTGTCAACATTTTATTCCGAAAAAGAGGTAAGAAGAGCATTTGCAAATTTAAATCAAAAAATTATAGAATTAAACAAACTCTACTTATAAGATGGGGAAAACCCTGTTGATGTTAAAGATTTAGTTTTTCATTATTTGATTTCTCAATCATATTTAGATAAAGACGACAAAGAAATTGAATAAAAATGTAAAATTGAAAATTAATTATTAATATTTAGATATTTAAACTTGACAATAAAAACAAAAAATAATTATTAAATTAATATAAACTATGTGATGTTAAAACTTAAACAATTTAAGTTTTAGTTTTGCTAAACGCAAAACACACAAGAAATTGTGTCCATCACATAGTATGTATAACCATCACCCTCACCCTTGCAAGCAAGTTCGGCTTCCGATAATATAAATTATATTATTTAAAACAATTGCTTAATAATCTATTCTTTTGTACGCGTTTGTGGTGAAATGGATATCACGACGGTCTACGGAAGAGATGGTCTTGGGTTCGATTTCTCCCATAAAAAAGAAATAAAAAACTTAATATGCGCCATTAGCTCAGCTGGATAGAGCGTCTGTCTACGGAACAGAAGGTCGAGCGTTCGAATC
>CALWTP010000002.1 GCA_944384495.1 uncultured Clostridia bacterium
TGGGGCTGGGGTGACGATTTTTGCAACATCAACAGAGTTAATGCAAAAATTATGACTCAAAGTATCGGCCAAACTTAGAATTGCTCAAGATGATACAATAATTCTTTAAGGATTTATTAAAGGTGTAGAAAATGAGCAATAGAGGTGAACAAGAATCTGAAATTATCAAAGAGATGTGTATTTACCACGATTTTATGTATTCAATCTGTAAGCAAAGCGCAAAGATCCATTTCTTCATCCCTTTGCTTTTTTTCGAGGTGAGTTTTTAAGTTGGCCAAGTTGTTAATATCAAATCCAATCCATGTCTCCCGGATTATCATATAGAGCTTTTTATCGTCTAGATGGTTGGCACAAAGAAAACTGGTGCCGATTTTATAATCATAGGTTGTTATTAAGTAATCAAGAAGGTTTTGGCTTGCAACCTTAAGTTTTTGATTGAGTTCAGGTGTCCTCTTTAAATAATGTCTGGATATATCAAATAGAAATTCAACAATTCGATTTGCTGACTCACAATTTATGCATAAACATAAATTAATCTCTTTAGAATCATGGGCACGATAGAAGATGCTTGGAGCTATTGACTGATAGTAAAAATCGTATTTGTCCAAACCCTCACACATATTTTCAAATTCGACGATTAGCGGTAATAAAATATTTTGCTCAAATCTTTGCTCCGCCATATCAAATAACATGGGGAACACACTATCGTTTGATAAGCGAAATGAATCCTTTTTTGCCAAATCTATTCCAATTTTCTTCATGTTTTGGTCAGAAAGCTCTTTCAAGAAAACTGCAGTAAAATACTCTTGAAAAGAGCGATGTGTGAATTTGTAGTTTAACCCTTCTCTATAAAGTACACAAACTGCATTTATTGAATCAAATAAAAAATCATCAGATTTAAAAGGTGGAACATTTGGACTTATCTTTTTTAAAACTGCACAAACTTCGTCATAAGTGAGTTCTGTTTTTCCTTGATAGTATGTCAAAAAGCAAAAGTACGAAAAAACCTTTTTAAAAGAATCAAAAGACAAGCAACAACGCAATTCTCGACGATAACCAGCTTTTGTGGCATCATGCTTAGAATATAATGTTTCAAATGCATTTGCATAAAATAGATGTAATTTTTCTGGTATTTCTGCGAAATTGTCAAACGTTAAAAGCATGATACTTAGAAGTAGAGGATTCGAAGCAAAAGAAGTGTGCTTTGCATATAAATTCTGATCCAGTGCAGTTAGAAAACGCTGTTTGATTTCATGATCAAAGTCAACCTTTTTTACTAATTCCATGGCTTGGCTTTTGTTGAAACTTTTTAATGTTAAAACTGAAAATCGTTGAAATTCCACAAATTCAGAATATGGTCTGGATGAAATTATAAAATGATTTTCGGCATACCGATCACAAAAACTATCTAGTTTACGGAAAAACAAGTCTTTTTTATCAGTAAAAATTTCATCGTAACCGTCCAATAAAAACAAGAAGCAACCAGAGCGCAAAGCATATTCCATGTATTCCTTTTTAAGAGTGCTCCCTAAATCATAAAGACGTTGAAAAACAAAGTCGCTTATATCATAATCTACATTGATTGCATTTAGATCTTTTAATTCGATGAATACTGGAATTAGATCATTCTTAGAGATTTCATTTATAAACAAATGTTTTAAAAAGGTGGATTTCCCAATGCCGCCTGTTCCTTGAATGATAATATAATGAGATAGAGAAAGAATGTTGTCGACGGAGCCGCCATTTATAATGCATTTTTTGCCCTTTTCCAAATTAGGACATACAAAAAAGTCATAAATATATTTGGGCTCTGTCCGATATAAAATTGTTTTAATCTTTTCGTATTTCTTAACCGAATTTTCCAAGTAAGTTTTAAAGCAAATATCAAAATCTACTTTAAATTTTTCCCATTCATCCTTGCAAATGCTAGTAACACCTTTGAGAATTGGATCAGTATATTTTTCAAGAATTGCTTTGGCAAATCCTGCAACTAAATTAGTTTCTTCCATGCTTTATCGCCTCCGTTTATGTTTGTAGTTTGATCTAAAATCTTATTATGATTTTAGATCTGTAAAATACTTCACTTACTTAATGGATGTATACTACAGAGATATACCTGTGGAGCTTTTTTGTGTATAGTGGAAAAATATCCTCAGTTTTATTTTATCATCTAATTACAGTATTAGCAAATAACAGTAAAATATCTTGCAATCTGGCGTTTTAAAGGGCTAGGATATTGTCATCATCGTGAACAACTTTTGGGGTTTTCAAAAAGGAGCTTAGAGAAAGAGCTTTATATCTATAAGAAACTAGAATAGCAAAATCAAAATTAAAGCATAATACTACCGTTGGGGTATATCAACTTGATATGCTAGAACCGAAACGATGATTTTTTGATTATGAATTACAATGTACAGAGTTTCAACGAAAAATTCTATTTTTATATTATAACACAAGAGTGCTGTGGCTAGCAATTAGATGGAGTATGTTTTAATTGATATATAATTAAAGATGAAAATCAATCCGGTGGCTGTCGGAATACAAGGGGAAGAGAGGAAGATTCATGAGAAAAAATTAGACCGTATGAAAAACCAAAAGGAAAAAGCTGAACAGAAGCTCCGTTACTACCAGCACCAGGAGAAAATGCTGGAGCGCCGGATACCGGAGCTGACCCGCA
>CALWTP010000003.1 GCA_944384495.1 uncultured Clostridia bacterium
GCTCCCGATCCAGTTTTCGAACATGTGCCAATGGCTAAAAGCGGAGAGGATGAAATCACCCAATTTGATATGACCGAGCTTGAACAATTGGGACTATTAAAGTTTGACTTCTTGGGACTGCGAACACTGACAGATATTCATAAGGCCATCAAGTATATAAAAGAAGATTGTGGCAAAGAAATTGATTTCACAAAGATGTCATATGATGATCCTGCCGTTTTTGAGCTGATAAGCTCAGGAAATACTGAGGCTGTTTTTCAGCTCGAAAGTGGTGGTATGAAGAAATTCATGATGGAACTTCAACCAAACTCGCTGGAGGATATAATCGCCGGTATTTCTCTATATCGTCCAGGCCCGATGGATTTTATTCCTCGCTTTATTAAGGGCAAAAAAGAGCCAGATAAGGTTATATATGACGATCCTTGTCTTGTGCCTATTCTTTCAAACACGTATGGCTGTATTGTATATCAAGAGCAAGTTATGAGAATTTTTCAAGTAATGGCAGGATACACTTTGGGAGGGGCTGATAATGTTCGACGTATCATGTCGAAGAAAAAACCTGAAAAACTGCCACCAGAGAAGAAAAAATTTATATATGGCTATACTGATGCTTCTGGCAAACAAATACCTGGGGCATTGGCACTCGGGCATGATGAAAAAGTCTCAGAAAAAGTTTTTGATCAAATGGCAAAGTTTGCCGGATATGCCTTCAACAAATCACATGCAGCGGCCTATGCCTATATCTCATATCAAACTGGCTATCTAAAGGCTCATTATGAAAAGGAATATCTTACAGCTGTTTTAAACAATAGAATCACCAATGCAGATGCAATCAAAAAATATACAAACTACGCAAGACGAGAGGGTCTTGAAATCCTTCCTCCTGATATCAATAAATCATTTACCGAATTTAAGGTAGAAAATAATGGCATACGCTTTGGCCTTGGTGCATTAAAACACGTTGGCACAGGGCTTATCGACTGCATTGTTGAAGAAAGGGTAAAAAACGGACCTTACCTGGGCCTTGAGGATTTTTTAAAACGAGTTGACAACAATGCACTCAACAAAAAATCTATGGAAAGTTTAATTCTAAGCGGTGCTTTTTCATGTTTTGGTGCATATAGGTCACAGCTTATGGACGTTTTCCCAGCATACATGGAAATGGTCAACAATGATAGAAAACATAAGGCCACTGGTCAATTTTCAATGTTTGACACATTCGAAGAGGAGACAAAATCATTAAATAGTATTCCTCTTCCAAGCATCAAGGAGTATAACAAAGAATCGCTATTGCATTTTGAAAAAGAATATGTCGGAATATATCTTTCTGGCCATCCACTCGATGAGTATTTGCATAAATATGATGACTTTACATTTACCAGTGATATGATCGCTTCTCTTCAAGTCGACAACGATGAGGAACAAGATGAGTCTGTGGCAAATGAAGTTGATTATGAAGAAGGATATTTTGATGCCGAAGAGCAAGTTAATGAAGAGGACATGGTCAAGGATGGACAACAGGTAATAGGTGGCGGAATTGTGACCAGTATCAAGAAAATCAACACCAAAACTGGAAACATGGCTTTTATCACAATAGAAGATATTTATGGGACATATGATGTCATGCTTTTTAGTAAGCTTTTTGCGAAATATAGGGATATTGCCAAGGAAGAATCTCTTGTAACAGTCAAAGGCAAACTTTCAATTCGTGACGGCAAATCGCCAGTGGTTATTGCAGAGAGCATTGTGCCATGGGAAAAACAAGAAGAGGAGCAGGCAGACACTTATACAGTTTATCTCAGATTTGACACCAAAAATATTGATTTATATGATAAGGTGAAGAAAATTGTTTCATCATATCCTGGAAAGTCTGCTTTGATAATAAAATGCTCATCGCAAAACAAGGCGTTCTCTTTTAATACAAAGGTGGAAGTAAACAATTACCTAAAAAATGAATTAATTGGACTTCTTGGCGAGGAAAATGTTATAATAAGAAAACAAAATAATTCTTAAAGTCAAGAGGGGAAATTTTATGAAGGTTTTAATTTTAACAAGTGGTGGCGATGCTCCCGGTATGAATAAAATTATTGCACAGCTATATCGAAGATTTAAAACCAATTTATATGCTTGCGTGGAAGGATTTCAAGGCTTAATTGAAAACAAGATTCATCCAGCCTCAATTTTTGAACCCTTAAAATATGAAAATGAGGCGGGAAGTTGCATAAGAAGCTCGCGCTGTCCTCAATTCAAAACTAAAACAGGCTTTGCAAAGGGTCTTGAAAACGCAAAATGCTTTGACTATGTTGTCGTTCTTGGCGGGAATGGTTCATATAAGGGTTGCTGTGAGCTTGGTCAAAATGGAGTAAAAACTGTTTTTATTCCTTCCACTATAGATAACGATGTTGATATCAGTGAATATAGTCAGGGCTTTGACACGGCCGTTGATGCATGCAAATATGTGATAGAAAATGTTATGCCAACAATGCAAGCCTTCAAAAGATGTGCAATATTCGAGGTAATGGGTCGAGAGTGTCCAAAAATTGCCAAAGAAGTACAGCTTGCCACCAAAACCGACTATCTTATATCTTCGATAGATGATATAGATTTAATAAAAATTTCAAATTTAATTAATGAAAATTATAGACAAAACAGGGCAACATCGGTTATAATAAAAGAGCGGTTAATTTCGCCAGAAGAATTGATGGGCAAATTATCAGCACTTTGCCCAGATGTTGGGATAAAGTATGTGGTTGTGGGCTATTTGCAACGAGGAAGCAAGCCAACTCGAAAAGAACTCACTTTTGCAAAATCCTTTGCTCGCCTTGCGATCAAAACGATCAAAGAAAATAAAAAGAGCTCTGCAGTGATTTATAAAAATGGCAAATTTTTGACTATATAACAAATGTTATCATCTTTCTGTATTTTAACATAAAAAACAGTCGTAAAGCCTACCAATAAAACAAATCGCCTTGAGATATGGGTTTGATAATTCCCGCAAAAAAATTATCAAAGTATGCGCCTATGGTGAAGTGGATATCACAATCGACTTCGGATCGATTATCGAGGGTTCGAGTCCTTCTAGGCGCACCATTAAACTAAATTCATTAACATTTATGCCACATTCTTTTGCAAGTTCATTTGCTTTGTATTCTTGTTCACCAATATTCTTTGGGTCTATAATGCAAGGAAATTTAACAATCCAATAGTCCTTATCTATCTTTATATGCGCTTTTGGTCTAGCTCCACCAGAACTTCCACCAAGGTTATAGATTTTATCTAAATCAAAATCTATACTTTCATCTTCTAGTAACTGCCTTGCTTCTTTTGCGATTTCATCTAAATCAAAGTCTATTT
>CALWTP010000004.1 GCA_944384495.1 uncultured Clostridia bacterium
AAATTATGAGTTTAAAAATGAAATTGACATCTGCGATTGTTATGTTTATGTTGATCTTATCAACACTGGTGATTGGAGTCATTGCAGCCGAGAGCCAGACGATAAAACTCTATGGCAATGTGACATTTAATGTCAATGACACAAGCCTGTTTGTCAAGTCTGTATCGATCAGACAAAGCGAGACAGATGACTATGTGCCACTAGACGACTTTTTACCGGGATATGTGGATGAGAATATGAATATCAATCTCGGTCCTCATGAAATATCATACTCATCTTTTTCTCTTAGATTTGATGTGATAAACAGAACGGCAGAGACCTATGTGCCAAACAGTGTAACTTTGCCAACTTCACTATCCTCACAAGGGGTGTCTGCTTCAGCTTTAGGAACAATAAACCCAACCACCAAACCTTTAGGTTCCAATAATATGGCAGATATATCAATAACGGACGACCCAGACGGTCAGATCATCGTGACAGTAACATCGACCATGTCTCAGAGCATCAATCTTGAAGGAATAACAGTGTCAATAATTCTTCAACCAGAGGTACTAGAAGGCTATACCTTCTCAGGAAATACCCTTACAGGATACACAGGAAGCGATACAGAAATAACCATTCCTTCATCATATTCAATCTTAAATGGAGAGTATGTGGAAGGAGATGACTATCAAGTGACCACAATAGATACGACTGGTTTTACAAATAAAGCAAACATCACCTCAATAACTCTTCCATCGACAGTTACTAACATAGGAAGCGGACTCTCCTTTGACAACTGGACATCCCTCTCTGCAATAAATGTCGCTTCAGGCAACACAACCTATTCAAGTGAAAACGGAGTGTTATACAATGCTGACAAAACAACATTAATTCGATATCCAGAGGGTAAAACAGATTCCACCTACCAAATTCCAACAACGGTAGCAACGATAGGAGCCTACTCTTTTGACTCGACACAAATCACATCGATAAGTATACCATCAAATGTAATGACAGTAGGTGATTATGCCTTTAACAATGCTCCACTTTCCCTTGTAAACATTGAAGATGGAGTGGCTGGATCGTATGAGCTAAATCTTGGAGTAGAAGCATTCAAGCGTAGCTCCAGTGTTGAAACAGGAGAGCTTAGGTTAAATGCACGCATTTTAACGAATTCAAAAAGCGATTATTTAGGCGGATTATTAGATACATTTATATCGTCTGCTACAGACAAAATTACTTTTTGTAATAATTTTTATATGGCTTTCGGCACTGGTATAGACTCAACAGACACACTTTATTATATTGGAGGTATTGGTATTGAATGTGAAGACCACTATGGAATGATAAATAAGCCTATTGTCGCTGTAAGAGATTTGGCATTTTTAAATATGGCAGAACAGTTATCTAAAAGTGGTGATGAAGGGGAGTCTACTTTAAGACATTATTTTGGCGGCGGCGTATACCCTGATGAAATTTGGCTTCCACGTTATGTATACAAAGATGGAGTGCAGACTGATATACGTGACACATCTATGTTTGCCAACTTCTTCGGTGTAGAATGGTCATTGGGTGGCGGAGGTACCGATAGTCAAGACGGGTGGCAATATATTAGACTTGTAGTCCGCTAAACAAATTGGCTTTTATTAAATGTTTGAAAATTGTTAAAATTATTAAACAAGCTTTCAGCTCTGATGTTTAAAAGGCTGTAAAATGGCAATAAATTTTTTATGAAAAAAAATGAATATGTCGATAAGCTTGTAAACCTTATTATCAATAAAATTACCTATCATGCGCCTTGTGTCAAGGATAGCAATATTGATTATGCATTGCTGGATGCGGTTGGAATAGATGTCAAGTATCCCATCTTTGTTTTTTCAAAACCGCTTGGCAAGATCTATTATAAGGCATTTAAAATTGCCAAAGAGCAGGTGGATTTTAATCTGGTGTTATTTGCAAAGCCAAGAGTAAGCACCAGAAAAATAAAAGCTTTGTCAAAAGCCTATATATTTATAAAAGATGAAATTGGGAGCAATCTTTTGTATGCTCTCGATGCTTTGAATATAAATTATATCGCCCATAGTGACTATCAATTTAAAGATATCGGGGAGTACCTTAAGGTAAATGATAAAGAAATAAAATTGGAGTATAGGCCATATTTTAAAAACAAGATTATCAAAGACAGTGGTGCAATTTTCAATATTACAAATTTTATACTGAACGGAAAAAACTATTCTTTGAATATCACGAATACAACAAAAAACTGTTTAAAGGTCAAATGTGAAATAAATATTCCACTTCCAAGAGGGTATTACTCTTTTAAAAAAGGTCATAGATGTGTTGAGATTGAGAATTTAACGTCTTACCAAAAAGCCTATTTTAATTTTAGTTTTAAAAATACAAATATAAGTTTTTCAAATTTATCTGGGATCGAAAGTTGTACTTATGCCTGTGTAAATTGTCGTGTTGAGATAGATCTTTTGCCTCTTGAGAAGAAGTGTATTTTTTTCAACTATGGAGAGTCCAAATATATTTTATCATCGCCTAAGGATATACAATATTTTTTTGAATTATCTCAAATCAAAATGAACAAAATCTTTGATCTTCAGGTTTCATCACACGATAAGCAATTTGATCAATTGTTTAATTATTCTTTACCCCGAAATATATGGGAAAAATGGCAAAATTTTGATGTTGACGAAAAAAGTGAAAATGAGTGGTTAAAATTAAAAAAAGAAATAGTGAGTTTTACTCCAAACGGTATTAAGATTAATGAGGATTATAAAGCATTAAAAGAAGTCCGATTTTACCGAAATAATGGCTGGAAAAGGGTTTTTATTGTGCATAATAATGCTTGTTATCTGTTTGATGGCAAAGTGAAATATTTTAATTATACTTTGCTGACTAACGAAATTTTTAATAAAAATAATGAAATTTACTTGTCATTTGCAAATTAGTATTGTAAAATACATCATCATGGAAAACCATAAAAGAGTTCCACTCGCAGAAAGAATGCGACCGAAATCATTTGAAGAGTTTGTTGGTCAAAAACATATACTTGCTGAGAACTCGCTTCTATATAGAGCTATCAAATATGGTACACTTGGAAGTTGTATCTTTTTTTGTCCTCCAGGGACTGGAAAAACAACTTTGACAAATATTATATCAAATTATTTACATGAAAATTATATCAAGCTAAATGCAGTGAAAAGTGGAGT
>CALWTP010000005.1 GCA_944384495.1 uncultured Clostridia bacterium
TAGGTTGCAGAGTGGCCAAATGCAACGGACTGTAAATCCGTCGTCTCCGACTTCGATGGTTCGAATCCATCCCTGCCCACCAAATTTAAGGCACCATATGTTATGGTGTATTTTTATTTGTAAATAATTTTTAAAACGATTTTTATAGTTTGATTATGCTGGCAATTTAGCTTAGAAATAATAATAAAAAATCAAAACTAGAAGCATACCTTTTGTGGTATTACTGTTAAACAATATCGCAAAAATAAATAGTTTGCAAAATTGTATTGCTGTGTTATAATAAATTTATGATAATGTATAATCCATGGCATGGCTGTCATAAGTATAGCGAAGGGTGTCGAAATTGTTATATGTTTTATTTTGATAGCAAAAGAGGAATAGATTCCAACATTATAACTAAGACCCGAAATTTTTATATGCCACTACAAAAGGATAAAAAAGGAAATTACAAATTTTCTGACCAAACATTGTTCGTATGCTTGACTTCAGATTTTTTTATTGAAGAAGCCGACTTATGGCGAGATGAAGTATGGGACATGATTAGAATTAGACAGGATATAAAATTTAAAATATTTACTAAACGAGCAAGCAGAATTTTGGAAAATCTTCCTCAGGACTTCAAAGAAAGTTTCTCTAATGTAGAGCTTGCCATCAGCTGTGAAAATCAAAGATGTATGGATGAGCGCGCGCCATATATTTTGGCCCTGCCAACAAACAATATCTCTCTGCACGTTTCTCCTATGCTTGAGAGGGTGGATGTAAGGAATTTGCTGAAAAGTGGAAAGATAAAAGAGGTCTGTGTTAGCGGTGAAAATTATGCTAATGCACGGGTGCTAAATTTTGATTGGGTGCTAGATTTATGGCATCAAACGAAAGCTTGCAATGTTAAGTTCTATTTCTATCACACGGGCAAAAAGCTCTTAAAAGACGGCAGAGTCTATATAATACCGCATTCAAAAGGAGAAGAGCAGGCAATGCGTGCCAATTTAAACAGTAATTAATTCTAAACCATGCAAATCAAGTCACTGACCAATCTATTGCACGCAAATAATCACTTATAAAACTAAATTGGAAAATTTGTGACATTATGCCGATTGTTTTGCAGTAATTGTTTTTTTTGATTATGTATAATAAAACTTCTTCATCTATCATGTTATGTGATAGATGTTTTTTTATCAATTCATGCAAAAAGGATATTATTTTACAAAAAGGTGTAAAATTCGTAAATTTTTATGTGTTACCATGAAAACAAGCGGAGGAGCATTATGCACATTAAGAGTAAAATTTATAAAAAAACATTATATGTGGTTTTATGTGGAGAACTTGACGAACATTCTTCTATGCATGTAAGACGAGAACTTGATGAAATATTTTCTCAAGGTGAATTTAATCAAATTATTATAGACTTATCAGAGCTTCAATTTATGGATAGCACAGGCATAGGTGTCCTGATAGGGCGATATAAGAAAATGAAACTTAAGAACATACCAATTTTTATCTGTAATCCATCTAGGCATGCTGAGAAAATATTTAAAATGACAGGGCTATATGAAATAATGCCAAAAATAGTATAAGGAGAAGTTATGAATAAGACGAATTTTATGGAAGTAACATTTAAAGCGATATCTGCAAATGAGAGTTTTGCAAGAGTCTGTGTCGCGGCATTTTGTGTTGGTCTCAACCCATCTTTAGACGAAATTGGAGATATCAAAACTGCAGTATCGGAAGCGGTCACCAATTGTATCGTACATGCATATCCAAAACACTCTGGCTTGGTTACTTTAAGATGTGAACTTGACGGAAATCAGGTGAAAATCATTGTTAAGGATAATGGTATAGGAATTAAGGATATCGCAAAGGCAAGGGAACCATTCTTTACAACCAAACCAAGCGAAGAGCGAAGTGGTATGGGTTTTGCAGTTATGGAAAGTTTTATGGATAGTGTTGAAGTGGAAAGCCAAAATGGTCTTACTGTAACCATGACGAAGAAGATATGTGATAACAGCTTTCTGCAGGCGGGAAATGCTTGATAATGAAGAGATTTTGCGCTTGGTAAATTTATCTCAGCAGGGTGACCAGGAAGCAAAAACGGTGCTTTTAGAAGAGAATTCACCATTAATTAAAAGTCTGATAAAAAGATTTAAGGATAAAGGAATTGAATATGACGATCTTTATCAACTGGGATGTATAGGATTTTTGAAGGCTATAAAAAACTTTAAGGCTGAGTTTGGAGTAAAGTTTTCAACTTATGTTGTGCCGATGGTGATTGGTGAGATAAAACGTTTTATGAGAGATGATGGCTTAATCAAAGTGTCAAGAGCACTTAAAAGTCTAAATTTGCAGATCAATAAGTATATTGAACAATATGTGAGCAAGAATCAAAACAAACCTTCAATAGAGCAGTTATCTAAGCACTTTGGAGTAGAAGAACAGGAAATTATTATGGCAATGGATTCTTCTAAAATGCCTATATCAATATATTCACCACTAGATGATGACAACGAGTCTTTAAACATTATTGATAGAATAGAGGGTGAAGATGATTATAATTTGAAGATGCTTGACTCACTTGCTTTAAAATCAATAATAAAGACTTTAAATAAGCGAGAAAAAAGGATAATTCTACTTAGATATTATCTGGACAAAACGCAAAGTGAAATAGCAAAAGAGCTCAAAATTTCACAAGTTCAGGTATCTCGTTTAGAAAACAAAATTCTTACAAACTTAAAACATAAACTATCATTATAATACAATATATTGTATGTTGTATAACATACAACTTAAAAGATAGCCAATGGCTATCTTTTATCAAAATATTTTTATCTCTTTCATATGTCCAAATTTGTCATCTGTTTTTTTGCGTCCTGGTTGATCAATTTTTTTCCCTTTACCATTTGTTATTTTATGAAATTGGTGCAAAGCAAATTCATTATTGTCAAATAAAACATCTTTATCCAACCTATCTTGTGTTGTTTCAATATCTTCTCTATTATCATCAACTGCATTTTCATCTTTTGTGCCTGATAAATTTTCGCTGGATAATTCAATTTGTGCCTGTTTGTTAGTTGAAGAAGCCTTATGATCTTGAGAGTCTAGGTTATTTGAAACGATAACATTATTGTATCTATTAGGATAATATCGATAGGTATCTATATTTATATATTTAGGATAAAAGGTATCAGTGTTTCTGTTTGGATTTATCCTATTGTATTTTAAACTGCCTCTATTTCCGTAAGTTGTACCAGCAGTGTTATTATAATTAGCATTATTGGTATTGTCAGTTATTGTGCTATTATAAGAATTGTTTCTATCATTTGTATTATAGTTTTGATTGTTTATTATTTGATTATTTTCTTCCAAATAGCTTTTTGAGTATGGATTGTATGAATCAATATTTTTCCGCAGTAGAGGTCGACGAGGTTTATTTTCTTTTGGTGTGGCTTGGTTGTTTATAGTGTTGTTTTGGTTATCATCGGTTAAATTTTGGTTGATGATTCTGTTTGAATAATTCTGTCCGTTTTGTGGTTGAGAGCTTTGATTTTGATAATCATAATTACCACCACTGGTATTGTTTTGTTGATAATTTTGGCTGGTATTATTATTTGAATTAAAAGTATTTGGATTCTCTATCTGAGAGGGTTGCGTTGTGTTGTTTTGTGATGTTTCATTATTTGTATTATTTTGGTCAGTTATGGCATCTTCTTGAATCACTATACTATCATTTAAGAGATTTGAAATTTCATTTAAGGTTACTAAAATATTATTCATGTACGCATTTCTTTCATTCATTGTATTTGCAAGTGTAGTATAGCCACTGATTGCTTGATAAGAGTTTACAGTGCCAACACTTGTATATTTTTTTATGCCATTAACAGTGGTTTTTATTTCATTTTTAGTATCACTTAGGCAATCTGTATATTTTTCAAGGTTATCTGTTAATTCATTTAAAGATGCTGCGGCTTTCTTGCTTAACTTGTATTTATTTTTTATTTGGCCATCTTTTAAAAATGCAGATAAAGATAGAATTTCTTGTCTGAGATCTTCTTCTAGCACCATATCATTGTAAGCACGATTTCTCAAGCTATTGATTTGGGTATCGGTACAGTCATAACAGATCTTTGGACTGACTTCACTGACCTCGCTCGTGCTTGTAGAACTTACTAAGCTCTCTGTTTTACTAAGCTGGCTATCAAGCTCTTTTAAAGCTTTTGAATCACTTGATGAGCATCCTACCATTGTTACAGCAAACAGAACACACATCAAAAATAAAAATATCTTTTTCATATTTCCTCCTGTAGTTAGTTTGTTTAAGAATTTCATATTTATTCTTCAATTAATATTTATGTTATAAATTTCCCATTTTTGGTCAATAAAGTGGATGAGGTGTATATGGACAAAGAAATAAAAAAACGAAATGAGGCTTATAACAATTATGTGAAAGCAAAAATTCCCAAAACAAAACCCTGGCCCAGTCTTTTTAATTCATTTTGGGTTGGCGGAGTGATTTGTTGCATTGGCCAAGGGATTAATGATTTGATAATGTTATGGTTTCCAAATATGGCTCAAAGCAATGCATGGGCTTATACGCTTATAGTTTTAATCTTTTTAGCTTCGCTATTGACTGGGCTTGGAGTATATGACAAAATAGGGAAATTTGCAGGTGGTGGTTCTATAGTTCCCATTACTGGATTTT
This sequence comes from uncultured Clostridia bacterium, assembly GCA_944384495.1. GTDB lineage: Bacteria > Bacillota > Clostridia > Christensenellales > UBA1242 > Caccovivens. The sequence continues at coordinate 4,694 of CALWTP010000005.1, forward strand.
CAAACTCGATAACATCACCAGCATTAGAATTTAAACATGAGGGAATAATATACGGGATTTGCGTAAAAATGTTTACAATAGCAGGTCCGGTGATAGTTACAGGAGTTATTGCCAGTGTTCTCGTGGGAATTATTTATTTGTTTATTTAAGGAGAAAAAATGCATATTCATCAAACTGTTATTTTTAAACATAAACCTGTTATAATAGGAAGCTATTCTATTGTGGGTCCAAAAGAGGGGAAGGGAAATTTTGGACCATATTTTAACTATGTCATGAAAGATGACTCCTTTGGAGAGAACACCTATGAAAAAGCAGAAAAAAAGATGATACAAAGTGCCATTATCGGGGCAATTGAAGATGCAAAGGTAAAGCCAAACGATATCAATCTCATGCTTGCGGGAGATTTGTTAAATCAAATTATTTCATCGTCCTATGCTGCTCGTTACTTTAATTTTGCATATTTGGGGCTTTTTAGTGCTTGCTCAACAATTGCTGAAAGTTTAGCAGTCGGCTCGGCATTAGTCGATGGTGGTGAGTTTGATACTGTTGTTTGCTCCACTGCTTCCCATTTTTGCACGGCAGAACGACAGTTTCGATTTCCTCTAGAACTTGGAAATCAGCGTCCACCCACATCTCAATGGACGGTAACAGGAGCTGGGGCTTGTGTGATCGCAAAAGAGGGGATAGGCCCCAGGATTACAATGGCTACATTTGGGAAAGTGGTTGACTGGGGAATAAACGATGTAAATAATATGGGTGCTGCGATGGCACCTGCCATTGTTATAATAGGACTATGTGGAATGATACTGCCACGAATATCTAATACAAAAATTTATTCAAAAGGAGGTTAATACAGTATCAACAATGTATGTGAAATACAAGTAGGAAGTCAGTAAAATATTTTGCTGACTTTTTATTATAGAATTAAAATACAAATCATTTGACACAAATAACATTATGTGCTATATTATATATAAGCATATAAAAGTTGTGATGAGATATTTCAAGGGATATCAGGTAAGAGGTCAACTA
>CALWTP010000006.1 GCA_944384495.1 uncultured Clostridia bacterium
CATTTGCTCAAACGCAGGATATATCGATGCTGGAGAGCAAACGATCACCTTCACCATCACTTCAACAAACTTCTCGTTTGCTGGAGGGGTGACAACTGATGGCACAAGCAGTATTACATGTAATGTATTGATTAATATAGGAAAATTAGATCTTGATCTTTCTGCAATTGAAATAATCAAAAATTATGACATGACCACTTCAATGCCACCAGGCTTTAGTGGAAATATCGATGAGTATATCCTCTCATATAACAACGTTTATGATGATGTTGCGATCGATGTGGACGCAAGCAGTTATGACACTGCAGAGGTTGGCGAAGGAAAAACTGTGAATATTGTGCTGACTGGGGACGATATAGACAATTACAATCTCCTGTCTTACACAAATGGGGTTATTCGTGAATTTTCAATTACATTCAATGTTGTGGCGGATCAAGAACATTCATCGCTTGTGACAGATGGCCGTTTTGTCGAAGACGGTCGAAGTCCAATTGTACAAACAAGTAGCTTTACATTTGTCTATCCGTCATCATTGACTGGCGAGGGAATAATGTCACGGATCACATTGCCGACAAGAGATGGCTATATGGCGACCGGCTGGATGATTGCAAGTGCAGATGGATATAGCGTGCTTAACAAAGATACCGTTTTAGGCATCCTGCAAAGTGTCGCATTTGACCCAAGCAATTTAACAAAAGAAATCAATATCTACACCGTTTGGGAGATACGATATTATAAAATAACCATCAACCTGTCGAATGCCAAATATAAGCTGGCTGGTAAATATGTGAATACAGAAGAAGGGACTGCTCGATATTTCTCCGATATTTCAATAGCAGTTACCTCAAATCGCGGATATAAATATATGGGCGCGGTTATCACCGGGACTTATGGCTCAAGGAATCTTGGCACGACTGGATATTCAACAGGAACGATTGGTATATCACAGGTGAAGTCAGCTTTAACGGTTACAGTTTCAATCGTCAATATAAACATAACAATACGGATAAATCCTAATACTCCGGACTATACAACCCTTAACAGAAATCAATCGTTTAGTATTACCACTTCTTATGCGTCTTTATCGTCATTAGACTTTGACGACTTACCACAATTGACTGTGACAGAGGGAACATATTATCTTAGCGACTTCTCATATACCACCGCAGATGGTGCGAGGCAGAACCTAGGCAGTCAAACACTTCAAGCTATGATTGTTGCGATATTGCCAGATCTTTCAACTGATGAGGAGGTATCAATCTCTGCCGAGTGGACAGGTCATACATATGTTGTCACATTCGACGGAAACTTTGGCGATGAAGAGGGAGTGTTGACAGGCACAAACCCATTGACTGTTGTCTATGGCTCGGCATTCACTGAGGAGCTTCCAACCGCCTCCTTGCCAGGCAGAAGCAATACTTGGCAGGACGAGTATGAAGTTACTTATTCAAGTGGAGACATCTATCACACAATAGGAACATATAATGAGGAAGAGGCTCGCTGGGAAGCAACGATTTATGCGGTATGGGAAAACAATACCTATACACTTACAATCGAATTTGACGAAAGAATTCAAATTTCAATTAATAATAGGTCGATTACAAGCGGATCAACATATCCTATGACGTACAGTGAAACAACGCTCACACTGAGTATAACATCTGACCGCGGATATGACTTTGTGGCAAAAACCACCAATTTGAATGGAAAGTGGGATGGTGAAACGTGTACCGTTTACAATCTGACAGCTGACGGCACTCTTGTTATAAATTCAACACCAGCGCCAAATCAGCTTTCATACACCACTTCCTATATCGATTCCGTATCAATTTCAATAGATGATGGCACAGCTGTGAACGGAGACTTGCCAAATGGCTCAGTCACGGCAGATACAGAAAGCGTAGTGACACTGACATTTACTCCAGTCAAAGGATATGAGCTTAGCACAGACAGTGTGACTTTGACAAATGGAACGAGCGGAACGATTGAAGCCAGCATTGACGAAGATGGCAGACTGGTTGTGGTATGGAGCGGATTTACCACAGATGAAAGTATAAGTGTATCACCTATAGCATCAATCAACGACCTCACCTATGACGATATCTCCTCCATAATCTCATCGATCACCTTTAACGGAGTGTCATATTCGCCAAGCGGAGGCACCGTTCAAGTAAGAACACAGACGACGGGCGAAAGCCTTGTTGTGCGGGCGGAACTTAGATATGGCTATTACAATGGTTTTGAAGGTGATGATCCAAAAGACATACTCTCGATCACAACAAATGGAGAGGTGGTGTCGCAGACTTGCACATTTGACCCTTCTTCAAGATGTTATATATTGGTGGCAACAATCACCAACATTGACGAGGATATTGAGCTAAGCTTTGTCGCTGAGCCAAGAGAATATACATTTGTCGTTGCGACAATTGACGAGCTTCTTGGAAGTGTTGACGATGCCATATCCACTCAAACCGTCAAGTTTGGAGGACCTTTATCTTTAAGTGCCACTGCAAATACTGGATATGTGTTTGCTGGCTGGCAGTGGAATGATGAGCTCTTTGACTTCAATGCCGAGACCGAGTACACCATTTCAATAGCTGATATGAATAGACTTGAAAGCGCAACCGATGGCATAAATTATATCTACGCAACCTTCACAGAAGAGGCATCTCTCGTGACAATTTCGCTCTCCGGCAACGGAGCGGTGGGAATTTCTCAAGGAGACGAGGAGTATATCATAAGCCGAAACACAACAGCTATTGCAAATGTCTATGTTGCCCTTCCACTTACAATCAGATTTATTCCACAAGATGGCTATGAGGTCGACAGGGTTACCGTTGATGGAGTGGATATAAACCTTGAAGAACATAGTTATGATATCGATCAAAACACAATCACACTCATTCTCGATGTCAATGATCCAATAGAGAGAATAAACATTTCGTTTAAAGCGAGCGAGGCAAACATTATAGTTCGAACATCTGTGATGGTAAACTATAACCAGACCTATGGCACAACTCTTGGCGGACGAGTGCTTTTGAGTGATGCACAGGGAAATCTTTTAAGCGAGAGCCTTTATCTTGAAAATGATGGCAGATTGGTAATAGGGGCAGATTATAGGTATCTCTCCTACACATCAAACACTGTCTACTTCGTGGTTGAGGTCAATGATGGATACAACTATACCTTTGCCGCAAGAGGTATGCAAGAGGGCGGAAATTATGGATCGATCGAGATCAATGGCAGAATTGTTTATTTCGTCAATGGAGTAATTGATCTGACAACTGTGACGGTGACCTTCACTGCTACCGAAAATGAAATAAGGGTATACTTTGTTTCTGGAAGTGATCATCAGCTGATGCAAGGCGGAGCGATTTTTGCCGATACCTCTTCGCCACTTGTACAGGTAAACAATAATGGATCCTCAAGTATCCTTGCTCACGTCATCACGGGAGGAGAGTTATCGCTTACTATCAATGCAGGAATAGCTTTCAGTCTGTTAAGAGACAACAATGGCCTGCTTAGATATGACATCCAATCGAGTACAGACTATCAAATCACGGCTGGACTTGTGACAGATCTTGATATAATTCAAACAGGATATTCAAATACAGCATCGCTCACCCTTACTGGTGTAGCTGGCGGAGCCACAATCTATATCTATGTTCAACCAAAGACCTATAACCTGACATTCTACGTAGATCGCAACACGCAAGTTACAATTGAAAACTTCCTGACATACGGACAGACAATAAATCTTAACATCCTCACCCAAGAGCAAAGAGATATCATATTCCCAACCCGAGAGGGATACACTTTGGGCGGATATTATACCTCTCAGTATGGAAGAGGTGTGCAATATATCGATAGGTTCCACGAGGCAGTGAGACCTTGGGCGGAGAATGGCTATTATTATACAGGAACAGAATATGCAGTTGACACCAGCATTTTCGATCCAGAAACCCAGACGTTCACAATCTTTGCCGCATGGGAGCTCAATAAATCTCACATAACCATCTCATTTATCCCTGAGGGATTTGAAAATGATTCAGATTTAGCTGGTATACAAGATATTATTGTAAACATCTCTCCAGATGAGATTCCTTGGTTCGACAGCAACAACAAATGGTACGCAGATGTTTCTGCTGGAGTTAGGGTGACACTTCGAGCTTATGAGTTTGAGGGTTACGAATTTAAATATTGGCTAATTACAAAGGATGGCCAGTCGCTTGGAACGCAGGGCTCAAGATTTGAACTGACGTTCGAGCAGGGCAACTACTTAATCGAGGCTGTTTATCATCCTCTGTTCACAATTGGTGTAAATGATGAGCAGGCGGGCAGTAGCATATTGATGCAGAACGGTCAGCAAGTTGTCTCGGCAAGCTTTGACCCAAATCAGACCGTGACTTTGGTTGCAACACCAAATTATGGTTACAACTTCCTTTACTGGCAGGTAGATGGCAGTGACGAGAGAATAGAAGGGACTTTTGATCAAGCAAGTGGCTCTTACATTTATACATATCCAGAGCTTCTTAATACCGAACTTCATGTGACAGCTGTCTTTGAAGGCAAAACCATAATAGTCAATTTTACCACTGAAGAGCTCTTGGCAGACAATGAGCTATCTGTAAGATTAGACGGAGAAGAAATTGATTATTCACAGCCGTTTAATGCGGTTGTTGGACAGACGGTGACGATAAGAATACTTAAACCGCTTGGCTATACCTTCGAGATTATTGGCATTGAGCCAGTATTGTCACAGGAACAGGTTTACTCTCAGACATATTATATTTACACATACACCATTGACTTCCACGATGTTATAGATGAACAGTCCGCGCAAATCAACGTCTTGCTAAGAGGCATAGCCGAGGAGGTTCACTTGACATTTAGCTATCAAGTGGAAGACGATGATGACGGATCGGAGAGGGCATTGATTGGAAATCTATATTATATTGATGCAAGTGGAAGGATGACCGAGATCACAGATACCTCAAATCAGTTTGTGTTCCTATATGGACAGAGCATTACCTTTGCATCAAGCACCAGTTCTTACTATCAAATCACCGACATAAATCTGTTTAATGGACAATTTGATACAAACCTAAATCATTTATTTATTGATGGCAGGCTTGAAATCACCGAAAGCCTCATTCGAAATATTTACAACAGCGAGCTGACCATTAATATCACCATATCGAGAGTTTTGTGGATTGATCAAGATACCAGAATTTTACAAGGTGAAGGAAGCGCAGACAATCCTTACATAATTTCTTCCGAAGAGGAGATGGCATATGTCGCATATCTTGTCAACGAGGGAATTGTCAACGAGCAGGGCGAAAAATATAGCGAATGTGTATATGAGCTCACAGCAGACCTCGATTTTAGTGGCAAATATTGGGTACCAATCGGAACCCATGAAAATCCATTTAATGGAACAATGCGACTAGGCGAATTCACAATCTCAAATATTGTTCATTATACCTCTTATAATCCTGAAACGTCCTATGGCGGACTATTCTGGATTTTGGGAGATGATGCAAGAATAACGCAAAGCAATAATACTCTAGTCATCGTATTATCAATAATAGGCGGAATCATATTCTTACTGCTCCTAATTTTACTGATCATTCTCCTCATTCGAAAGAAGAAAAAGGAAGAGCTAGAGAAAATTGCAAACAGCTGATATTGATACAAAAAATAATCCACCAACAAAAGATTGGTGGATTTTTCTTGCGTAAAAAAACCGGAACACTGCTCCTTAAGTGTGACAACTTTTGGGGTGCACAGCATTCCGGTTTTATCTAAAATTTTTATAGTAAAATTGCATGATAATTTTTATTTTTTGTTTTCTTTGAGGTTTTTAGTAGCTTTTGCCTTATACCCTTTTCCAGCCTTTGCTTACTGACGATATCCTTTAAAAATTATTCTTGCTCATCTTCATTGTCATCGATGTTAATATTAAATTTTTTTAAAACTTCCTTATTAATTCGCGCAGAACCTTGAAGGCCTAATTCTTTTATAGTATCATTCCCTGCCAAGAAGGTGAAAAGAATTTGTGGGTCGGATGTGTTTGAGTATGATTTTTTTATTATTTTCTTTATGATATCTTTAAAAACAGAATGCTGTTCTTGCAACATTATCAAATAAATCATGGATCGTCCAAATGTAACTCCGTTTTTGGTGAGACTGGCAGACTTTCTATATAAAAAGCATTTTAATCTATTTTTTTCAGATCATTTATATTTATTGAAAAGGTTTCTCCATAGAAAGGACTATTTTCGTCTAAATCAGGAAAATCAACCTCAATGGTATTGTCAATTATAGTGTTATCTACCACAAATCCAATATCTCCATTCTTTAATCCAAGCTTTGTATACTTTTTATCTTGGAAAGATAGCTTGACTTTGTCATACAACTTAAATTCGGTTGCTGAAAAGACAAAATTTTCTTTTAATTCTATTTTTTTTATATTTTTTTCCAATTCATTTTTAATATTTTCTGGCAATATTTCTTTGTCTATGCCAATATCATTTTTGTCTATATCAAGCAAAGTTGCCTCGTCAAGATTGTTTGGATTAAAAAACAAGACTTTAACGTGAGCAGATAAAATTTCAATAATTATACCGTGCATATTTATATCTAATCCATACTTTTTATATGGCAAATTATTTTTTAAACTTACCAAATCATACTTTTTCATCTAATCCAACCTCCAAATGGTGTAGTGTTTCTTATCAAACCTTCTGGGCAGAGCAACCAACCACTATAAAATTTGTGTTCGCCAAGATTTATAGGAATAGCCATTCTTTGGCAATCGCTGACAGTTTTTTTTCATATTTTTTATGTAACAAATATACTTTGTCTAAACAAACATTGCTAACCTTTATAAATAACCCGGATTTTCAACTTTATCCCAAATATCTCGGAGGTATTCATTGTCTATCTTTGCGTTTTGGATAAAGTCTTCTTTATCTTTGAAATATGCAACTTCATCATCGTTTGGACCCCAGCTCATTTCAATCCCATCGTCGCCATGTCCAAATAGACAGAACATTAAGTTTTTATATTCAAATCCTGTTTCGCCATAAAACTCAAATGCTTCGAGAAAATCGTCTAAATCGGGTTTTAAATGCTTGTTTTCTCTGTATAACTTTTTTGCTTTATTTAATGAAATCAAGTTTGGATAGATAACTCTGCTTTTCATTCTATTTGCGAATTTATCAAGTGTCCAGCCACAATTTTGGCATCTTCCATTTCCGTACTGGTCTTTTAAGCATACCGTTTGACAAACAAGACATTTGGCTTTAAATTTTCTTTTGAACGGACTATTTTTCCCACAGACAGGGCAGGAGCCTTGATCTGAATCAATTGTTATATAATGACCACATTCACATTTATAATTTGCGGTTGAAAAGCTTTGAGTTGGTTTTATTATAAATTTATCTACCACACTAAAAATCTGTTCAAGATTTGCAAAGTCTGCATAAATAATAAATTTTGTGTCTCTTGATTTTTCGATATTGTTTTTCGTTTGGTTTAAATCTTCAGAATTATAAAGTTCTTGTTGATAATTATAGCCGTATATAAGATATTTGAGGCTTGCAAAAACTTCCAAATCAAGAGACAAAATTTCTTCTTTACTTGGATAAAGCTTGATATATCCAATATAATCTTCTTTTGTATAGACATCAAAAAAGCTCTCCGTTTTTATCCCTTTCAGTTTAAAGCGGACAAGGGGAATAGGATATAATTCGTTTGTAAATTGTTTACCAATTTTAATCCTATGCCCATAATGAAAATCTAATGCATGGTCAACACAATTCTTGGCAAGAAATTCCGACATTTTTGTCATTTTTTCAAATGCAGATGCGTATAATTTGTTTAAATTTTTAACCGTTTTTTTCATATTTTGTATTATATCACATTTTTTTATTATTTTAAACCAATTTGTCAAGTTGGGATGACGAAGAATAATAAAAAAAAGCATAGCATGGACTATACTTTTTCAGTTTAAAAACGAATAACCTTAATAAAAAAGTTATTTGCCTTCAGATTGTACATATCAGCGATATACTTTTTTAAAAATCAACCTTTTTTTGTGACTTTGCATTTTTAAAAAGTGCATTAAAAAAATCTTTATTTTCTTTATAATCATCTTCAAGAATTTGCATAAGTTCTTCTATTTTCATATTGGTCTCCAAATTATAAATTGTCTAGCTCTGAGTCGACTTCATTAATCAAAGATTTGTGATTAGCAATCATATCGCGAATCGTGGATTTATCAGTCAAATATTTTGCGATTCCGTTTATCTCATCTGCTATATCTTTGGCAAACTCAGACAGTTGTTTTTCTATTGCTTTTAATGCTGTTTCGCGAGTAACGCAATAAAAAAGTCGTAAGCAAGACAGAAAGCGAATAACATCGAATGGCTCAGTCAGATTAAGTTTTTTAGTAATTTTTGCAAACTCGCCGAACAAGCTTTATCAAAAATTTCATCATAAATACTTTTATTTTTCATTATTACAACCTTTATAAATAAACCGGATTTTCAACTTTATCCCAAATATCTCGGAGGTATTCATTGTCTATCTTTGCGTTTTGGATAAAGTCTTCCTTATCTTTGAAATATATAGTGCCACATGGCTCAGGCCCCCAACTAAATTCAATGCCATTTTCGCCATTTCTAAATAAGGAAAAACCAACATTTTTATAGTCAAATCCTGTTTCACCATAATGTTCAAATGCTTCGAGAAAATCGTCTAAATCGGGTTTCATAGGTTTGTTTTCCTTGTATAATTTTATTGCTTTATTTAATGGAACTAAGTTTGAAAATATAACATTGTCAGGGAATTCGCTATATATTTTGCCATTATACCATCCACAATTTGAGCATTCACCCTGGTCATAGATATCGGCCATATATTTATGACCGCAAACCGCACACTTTTTTTCAAATATTTTATCATATATATTTTGATTGGTCATTTTTATTCCTTTTATTGTAACCAATATCTATCAGTTGTATCGTTCCATATATCTTTTAAAAATTTGCCTTCAACTTTGGCATTGTTTTTAAAATCTTCCTTTGTCTTAAATGTTTGCAAATTTCCACCATTAAAATCGTTCATTTTGATGATGTCCTCATTATTTTCAGAAGCAAGAATGACTTCATAGAACATATTGTTGTATTTAAATTGAACTTCACTATAAAAAAACAATGCTTCAACAAAATCATCAAGATCAGGTTCAAAAGGCTTGCCTTGACCATATAGTTGCTTTGCCTCATTTAGAGAAATCAAGTTTGGATATATAACTCTATTTGGATTTTTATCGGCTAAAAAGTTGTTTTTCCATTTGCAGAATGGGCAATTGCCTTGATCATAAATGTCTTTTTTTATTATCTTCCCACAAACCGAACAAGCTTTATCAAAAATTTCATCATAAATACTTTTATTTTTCATAGCATTTCCTTTTAACAATAATAATTATTGATGTATCTATTTTGATCGTATTTTAGCCTTGGATCATTTTTAGTCCAATCCCATGGATGGTCGTGTGGAAATTTATGTTTTCCGCCTTTATTAGAATGTTTCCAATCTCTATTTATTTCGGCTTTCCCATTTGAATCGTACCATCTTTGTTGTAATAATTCCTTTGGATTATCAATGTTATACAAATCAATTCTTGAATTCGGATCTCCATAAGCTTTTAAATCGCCTATTTTACCTATTTGTGGCTTTATTCCGCCACTTGGTTTACACATTCCCATTATAGCACCTCCTGTGGTACAAGTTCAAATAATTTAGAAACTATCTCGCCGCCAGCACCTATTAATTTAAATTTTAATTGTTTTCCAATTAAGTTTTTTACCTTAATATCAGTTGTGAATAGTCCAGCGGTGTGATACTTTGTTTTTATCTTTTTCTCATCTAAATACCATTCAATTCTGTCAGCAAAAAGTGATTTTATTTGAATAGTTCCTTGATAATTTTAATTTTTTCCTTTTAATTTAGGAAGTTTAAATCTAAAAGAATAATACCATGCTATAAATCAACTTTGCAATTAGCAGTGCCAATTTTTTGGTTTTGGTAAAGGTTTTGTTATATCAAATGAATTTATTAAATAAGATATAATATTAAATTTTTGATTATAAAGAAAAAGACAATTTGTATTGTGATGGCAATTATTATAGCAATTGCAAGCATGATTATATTTTCGATCATCACAACATCTTCTTCGCCAAAAGCTGAGTATACCATTGTCATTGACGCAGGACATGGGGGACGGGATGGTGGTACAAGTGGGAAGGCAAGCGGAATAAGCGAAAGCGAGCTCAATCTTGCCTATGCTAAAACCTTAAAACAGATGTGCGAGCAGTTTGGAATAGCGGTTGTGATGACCAGAGAGGACATGAATGGGCTTTATGACGAGAACGCATCCAACAAGAAGAAGAGCGAGATGGAAAAACGCAAGCAGATCATAAATAACAGTGGCGCCGACATTATGGTCAGCATTCATATGAACGCTTTCCCTCTCCCATCATGCAGTGGAGCTCAGGTTTTCTATGCAAAAGGCTCGCAGGAAGGAGAAAATCTTGCCAGAAGCATAACCTCATCCATCTGCCAGAGTTTTGACAATGCCAGAGACTATCCAACTGTTGGAGATTATTTTGTGCTAAACTATTCAGATATGCCGTCAGTCCTGATAGAGTGCGGATTTTTATCTAATATAGAAGAGGAGGCAAATCTTCAAAAGGAAGAATATCGCCAGTCCTTCTGTTATGCCATTATGGCAGGAATATTATCATACTTCCGCTTTTAAAACCAAAACAAGGACAGTCTCTTTCTATGTCATTGCAAAAACCCATAACAGTATCCCTTTCTGCTTAATATAATTTTGATCTAAATTTTATCTATAAGTTTTTGAGCGCTATAAAAAGAATTACAAGCACTCTCTGCTTTTAAAATCGGCCGGGAAATTGAATAAAAGTTACAATTCTATATAGACTAATAATAAAGCAAATTTGCTGAAATCCGTTGTCAAATTGCAATATCGATATATTATTTTTTATCATCGAAAATATTGTTTTTTTGTCACAATAACAAATTTTTTATACTTTTTTGTTATTTTAGTTGTACTATGGGAAATATTGTATTATTTCAAAGCAAATAAGTTACAATAATATTGACAATAAGGGACAACGCCTTTTGTCAGGGTATTGTTTATACCGCCTGAAGCCAAACTTGCTGGCAATAAAAAGAAGTGCCACAAATCAAAATAGATATGACAATTTTTGGCAAAATACATCCTAAATCAATGAAATTTTCGATAGAAAAGGCGATAAAACAAGCAAAAAATTTCAAATTTCAACAAATTCCGGCAAAATTGCTTGACTGATACATAAAAAGGAGTATAATACAATTATACTATTGTACATCAAGGCAGGGGCTTTGATTGGACAAGGTTTTACTCCTTTGGCTCTATTTAGAATAGAGATGCGGGTTTTCCTGCAAAACCAAATGAGCTATCAATAGACCGCAAGGTTCTCTTCTTTAGTGGCGCTCAAGCATAACAATGGTGTGCAAAAAATGCCTTAAAAAAGAGAGTTTTGGTCTTTTGATAAATTTGAATTAAAAGGAGGAAAATATGTCACTTAAAGCTAAATTGTTTTCATCAATCGCTGCATTTGCTCTTGTTGCTTGTCTTTTGATCGTAGGTGTATTTGCAGTAAGCCCTGCCAACGTAAACATGGGCGG
>CALWTP010000007.1 GCA_944384495.1 uncultured Clostridia bacterium
GGTAACTGCTATTGAAATATCGGAGAAATATCGAGCAGTCCCTTCTTTTGTATTCACATAGTCACCAGCCAGCTCATATGTGGCATTCGACAGGTTGATGGTTATTTCATAATATCGTATCTCCCAAACGGTGTAGATATTGATCTCTTTTTTTAAATTGTCTGGGTCAAATGCGACATTTTGCAGGATGCCTAAAACAGTATCGCTATTAAGCACACTATATCCATCTGCACTTGCAATCATCCAGCCGGTCGCCAGATAGCCATCTCTTGTCGGCAACGTGATCTGTGACATTATTTCCTCGCCAGTCGATGATGACGGATAGACAAATGTAAAGCTACTTGTTCGTACAATTGGACTTAGACCGTCTTCGACAAAACTGCCATCTGTCACAAGCGATCGATGTTCTTGATCTGCCACAACATTGAATGTAATTGAAAATTCACGAATCACCCCATTTGTGTAAGACAGGAGATTGTAATTGTCTATATCATCCCCAGTCAGCACAATATTCACGGTTTTTCCTTTGCCAACCTCTGCAGTGTCATAACTGCTTGCGTCCACATCGATCGCAACATTATCATAAACGTTGTTATATGAGAGGATATACTCATTGATATTTCCATTAAAGTCTGGTGGCATTGAAGTGGTCATGTCATAATTTTTAATTATTTCAATTGCAGAAAGATCAAGATCTAATTGTGATATATTAATCAATACATTACATGTAGTACTGCTTTCGCCACCAGTTGTCACCCCTCCAGTAAACGAGAAGTTTGTTGAAGTGATGGTGAAGGTGATCGTTTGCTCTCCAGCATCGATATATCCTGCGTTTGAGCAAATGTCTGCTGAAACGCTCCAAGCTGAAACAGACACAAATTCGTTTTTAACATCGCCCGATTCACCATCTATCGTGGTTTCGATTGACGGAACAAGCGAGAGAACTTCATCTAAAGACATTCCGCTGTTGATATCGCCATATATAAATTCTGTTTTGCCTATTGCAATGCTTATATCTGTCACTTCTAGAGGTGTAATGGTTCCAAAATATTCGCCCTCAACAAGGAGATAGTTGTTTGCCATATCACCTGTGATTGAGAGATTTTCAAGGCTATGTTTGCCTGCGACACTGCCTGCAAAATTGCCATTGAGCATAACGGAGCTTGTATCCGCTTCAATAATATTGTCAAAAGCAAAGCTTGTGGCAGATGTTATCGCATCGCTTCGATCGAAGACTTTTGTCACACTGTCTTCGCTCACCGTGATCTTTCTTTGCTCAATCGTAAAGTCGATAACAAGTCTTAAGTTGGTGAAGTTTGCACCAGTGCCCGCTGTTAAGGTAAAGCTGGTGTTTGTGGTGTTTGTATAATTTCCAGCATTGACAACTGTGTCAAGCGCTGAAATTGTTATGTTTTTAAGAGCAAGAGGATACAGTATTTCGTTTAATGTCGGATGTGTAACGCCTTCAGTTGCCTCAATATTGAGCGAAACTGTCGAACTGTTGCCACCAGCAACTGAGAGATACCACATTTTGTCCGTGCCATTAAACGAGAATGTAAATGATGGCACTGTTTTGTCATAAACCCTTGAAAGACTGTTATCTATCGTTATGACAAGTGTTCCTCCCTCAAAAGCGGTGATGGTGAAAGTAAGATCTTGCATTGATATATTGTAATTATTGCTTTGAGCTATTGAAATATTTGTAAACCCATATTCTCCAGCATTCTCGCCACCTTCTCGAACAAGGCTTATATTTACATCCTCCTTAGTCGAAGTTGTGGTAAAGCTTACAGTATGCTTAAACTCAAATACTGGATCACTGCTTCCGAACACTTTGGATTGCAAGGATGGATGCAGATTATCTTGTGATATGATAAGATTACATTTTTCTATAGACACAGCCTGCGTGACTTGGGCAGGAGTAAAGACTGTTGAGTCCAAGATCAACTCCAAAGTATATTTCCCTGCATCTTTTATGCGATCAGTTGCAGTGCTTCCTTCAGAGAGGATGAAATAATATGTTCTCTCGTCCGTTTCCCCAAAAATATCTCTTAAGTTTGCATCGGTGATATCATCTCTTTCAAAGCTTACAGAAACTGCATCGATATAGTCATAGTTTGCATAGGTGAATACAATCTCTCCGCTCTCTCCAGCCTCGCCTCCTGTTATGGTAACATTGCCAATATCAATAGTGTTGATTTGAAGATTGAATGAGAACGATGTGGAAGCGCTATAATTTCTTCCGCTCACCACTCCCGTATAACTTGCAGTCACGGTGACGGTATAGGAGCCACTAGAGGTTGTGTTTGCATCTACTGTAAAGCCGTCCTTTTTATTGTACGCGCTCTCTCCTCCAGCTCGAAGCCAGCTGTAAGAATAATTAATGAGATTATTTTCATTTGCGGATACAATGTGTGCAAAGTCTATTGCATTGATTTGAGCTCCAACTGCCGGTTTTGCATCTCTTTCAATTTGTGTTGCTGTTTGCGTACCCTCTGGAGCATCGATTTCCCAAACAGCCATCACTGCTCCAGCAACAATAGAAGCATTTTCTTCTACAAAAATCGTTGTGCTGTCGCTGATAGAAATTCCAGTTGACTGTTGACTCCAGCCGGTAAAGGTGAAGCCTTCCCAGGAGTTTTCTTCGGCAAGATCCACCAGTTGACTTTGTCCTATTGCTATATATACATATCCCTGATCTTTTCCGCCACCATCTTTATCTCCCAGATCGAGGAAGATGGCTTTATATGATGTCGCAACAAGGCTTATTTGATGTGAAGACTGAGACAGGGCAAATTCTTTTGTTTTTGCCTCTTCGCTTGCGAGAGTTTCCAAAGTTGTACGTGCTGTGTCTGCATCGATATCTCCCACCTGCCACAAAAGCACTTTGTCATCGCAGGTGATGGATATTGTAAAGCTTATGCTAAGACCATTTGCAACTCGCACTAAAGGAGATGTGGAATTGTTCCCAGAAATTGAGAATATAAGGTTTCCGCTTTCATCAAGATAGCTAAACTCACTGCCGGTAATATCAATCTCTCCGTTGATTAAGCCTCCGCTGATCGTGTCATTATATGCAAATGCTGTAAAATTATAAGCTATATCACTTCTTGCGGTGAGGCTTGGCGCGCCATCTATAAATATAAGCTCCTCACTTGATAATACAATAGCATAGCCATCATTTGCTGAAACGATTTGGTAGGACCCGGTGACAACAATCTCAAAATTCGTCTCGGCAACATCGGCCTCTCCTCTTGTAATGCTATAATCTATATTAAGCATTGAAACATTATTATAAGTTCCTCTTTCAGCACTGTTTGTATAGATGGAGGTAATAGAAATTGTAAACTCGCTTGCATGTTCTGGCATGCTGGCATCAAACGATGTGATCTTTTGCTCCTCCCCATTTTCAAATGCTTTTCCGCTTATATTAAGGGTTATGATTGAAGGAACAACCTCGGCACTGACCATAGTTATATCAGGCGTAAATGTGATATAATCTCCTTCTTCTTGAAGACCTGTGAAATTGTCCAATTTGAAGCCTGTACCCTTCGTGAAATAATATTTTACCTGATATCCTGTTCCCACTTTATATGGATCAAGAGTGTCTGTGCCTGACACAAGCTCCACATGGTCAATGGTAAGCTCTGTGATTGGAGTAGTCCCGTCATGATAATAAAGAGTCCCCACTGAGTAACTATCGCCATTGCTTGGAACAATCTTTGCTGTTCCCGTGTAATATGACTCAATTACAGCACCAGAAATATTGACTTCGCTTGCGTTTATGGTAAGATTTGCATGCGAGGTTATCGTATAGGTAAACCCAGATTTTGACAAGGTGTCCTGAAGCTCAACAACCAGCCAAATTGTGGTTTCAATCACATCCTTATAATAAAGAGCATAATCGGAGCCAGTATAATCTTCTCTATGTGGTGTAGCGGTTTCCAAATCACCTATCACATAGTAAATGTCTGTTACCCGATCGAGGTTGTTTAATGATGCATTTTCTGACAAAATTTCGCTTGCGGTAAATGAGCCGGTGGCAACTTTTTGCTCCGATCCGTTGTAATATAGATTATTTCCTACGGTGATTGAGCTTGAGAAATAAGGATTTTCTCTGTCGACCGCCCAGATCATATCAAGCGTAAGGCCTCTGTCTGTTTGGTAGATATATTCCTTTTTGCCATCGAGGTTGCTGTCCGTTATGGCCACATATCCGTCTTCAAACTGCCAGTCGCCACCACTGAATGAAGCAAAGAGTGTATTGCCGTCATAGAGAGCAGATATTGTATAGCCTCCTCTTGTGAAGGTGACGTTGTCAAATATATCTGTGATATCCTCGTCATAGGAAACGATAAACTCGTCGGTTGAAGCGGTCACGTACGTGTAATTTCTAATTGAAATTGTATATGATTTTGCTTTGACTGTGATGGTAAGCTCGATATTTCCATGAACATCCTTCACTGTCACACCGTCTTCTCTGACTGAAAGGGTTGCCGGGTCAGAGCCTTCGATGTGGCCGTCATTGGTGATAATAGTATTCTCACTGTCGACCATATATCCAGTCATAAGGCTTAATATAAGATCCTTGCTGTCGCCATAGACAACTCTTGTTACAGTTGCCACATTGTCACTTATGGTAATTGGAGTGCCATCAACAGTAAGCGAACTTATTTTATCTGTCGATCCTGCAAAGTTTATGGTGATTGTATAATGATCATGTGCCCACTGAGCTTCGAGTGTAAGCTCATAAGGGCTAACTGAGTCAGGATCGACAAGGGTGAACCTGGTTCCATTTGCAAATGGCACTGCCGCCGAGTTTGCCTCAAGCGCCCAGTAGTATTCCTGCCCAGATGCTTCAAGCTCTGGCATATTTTCGATCATACTGCCATATATCCACTCTCTTGTGGCACTTTCTCCACTGTCTCCTGCGCTTGTAAATGTTGGAGTAGGGGTAGAGCCATCGGCATTTGGCAAAGGCTCTCCTTTCAAGAAGGTCACGGTATATTCTTCTCCCTGCCATGTCGCATAGATATCATAAGAGGTGTCTTGTGTAGGTGTTCCGCCATGGTTTGTGATGAATGTCTTGATAAAATTGTCAACAATTGGCTCGCCCAAGTATGTCCAGCCTGTCTGATGATATGTGCCAGCTGTTGCGCTGAATGAGCCTATTCCGCTTGCAAAATCAAGATCGCTCAACGTTTCAATTGTAAACATTGTGCCCAAAGTTGTATTTGTCACCTCGGTGCCTAAAAGGGTGTCCTCTTGCGAGTGAACATTGAATGTGATCTCAATCGGAGCAATTGTTATTGCAATCGTTTTTCCTTCAAGAAGCGGATCTATAACAATGCTTCCAATTGTTTGCCCTCTTCCGCTTATGGTGATATTTTCATTGTCACCGCTTATGGTCGCGCCGGTGAACTTATACCATGCGAGCGCAGTGACTGAAATTTCAATGCGATCGTTGTAATGAACAGTATATATTGTCTGCGAGCCACCATCTGGATCGGCAGTCCCTGTGACAGTCTCACCATCGGCAGTGACTATGATGCTTCCATTTTCAATATTGTCAAATGTCAATGTCAGCTCACTTTCTGTCCATGTTGCAGTAAAGGTAAAGCCTGTGGTGGTGTCGCTTTGAGTTAAACCGCTTCCACCAATTCTTTCCCAGATGTTTGCCTCCGTGCTTGCCTCTTCTCCCAAAAGCCAGCCAGCAAAATCATATGTATTTGACACAGTCATGATAAGCTTTGGCAGATCGCTTCGTGCCTGAGTATAATTTACCACTCTTGTAAAGGTATTGCCATTTTTTCTTGTCCATCCACCAGTAAGCCCGCCACCTGCTGAATCGATATTTGCTGTAAAGCTTTGTGGCTCATTTGTTTGTAAAGTAATCTTAAACTCCATCTCAGCAGAAGTCAATGTGATGGTCACAGCATCAATGATATGTTTTAAGTCAAAGCTTGCATTCTTTGTCGAAACGTTGGAAGTCTGCAATGTAACGTTGTCGCTATTTGATGCAGTTATACCCGACACAATATATCCCTCTTCGGCAGTAGCTGTGATACCAGATATAGTTGTCCAGTATTCTACATTTTCAATTGTGATTATTTGTCCGTTCCCAAGAGTATAGTCGGTATGATTCAGTGTAATCGTTTCGTTTGCAGGTAAGGAGAATGTCACGTCAAAGGTATCTATCTGCCAAACAACTTTAAGTGTAAGCCCGTTTGTTCCATCATCAACAGCCGCAGCATCAACAGCCGCTTGCAAGAAGTTATCTTTATCTGTCTGTGACATCGAAGTGTTAAGATCGAGCCCTTCCCACTTCCAACCAGTCTGGGTATAGCCTCGCCTTGTTACAAAATTTGATGGATCGCAGATCGCTTCGATAAGAGCATTAATTCCTCTTGTTCCGTCATTTCCGCCTGTATAGTCAACGGTAATCGCAACAGTATTTCCTACCTCCTGTCCGTCATCCACAAAAGTGTGATTATAGTCTTTTATAAAATGAAGTGTGACAGAAGTTATTTTTCCTACTGCGTCAATTTTTATAGCATAGTTTTGATGGTCGTCGGTTTCGCTATAGCCAAAACTTAAGTCCCATGTGCCAATTTCTCGCGATGAGTATGTTGCACTTGTGACCGTAATGATATCGCCTGTTTCAAGTCCAGTTGCTTCAAAATAGCTTTTTTCATCTTCTCCCACATTATGTCCAACAAATTGGCTTAAGACAGCATTGTTTCCGTCATATGGTTTTGTCACAGACATGTCTACTTTGTTTGTGATGGTAAGAGCGATTGGTTTTACCGTCAATGCAAGGTCAAAAGTGGTTGTATAGTTGCCATCTTCATCTGTATCATCCTGTCCAAAAGTGAAGTCAGAGCTTGCTACTGTCAAGCTAAGGATCCACTCTCCTGCATCTAAATATCCTCCAGTTGAATAAGAAGGATTGATTATTTCAAAACTTGAAACTGTGATAAAATTGTTCTCCAGATCTCCAAGACTTTGACAGCTGAAAGATACGGAAATAGCGACCAACAGCTCTTCAAGTGTTGTGTCATCTTTAATAATAATACCATAGTCAATTTCCTTGCTCTCAGGTGACATTGTCACCGTCTCAGCGGATGGATCAATGATGGCTTGCAGGTCTTCGTTCCATCTTATTTCGTAATTTCTATCGCTTTCCGAGTCAAGAGTTATGTTTGTGATTGCTCGACTGCCAGCATGACAATCGCTTACCGTAACGGTGATTGTTACACTGTCGCCACTGACAATTCCTGTTTCATCCTCTGTGCTAAAGACAAAGTTGGCAGATTCGCTTGTCACATTTGCAAAGGTGAATTTGGTCGTACCATTAAATGTGGCGGTAAAGCTTGTCACCACAATCGGTCTTTGGGTGATTGTCACTTGACTCTCGCTTTTATTAGTAAACCTCACATCTCCCCAGCCCAAAGCTTGTAGCGAGTCTGGGTTTATTAAAATATTGTATTCGCCAGCATTTTCACTATTATTTGCAATTGACAGGCTTGATGAGAGCAAGTTTGCATAGCTTTCTCCCTCAGCGGATGGAATTTGCACCTGCTGACCATCGCTATAATAGAATAGTGATATAGCCGTGGAGATAGTCTTACCGCCAGCCCTGCCAGAGAGTGTAAAGCTTTCTGTGTCACTATCAAAGCTCACACTTAAAGCCAACCTCTCTCCGTTATAAACATATTTAAGAGCACTATCCATTCGAATGTATAGTACCTCGCCTGGCACTATTATCGCAAAACCATCTTCAATTGTTGACCCTGTCAACTCATAATTGTTTTGATCGTCAGTATTTGTTATATTGGCAGTGATATCATAAAATCCTGCACTTTCTCCGCTTTCCTTCTTTGTGAAATCAAGCTCAACAGATTCCTTATTAATTGTCAAAGTTTTTGTCATGCTTGGGTCATCTCCACCAAGATTTTTGCTGAAGATTGGCGTGGCACCCAATTGATGTCCTTCTCCGACTCCGACATAACTGTTTATATCAAAAGCATACCTTGAAATGGTGGCGGTAAACTCTTTGACGTCTCCAAGGTCAAAATACTCACCCATGCCACTTGCAATCGAAGCTGAAACGGTATAAGTCCCAGCAATTAGTATTAAACCGGTCGTGCCCTCTTCGGTGACACCATTTCCTTGACCATCCAGTGTTCTCGTTGCTGTAAGAGTAATTCCATATGTTGTTGCATTATCAGCCGAATTTACAGCTCTGTAGCTCGGATTTGTTTCAAAACGTTCGCCATTCTTTGTCAATGCAACTGCAAAATCATGTCCTTGATTGTTGTAAGTTGCTTCATAATAAAACTCTTCAGCAAAGCTTATTATGTTTTTGTTTACTGTGATGGAATATGTTGCAACCTCTTGGCCCTCCACCTTTGACTCGACCGAAGTATCATCCTTATATGTCAAGGAGATTGTCAGAGTGTAAGATCCTGAAAGGCTTGCCGGAGTTGTCCCAGCATCCTCCAAAGTGAATGATCCACTTTCGATTTCAGTGAGCGCGGATGGTTTAAATGTAAATGTTGGGCCACCATCTTTTGTTATTGTGAATACAAAAGTAAAGGTTCCGCTTGTCATATTGATAATGCTAAGCGAGTCAATATCGATAAACTGGCTAAGATTAATACTTGTTCCAGCAGTTGGGTTTGCAAAGAATGAAATTTTTCTATTTTCCTCTGCGTCAACAAGAATGCTACTGAGCCTCCACATTGCCGTTAGAGTTGTAGGCCCGCCACCAGAGACAACCGTCAAAGTTATATTTCCCTCACTGTCAGTCAAAGTTGGATCGTTGGCTCCCGATCTCTGATATCCATTAAAGCTCAGACCTGTGTATGGATGAGTTGGATCGGTGACAGTATAAGTCTGTCCAGCCGAAATATATACAATTTCACTTCCTGCATTCTTGCTATTTCTTCCGCCGTTGTAATTGATTGTCACCTTTCTCACATTTGAGAAAACTGCATAATAATCTGTTTGGGAAGTTGTACTAGTGTTTGTAATTCCCAACTGCTCGCTGAAGCCATTATTTTCGTAATCAACATCAAAATTGCTTTCATAATCTCTCACTGTGGTAGTATCATTCCAAACTGAGAGAAGTTTAAATTTATTAGAGTCTGTGCCTGTGATTGTGCTTGTTATGCTAAACCTTAATTGGTTTATATCTTCTGCGCCTTGATTAACATAGAGCAGAAGCTCTCCGGTATTATTTCCAGTAAAGCTGAAAATTGTGACGTTGTTTACTTTAAAAGTGATAGACTCGCCGTAAAAACCATGTTCATCATTATAATTGCCATAAATTGTTCCGTTTTCAATCTTGCAGATATCAGTGTTTTTATATCTGATATTTGATATGGTTACGGTTGAGCTTAATCCAGTAATGTTCTCTTTTAATTGATTGTCAAGTGCGCCATCTGTGGCGGTGATATATCTTGTCGAGTAAGACTGCCTTATTGTTCCATTTGTCGACAAAAGCTCAAAAGTACCCTCAAGCCTATACTCAAAAGATTCCTCCCAGTTTTCTCCAAAACCAACTATTGTTATGTCGTCGACTCTAAATTTGGATAGATGATCTATATCGGTGAGGCCAACTTCGAATGTTCCCGAGGTGTCAGCTCCCACATAGACTATTTTTGAGTAATTATAAGAGAAAGGTCTTTCTCCAATCGTGAAGTCAAGATCGTTCCCATTATATTCTTTTACGATCGTACTGCCATCACTGCCAAAGTAATAACTTGAAGCATTGCCAAAATTAATGGTAAAGATCGCTTTTACAATTTCGCAAACCCCATTTAAGGTCAAGGTTTTGTCGCTGATATAGCTAAACACGTTGCTCCAACTGCTTATTCCAGACACAGGTATATCGTTGATGGAGCCACTATATTCTTTTAATTCTTTTACTGTTAATGTGATATTTTTTTCTTCTCCAACAGTAAAGTCTCCGCTGATTGACACTGATGCAGGGTCTGTGTTTGCAAAATCAGCCAATTGAATCTTTTGTGCATTGTCGGCTGTTTTAGTGCCATCCCAACCATACTTAAGTCTGAATGTGTTAAAATTGTTGTCTTCGGCATAGCCAGCTGTCTCCTGCGCCGGAACAAATGTCGAAGAATTAGAGAAAACCGAAACAATGGTGTTATCGCTGTTTAACACAATCTCATTTTTATAAATGGTAAATGCTATTCTGCTCCCATCTGCTGTTTCATAAGTGGTCACTATGCTTGTTGTATTCAAAGAGTCTGTCACTGTCACAAAGAAACTGACTTCATACTCTCCCGCAAGCAACTCTTCAACCACAAAGTCAGATAAGTTTAAAGCTTTTTTGCCATCAGTTGAAAGCTCTGTATAGGCAGTAGCGCCGTCTTTATATATCCTAAAACCAAATCCGGTAATCTTTTCTCCATTTGGAAGGATTGTGCCTACTGTAAGTCCTTTTCCAGAATAACTCTCGCTTCCGCCCAAATCCAAATAGCTTACCGTTCCGTTTGCAATATTGATGGAATTTAGAAGGTAAAACACTCTTTTTTCTCCAACTTTTTCCCTATCAAAAGCTATCTCTGCCGAAGCAGTAGCCCCCGTCTTGGTAAACACAGGAGTAAGAGTGGTGTCGTTTGGAGTATTGTAAGGGGCTTCGGGCTCAAAAGTATTATTCCCCACTTTAAATCCTGAAAAATCATAACCAAATCTTGTGATTGTGATGTAACCTTTTTGTAACGCAGTGCTCAGATTGCTTGCCTTTTGTCCATATGTGACATTGATGTAAACCTTTTCTCCTTCATCGTATATGCCGTCACTGTTTGCATCCTCAAACCCACCGAGGTTATTGTTTATTATATTGGTAACATCATATTCAACTTGATAATATTTTGAATGCTCAATGTAAAGCTTATAGACAGCTGGTTCAAAATTTGTGGTGATTAAGACCTTGTTATCGTTACCATTAACCTTGTAATAATAATTCGTTGACAGTATTTCTTTTAAATTCGCGACGGTGAGGTAAAGTGTTATCTGTCTATCTAAGCCTATGCCATCCAAGTTTATATCAAAACTTACTGCGATATGTCCTCTTTGAGAATTGCTATTATATGATGTTTCTGTTTCTCTCGGAGTGATTGTATAAGTACCGTTTTCTCCAGGTCCTCCACTTGTAAACTCTATAGTGTCGCCTATTTTTATTGTTACTGCAGAGGTTGTCTCATCAATCTTTGCACTATATCCTATTTCTGCCCACACGGCAGTCAAGGTCAGATTTGCACTTTTGCTTGTGCTTTCTCCTATGCTATTATCCGCAAAAGAACTCCAGCTCTGAGAGGTTCCTGTTTTTTTAAAATAGCTTGACCAATTTTCTCCTGTAATGGCAAGTGTCCAGTTGTTTACACTACCCGTTACACTTCCCTGACCGCTTAAACTCCATCCATAAAGACTGTGGCCAAAGTTATGGAAAGAAGTTTCCTCTGTTAAAAGAGTATAGCTGGTATTATAACTCAAGCTCCCTCCATCAATCCCGTCTTGGAGAGATCCTGTTACCCCATCCGCCAGAACATACTCGTTATAAGCATCATTATCCTCGCCAGGCATATAAGTCACATTTAAAACGCGCTCTCCCACCACCGCTTTGATGGAAAACTCAAATATTTGAGAATTCTCTTGTGTCCAAACCGTATAATTTGACGCATGAATATAATCGCCAAAGCCCCCTTCAATTATATGGTATAATTCTCCATTCTGTAAATACCATGATACAAGATAATACTTGGTGCTTAAATCAATAAAAAAATCCGTTGTTGATAATGTAGTATTACTGGTATCTCCATCATTGAATTGATATTTGCCTGTTAAAGATGTTATTGATGGACTATAATCATTGTCAGCAAGTTCAATGGTTTGATATGATGTATCAAGCGCACCATTAAAGTTTATTGTAATCTGTTTAAAATAAAAGGTAACAACAATTTGAGGCTTGACAAGTGATGTTTGGATTTCAATTGCCCAGGATCCGTTGCTATACGACTGACTCAAGGTTCCCATATCCAAACTTCCAGTTTCATTATTGAAAAAAGATGTCAAGCCACTTTCTGGCAAATAAATCATGCTTTTACCTGCACCGGTAAGTGTTATTGAGATGCTTAGTGTTTCGCCATAGCCGTATTCTGTGCCTGCTTCAATAGAAGTACCATCTACGTTCACAGAAACACCAAAAAATGTACTTACGAAATCACTGCCAAGTGTATAAGTAGCATCACTATCTCCATCTTTAAAACGGATATCTTCATTTGAAAACGTATGTATTTTTCTTTCCAGTCTTATTTTGATGATATAAAAGCCATTCGCAGGATTTTCTGCTTCTCCTGTGTACGGATTATAAAGTCCACGATCACTTATTGTGACACCATTCTCATTGCAAATTTGTACTTCTGCTATATCGCCATATATACTTTGTTCATTATTTCCAAAGCTTACTTGAATTGATTGATTAGCCAAATTTATCCCTACAAAAGAATCAGACTCTATACCAACTTCCGTCCCATTTATGCTGATTGAACCACTGTCCAAAGCAATTGCATTTGACAATGTCGTATCATCTTCATCATAAAGATATGTACGTACTTTCGCGTTTAACTGACCAATTGTTATCATGAATGTACAGTCATTTTCTGTTTTCTCTGCTATATAGTACGGCCCAATTGTTTGTTCTTGTTCTCCCTCGGCCTCCCAAATTGTTCCGTTAATGGCACTTATGTTTAATGCACTTATGTTTAATATATATGCATCAGTTGACAATTTTAGGTACATACCCTGTCCCACCCGAACTTTAAATGAAATGTTTGATGTGGCACCTGGGCGAACAGTAACAGGATCTGAATTTAATTTGTTGTCATCATTAAAATTTTTTGTCGTATTTGACCACAGATCAACAGTATAATTTATAGAACTTTCACTTCCATAATTTAATCCCTTGAGTTGCACATTAATTGTTTGTTTTGCTCTTTCAATGTAAATATAAAAATCTCCTCCATTGCCAACGATATTCTCAATTTCAATGGTATAGTATTTTGCTGTATTATCACCGCCTGTATGAGACTTGCTGATTGTTGCCGGTAAGTAACTATCATCAGTGGCATTTGAAGGATTGTAAGATGGATGCAATCCGGTCTCTGTGGTGACTTTACCTACTCCCGAAACAAAGAAATTTGCACTTAACTCGAATGTGATCTTCACTGTGGTCCCTGAAGTGTGTGTATATCCATTTTGTGACTCTGTTGCACCTCTGACTGTTATTTGAGGATTTGCCAGAGTCCATTCATTTCCATTATCATCTTCTCCCTTTAAAAAAGTGATATTGAAAAGATTGTCTTTTCTCGCTTTCCATGTATATTGATTGGGATTGACATCGGTCTCTGTTGAATAGGGTGGATAGGTTGGATAGCCAATGTTATATATTCCGCCCATGGCTGATAAAGTTTTTCCGTTGATGGTAGCTAAAGTATACCCCGCTCTTGTTGTGTATTGAGAATCAAGCTCATTAAACGATGTGTCGTATGGAATGGTATACGTTCCACTTCGACTACCATAATTAAACCCTAAATAAACGTCCTCTGTCTTAGTTGCAAAAGTTATCATGCCCACATTTCTTGATGTCAAACTCCCTATTGTTGGCCTAGATCCCGCCAAAAGAGGATAGACATATTTGTTTGTTGCCTCTACTCCACTTATATCAACAATTGCATTTCTAAGCATTGGTTTATGCGAGGAATAGATCGGATTATTAATACTTTCAGAATAGTCGCCATTGCTGGTGGTAAGAGCAACGCGCAATACTGTGTCTTCCTGCCATTTTGTCTGCTTTTTTGGATTGGCAAGGTAAAATTTCCCACTGCCCTTTATTCGATAAATTCCAACATTTCCTGTTGCTGTAATTCCTGTAAGTGTGCCTGTGTCGTTTGTGGTGACTGGAGAATCGGATGTATAACCAAAATCACTATTAGAGCCTTTGAAATATAAAGTATTGCTATAAAAACCAACACTATTTTCGCTGGTCACACTTACACCATTAACTTCAATTTGTTTCTCTGTAAGATCGTAGACGTTTAAAAGTTCTCCGTTTAAAAGTTCTCCGTTCGAAATGCTTCCAACAAGCGCACCAATATTTCTATTCTCGTCAATCATAACAGAAAAAGATCCACCAACTGCAAGGTCGGAAATTGTTCCTCCCACAACATTGCCAAACAGCCCCACTCCGCTGTTTGAATTTGTATCAAGGTTAAGATTGCCGATATGTATGTTTGAAATTGTTTTATCATTTCCCAAGAAATTTCCTGTAAAAGGATTTGAGCTTGTACCGATAGGAGTCCAGCTACTTGCTTGCAAATCAATGTTACATGCCAAATAATAATTTGCACTTGCATAATTGCCTATTCCGCTGTTCACGTTGTAAGCCACTTTTGCCAAATCAGTAGCGCTTGAAATCACATAAACCTCAAGGTTGTTATAGATCGTAGATACAAGGCCGGAGTTAAAAGTATAATCAGACAACGTTGTCAGACTGGAGGAGTTTTCGCCCACCATAGATTCGCTTGATGCCATCTCAATTTGAGAAGACACCTTTTCCTCCTTTTTTAACCGTTGCACAAATGAAGGCAACATGGTAAATAATCCTGCCAAAATCAATAAGACTGATAAGCTTAACATTCCCTTGATAAAACTTTTCATAAATACTCCTTTTTAGTTTTTCTGATTTTTTGATTTTTAAGCTTGAATTTAGGTAAAAATTTTACTAATAGTAAAATCCTTGTCAAAAAATATTATTTTAAAGTACAGATTACAGGTCGAGCCTATATATTCACATCTTGTATTATATATATAATATAATACAATTTTAAAGCAATAGCAAACGATTTGGCAAAATATTTCTTTTCTGTGTTTTGATCAGATGTAATCAGATAGATAAAAAGGACCTTGATAATGTATGGATCAATTATGGGGTCTAAAAATAAACAATCAAATTTAAAGCAAATGTTTTTGTATCAATCAATAATGAGCACAAAACAAGTTTTTTATTTTTATATCTTAATTTTTAAGTTTTGGTTTTGGTACGGCCCACTGTTTTGTTTTTTAACAAAGTATAAGCATTAAAATCACAATTTCAAATCGTTGAAACTTGAGTTTTTATGATTAAAAAGTTAAAAAACAATGATTAAATCTGCAAAAATATAGCTGGCAAGCTTAAATTTTTAGAAAAATGTTGCAGATTTGCATTTTCCTTGACTTTGTCGGGCTAAGTTTGTATAATCTTAAAATCTAGGAGAGAGTTATGAAAGATATCGTTTTGACTGGCGACAGGCCAACTGGAAATTTACACCTTGGACACTTTGTCGGCTCAATTGCAAACAGGCTGAAATTACAAAATGAGCTTGACTACGACAAGTTTTATATTATGATTGCCGACACTCAGGCTCTTACCGACAACGCAAATAATGTTGAAAAAGTCAAAAACAACATCATTCAAGTTACAATTGACTATCTTTCTTGCGGTATAGATCCACGCAAGGTCAATATTTTTATACAATCTCAAGTACCGCAACTCTTTGAAATCACATCATATTTCTTAAATTTGGTGACTGTCGCAAGACTTCAACGAAATCCCACAATAAAAGAAGAGCTGAAAGTTCGGGGATTCAATAATGCAATCCCAGCAGGCTTTCTTACATATCCTGTCTCTCAGGCGGCTGATATCTTGGCATTTCAAACAACTCTTGTTCCAGTTGGCGAGGATCAGCTTCCTATGATTGAACAAACACGCGAGATCGTCCATGCATTTAATAATATCTATCAACCTAAATCTCAGGTATTTTCATTGCCAAAGCCTATTTTGCCTGAGAAAAAGATTTGTGAAAGATTGCCGGGAGTGGATGGAAAAGTAAAGATGTCAAAATCGGCCGGAAATGCCATCAATCTTTGTGATGATGAAAAAACGGTAAAACAAAAAATTATGTCGGCATACACCGATCCCGATCATATAAGAGTCAGTGACCCCGGGAAAATTCAAGGAAATGTGGTGTTTGCTTATCTTGACGCATTTTGTCAAGATAAACATTTTAAAAAATATCTTCCCGATTATGAAAACCTTGACCAGCTAAAACAACACTATGAAAAGGGAGGGCTGGGTGATGTCAAGGTTAAACTATTTCTAAATGACATCTTGCAAGAACTTTTAACTCCTATCAGAGAAAAAAGACTACAACTTGAAAAAGATATTGACTCTATTTATGAAATGTTATTTGAAAATTCAAAAAAAGCATCCCTCGAGGCCCAAAAGACTTTGCAGCAGATGAAAGATGCAATGGGATTAAATTACAAAAAATTATTAGAAAAACACTAAAAAATCATCTTTTTTGGTGTTTTTTTTACATTTTTTGCGTTTTTTTCTTTTATTTTGAATAAACAGCTATATTTTGACAAATTGTTTAAGCTTATGAAATAATCTATTTAAGCATTTTATGGATTTTAAAATACTCAATTCTTTTCTTTTCGCTTTATATTATTTTTATTGTCAAAAGGCGACATGAGTGTAATGAAGTCACATGGAGCGAGGATGATGATTATTTAAACAGCGAATGCCACAATAATTGTGGGTTTGCATCATCAGCAAACATATTTTTCGAACACTGTGAGCAAAATGGCATAATATAGTTTACTCTACCGGGGAATAAAACTTGCTTGCAAGGGTGAGGCTTGTGCTGTGTACAAAAATTCGGTAGAATTTCTTAAAATTTTATGACAACAAAATTTTAAGATCGCATGGTGTATACTCAAATATAATCTTTCTTTAAGCCTTTAATAAAAATCCCCCTCCGATTAAAACTTTTTGTAATTTTTTATCGAATTTCTTTGACACAACCTCCTTCCATTTTTATAATTACATACGGAGATACTTATGAAGAAGATTTGTGTTTTTATGATATCATTTGTTTTTGCATTTACACTTGGTGTAATACTCTCGTCCTGTGGCAATTCAGACCCGCCAGCCGCAGAAATAGAAGAGGAATATGTCGAATCTGAGACAGAGATTCCAGCGCCTGACGAATTTTCAGTTTTTGCTGAATCATCCAGCGATCATGTGATTACCTTGTCCTCTAAAACAGGCAAATATAAAGAGACAATTTATCTTAAAATCGAGGTACTAAACTCTCTGATGGAAATAGATTCTGTTTTAGCCAACAACGTTAATTGCCATGAAATTGAAGATGAATATTATGACTATTATTTTGTTATGCCAAATGAAAATGTACAAATTACAGTTAATTTAAAAGAAAAAATCCCTGTAGTACTAGATAATATTTTAGCTTGGCAAGAAGCTCCACTACAAACCTTAACGATCACAGATAATGTTGAGTATCAAACCTACAACTTCTACTTTTTACAACCGGTAGAAATCTCTTCAATGGCCGATCAAGTTATAATCACATCATCCAACTTAAATTGCCTTCCTCAGAGCGCAATTTTAGACTTAAGCTTGTTCTTTAATGATCAAAATATGGCAAGTGCAGGAAGTTTTAAAATAGATTTGTCACAGTTGTCAGAAGGTCAAGCTTCCATATCTTTGAAAGTCTTATCAAACCAGCCATTAGCAAGTTGTACTATATCACTCAACTTAGAATTCATCACCTATCAAGAACCCACTGTTCATGGAAACACAATTCTATTTGATTTTTCGCTGATAGAAGCCAATTCATTTTATATAACGATTTTAAACTTTACAAACTTTGATTTTCTTGAATATACAACGAGTGAAAAATTGTTTTCGATTAATATAAACTGCAATAGTCAAGATATTTTATATATTGAAATCTTTGCAGACGACTATTATATGCCTCAAATAACTCTATCGGAAAATTGTCTTCAATTTGCGTCATTCGAAAATAATGAGTTGGTGTTTTTTGAAGAGGGCACCAGTGTCGTACTGCTTTGTCAATAATTTTAAGTTTTTATGATATTTATGTGCAATAAAATATTTGTCCATGTACTTTGTATGCTTTAAAACCAAAACTTTATTTGTTATTTTTCATACTATTAAACGACAAAATAAAAAGAGTTTAAAATTGAACTCAACTATTGATTTGTTTGAAGCACATATTTTTATATTAACTAAAAAAGATGAATCTGTTACTTGTCTAAGTAAATTATTTTTATATAACAACAAAAAAAGTTTGCAAAAACAATACAAACTTTTGTTTGCAAAAAACTATAAAATGCTCTAAAAACATTCAAGAATTACAGGTTATATCATTGATTCTTTTATTGTAAACAAGTTAAAAATTTTTATTCAAAACTGATTTATGCTTATACTATCAAAAAGGATTTGTTGTCAAATTTTACACACTATTTATGCTCATTATAGCCAAAGAAATTTAACCAACTTCAAAAAATCCTAAATTTTGTTTAAATATCTTCTTTTTTCGAAAGGTGATACCATTAAAAATAGCTTGTCACATTGACTTCAGTTGCTGAAAAAACCTCTTTTAAACTATCTGAAGAGAACTGCCCAATATAACTTGTGTTATTTAACTTATTGCGATAAAATTTTGTAAAATGCAAATGCTGTGAAATTTTTTTCACAGTTTGATTAATATCAAGGATTACCTTATCTCTACTCACAATCCCTTTATTTGGCTTAACTTCAGATATTTAAACTATATTACACAGTTTTCCTCACAAAGTTCGCAAATAATCATGATTGCTATCGTAAATCCATAATAAATTTGTTGCATTACTGTTCGAATAAACATCAGTCTCGAGCAAATGAAAGCACTTTAATTGACTTCAAATAATGTCAACCCCATGAAAATAAAATTTGCTGTTGTAAAATTTTATAAAATACTGATGAATTTATCTAATTCTCTTTCAACACAACTGTTAAAACAATTATCAATTCTTTTATTTTAAATATTTCCAATTTCAAGTTAAAGCAAACCAGCAGTTCAAGCCTAAATGATATCAACAATATGAAAAACACCGTAAATAAAGCTATATAATTATACTTTTATAACTATATTGCTTTTTTTTATGATCTTTTTGCGCTACTTTAAGCAACAAAAAATTGTTAGTAGCAACTTGTGTCATACTTTTTGTCAAGACAAACACTTTTCCTTTTGAATAAGAGTTCGTGCTTTTTGATATTTTTCAATGGTTTCGAGTAGATATTTTTCTCGACCTCTCGCATCCATCTTCATAAACTTTTCTTCATCCATCAGTCTTTTTAACGGATTGTAAACATATTCCTCTTCATTGACAATTTCTTTAACTTTGTCATAAAATGCCTGATCGTTATTAGAAATAATTTTTATATTTGCACCATTGTATGTATTTCTTAGATTTTTGTTTATCATTCGATTTTTAGCTCTCATCGCCAACATTTTTAATATGTCATTTTTCATTTTAACTCCTTTTATTTATGCTCTCCTGGAAAACATGATTATTATAGCACATATTGAGTTAAATAAAAATGGGTTTTTCGTACTATTAAGTACTATAATGTCGAATTTTGTAAATTTTATCATTGCACATCATAAATTTGTCCTGTTTTTAATTTTATAAAGAATTTTTATATAAAAAAAGACGTGGCAAAAATCTTACAATATATTTTATTAAGATTTTACTTTAAACCACGCCCATTCTTCTTTTAAGCTTTCTTTAATGATCAGATTTTTACTTAATATTAAAACTCTTCAGTTAAAATTTCAAAATAAGCCTTTGGATGTTCACAAACCGGGCAAACTTCTGGTGCTTTATCTCCTACATGAATATGTCCGCAGTTTCTGCAAATCCACACTTTTTTATCCGTTTTATTATAAACTGTGCCATTTTTAACCAATTCAGCCAATTTATTATATCTTTCCTCATGTCGTTTTTCAATTTCAGCTACTGCCGCAAATTTATAGGCGATCTTATCAAACCCTTCTTCTTTAGCCTCTTCTGCCATACGTTTGTACATTTCTGTCCATTCTCCATGCTCGCCCGCAGCTGCATCAATAAGATTGGCTAATGTTCCTGGTACAGAACCATCATGTAATTCTTTAAACCACATTTTTGCATGTTCTTTCTCATTGTTTGCAGTTTCTTCAAAAATACTAGCTATTTGCTCGTATCCATCCTTTTTTGCCTGAGAAGCATAATAAGTGTATTTATTTCGTGCTTGACTCTCGCCAGCGAATGCTTCCATTAAATTTTTTTCTGTTTTTGTTCCTTTTAATGTTTTCATTTTTACCTCCCTGTGTATTATATCACAAACAAAATAAAAATCCAAATCATTTTGCTTATATAAATTTAGCTTAAGCCTGCCTTTGTTTCACGTGAAACAAAAACCATATCAACCGTTCATCCTTCATTCATTATACAAACCATAACTGTTTAAAAATTTATCTTTTGCCATAAATTATGTTTCACGTGAAACAAATATAGGTGATAAATCTAATAATTTATTATAAATCTACCGATAAAATTCATAAAAATA
Organism: uncultured Clostridia bacterium; assembly: GCA_944384495.1. Lineage (GTDB taxonomy): Bacteria > Bacillota > Clostridia > Christensenellales > UBA1242 > Caccovivens. The sequence goes on from CALWTP010000007.1 coordinate 20,543, forward strand.
CACTTTTGCAAGGGTGTTTTTAATGGACGCATGCGAGTTTTTCGTAGTTATGCTTAATTTCTTTGTATCATAATATTTTCTATTATGTAGCTTGGATCCTAAGATTATTTAGAGATGATTGTTTACAAATAAAAACGTTAAAAAGAATTCCTAAAAACATTCTTCACGATTGTGTAAGATAAATAAATTGCAATGGTATATTAATATTTTATTAAAAATAAATCAATGAAAAAATTTATCAAAAATTATGTTTGCGTCTTCTTAATAAGATCTGCGTTATGTTTGCGTCTATTGCATAAATTTGATATGTTAATAATCTTCGACGAAGTAGAAAATCTTTTATATAAACTAAAAAAACCTAATTCAGAAATTAACTAAATTAGGTTTAAGATTTTCATCTCTTTTAAATTTAAATTGTATAAGAAAAATTTTAATAGTAAAAGCTATAAAATAAAAAATCTATGAATTTGGATGCCTTTTGTTGTAATTTCGTAAGTCTCCAAGAGTGATTTCTTTTTTCTTTAGAAGTTCCATAAGTTCTGAAAGTCTATCTAGATCATCTCTCGAATAATAATCAATATAAATTCTTCCTTTATGGTCATTTCCAATAGCTGACACCTTTGTTGCAAAAATTCTTTGCATTTCATTTATTAATTCTTTTAATTCTAAAGATTGTTCTTGTACTTTAGCGCTATGCGTTTTTGAGGGATTAAGATAGTTTTTTACTGCTTTTTCTAGCTCACGCACAGACATTTTCCCGTCAGCTGCTTGTTTTGCTAGTTTGATCTGCTGGGTAACATCGTCTACAACAACCAAGCATCTTGCATGACCACTTGAAAGCTTACCTGTTTCGACCATGTTAATAACATCTGGATATAGCTGAAGCAGTCTTAAAGTGTTTGCAACATTTGAACGACTTTTGCCTATTCTGTCTGAAACGGTTTCCTGCGTTAAATTATATTCATCCATTAATTGTTTTATCGCCCTGGCAGCCTCTATAGGATTTAAATCTTCTCTTTGCAGGTTTTCTATAATAGAGATTTCTCTGATCTGTTTTTCTGTATAGTTTTTTACAACAACAGGTACTTTATTAAGTCCTGCAAGTTTTGAGGCTCTCCATCGTCTTTCTCCGGCTATGATCATAAATCTGTTGTCATCACTTTTATTGACAACTAATGGCTGGATTACACCATGAAGCTTTATTGAGCTTGCAAGTTCTTGCAGAGCTTCCTCATCAAAATGTTTTCGTGGCTGGTTTGGATTTGGATATATTTTGTCAATATCCATTTCAGTAACACCATCTTTATTTTCCGTTTTTGTACCACTTTGATTAGTTATTTTTATATCACTTTCATCATCATATAACGCGAAAAGAGACTCCAGTCCTCTTCCCAATCCCTTTTTCTTATCCATTGTTTTTTACCTCTCTTGTTTTAATTTTTGTATCCTTTGTTATAGCTGTGTACTTTACTTTGTTTCGATCTAAAAACTCTTCTGCCAGCGATAGATATGCATCTGCACCCTTTGAAGATGGCTCATAAATAACAATTGGTTCCCCATGGCTTGGAGCTTCAGCCAGTCTTATATTTCTTGGTATGTATGTGAAAAAGACTTTTTTCCCGAAGAACTTTAATATCTCATCGCTTACCTGTGCTGTTAAATTTGACCTCTTATCCTTCATGGTCATCACAACTCCTTCGATGTCAATACTTGGATTGAGGTGAAATTTTATCAGTCTTATGGTATTCATAAGTTGAGTAATTCCCATCAGAGGATAATATTCACATTGCATAGGAATAATCACGCTATCACAAGCGGTGAGTGCATTAACAGTAATTAATCCAAGAGACGGAGGGCAGTCAATCATTATAAAATCATAACTATCTTTTAATGGTTCCAGTATCCCTTTTATTATCTTTTCCCGTTGTGGCATTTGAACCATTTCTATCTCAGCCCCAGCCAAATCGACAGTGGATGGAATTATATCAAGCTTATCAACAATTGTCGGCCTAATCACTTCCTCCGCACTGCTGTCACCAGAGATCAAATCATAAATCGTCTTTAGGTCTTTGTCCTTATCTATTCCAAGTCCACTAGTAGCGTTGCCCTGTGGATCCAGATCGACAACGAGAACATTTTTCCCCATAGCGGCGACATATGCTGCCAAATTAATACAGGTGGTGGTTTTTCCAACTCCTCCTTTTTGATTTGCAAAAGCAATAATTTTTCCCATATTTAAACCTCGTACTTTTCTTATATATATAATAACATAAAAAAACACAAAATTTAAGTGTTTTTTTATTAATTTTTTTATTTTATAGCTATTTTTTTACTATTTTTCTACTATTTCATATTATTTTCTCATTTTTTCGTTTTTTTTTGATTTATTTTATCCATATTGTTATTTATTTTTTTTAATCATCATCAAATTTTTGAAAATAAATATAAAAATCAACGGGATTTTTAGTCTTATTTAAAAAGATAAATAAACAACAGATTTAAAAAACTTGCAATATCTATATAGATGCTTAAAAAGGTTATAAACTTGTAAAAATTGTCTATGGTTCTAATCTTAGTTTATACAAAAGTTTGCGATTACTGGCAAATGATCACTATACATCAGTTCTGGGATTTCACATTGGTCGAATACCAAATCGTCTGTTGAAATTATGTAATCAATCCGATATTTCCAAAAAGTAACTTTTGTATCATTCATTTGATCACTATTCCATCTGGAACGATAACTTCTCCATGAATAACATTTTTCTTTCGTGTGTAAAGATCTAAAGCAATCAACATATCCTAAACTTAAGATTTTTGAAAAGGCTTCTCTTTCGATTGGCAGAAATACTGATCTATTTTTACATTCTTTGGGATGGGTTATATCTATTTCATTATGAGCAATATTAAAATCTCCAACACATATAACAGAATAATTCCTCTTTAGATCTTTTAAATATTGGGTTAGGGCTTTTAAATATTCCATTTTAAATTCAAGTCGGCTATTTCCATTTGGGATATATGCATTTACAACTGCAAGTTTGAAATCGTCAAAAAAAATTGTTGTTGTTCTTCCTTCCACATCTTTCCAAAGCTCTCCCATGTCATATTGAACAGTGGAAGGGTGTTTTTTAGTTAAAACCATTGTTCCAGCATACCCCGGCACAAAACCGCAATTGTAAAAGATGTTATAATTTGATAAAATGTGGACTCTTTCATCTTCTAAAAAACTCGTTTGCAACCTATCATTAAAGATCCCTCTTGTTGTTTCTTCCGATGCACGAACTTCTTGAAAACAATATATATCAGCGTCACTTTTTTCAATCCATGCCAGCAGACCATTTTTTGTTGCAGATCTGATCCCATTTATATTATAGCTTACAATTTTCACAGCTTCTCCTTATAACTTTATTTTTCATTAAATTTTGATATTTTTTATGTTTTTTAAAGGTTTAAGCACGACAATTATTAATTTTTAACTAATCTTTATCAAAATATAAATTTTTGTATTTTTTGCAATAAATATTAATTTTTTATTAATTTTACATGTTTTTTTATATTTTTATTGTAAAAATATATTTGAGCCTTTTTATAGATTTTAAACTGATTATAAAAGGTCGGAAACTTTTGATCAAAAATACAATTTTTTAATTCTGAAAGCACAAAATGTTGCATCTTTGAATTTGTAAATTTTATTTTAATTTTTTTATTTTTTAAATTAAACAATCGGGTTTGTTTTTGGCAAATTTTTATTTCGTGGAAATTTTGAAGGAGTAGCAGTTTTTTTATTAATTATAATTAAAGATCTCTTGCTTGCAACTTCCTTTAATTCAAATTTTTCAACTTTTTCTATTTTCCCTCCAAACATATGTATTGCTTTTTCTCCTTGGGATAACTCCTCGTCAATATCTCCACCTTTATACATTATGACTTTGCCACCAATTTTGACAAATGGCAACAGATATTCAGATAATGTTGGTACCTGCGCTACTGCTCTTGATAGGGCAATGTCAAAAGTTTCTCTTCTTTCTCTTGCAAAATCCTCAGCACGAGCATGCACAGCCTTTATATGCTCCAGATTTAAAATTTTGATTAAGTTGTCCAAAAAATTAACTCTTTTTTGCAAACTATCTAATAAGATTATATTGATATCTGGCCGTAAAATTTTGATGGGAACACCTGGAAAACCCGCTCCGCTTCCGACATCAATCACACTTGCTCCTTGCGGTATAAATTTTTCAGCAAGCACACTATCTACAAAGTGTTTGATTGTTGCTTGCAGTTTTTCGGTGATAGCCGTCAAGTTGTACTTTTTATTTTCTTCAAGCATATAATCATAGTACTTTTCAAACTGATCAACTTGAATTTTGGATAGGTTTATTTTATATTTTTTAAAAATACCTTCGATTAATTCTTTCATATCTTTCCTTTAAACAATTTTATGATTTTTCTGTTTTTTTGACATTTTTTCGCGTTTTTTTGTCAATTTTTGATATTTTTTTTAATATTAATCTTTCAAGCTTACATTTTAATTTGTGATTTTTCTTTAATAAATTTTTTTACCAGCACGCTTAACACTGCTATATCAGCAGGGGAGACCCCGCTTATTCTCGATGCTTGACCAATGTTGGTTGGCCTTATTTCCTGCAATTTTTCAATGGCTTCCAACCTAAGACCGTGGTATTTTTGATAATCAAAATCATTTGGAATTAAAACTTCTTCATTTTTCTTAAATTTTTCAATTTCTTCTTGTTGTTGTTTTAAATAACCCTCATATTTGACCATAATATTCATTTCATTGATAACTTCATACGAAAAATCATTCAATATACCTAAATATTTGTTTATCTTAAATGCATCTATATTGCCTCTTTTTATCATTTCTTTTATTGTAATACTTTCTTTTGGCAAGTTTTCACAGTTGTCCAAGAATAATTTTTCAACTTCAGCTGGCTTAAGCTTTCTTTCTATTAAAGCAAATATTTTCTTTAGCTTCCTTTTCTTTTTATTATAAATTCGCCACCTTCTATCATCTACCAGTCCAACCTTTCTTCCTATCTCAGTCAGCCTTAAATCGGCATTATCTTGTCTTAAAAGCAATCTATATTCTGCCCTTGAAGTCATCATTCGGTATGGCTCTTTTGTACCTTTTGTCACTATATCATCGATAAGGACTCCAATATAACCATCACTTCGCTTTAAAATCAGCTGTTCTTTTTGATGTAAATACAGGCTTGCATTTATGCCCGCAATAATTCCTTGTGCTGCAGCTTCTTCATAGCCCGATGTTCCGTTTATTTGCCCTGCAAAAAACAATCCTGGGTGACCTTTTAGCTCAAGTGTTGGAAGAAGCTGAGTGGAGTCTATACAATCATATTCAATTGCATAGCTATCCCTCATGATTTCCGCTTTCTCAAGACCCTTCACAGAGTGAATCATCTCTTCTTGCACATCCACCGGCATGGATGTTGAAAAGCCTTGTATATAAAATTCGTTGGTGGAGAGTGCTTCAGGCTCCAAAAACAGCTGATGTCTGTCTTTATCTGCAAAACGGACGATCTTTGTTTCTATTGACGGACAATAGCGAGGCCCCACTCCCTTAATTAATCCTGAAAAAACAGGGGCTTTGTCAATGTTATTTTTTATTATCTCATGCGTGGTAAGATTGGTATATGTCAAATAACAAACTGCTTTATTTTTTGCTTTTTTTCTTGTAATAAAGGAAAAGTTTTGAATATTTTCATCACCATATTGAACCTCAAGCCTATCAAAGTCAATACTTCTAGCATTTATTCTTGCTGGAGTTCCCGTTTTAAATCGGTATAGCTTTAATCCCAAATTTTCCAAACTCTGAGACAGCTTTTGTGAGTTGCTAAAACCGTTCGGCCCCGAGCTTTGTACATAGTCTCCTATAATAATATTGCTCTTTAAATAAACTCCTGTTGCAAAAACGACAGCCTTCGCTTGGTATTTTTTTCCGAGTGCAGTAGTTATAATTTTATAACCTTCCACTTCTTTTACATCCACAACCTCTGCCTGTCGTAATTGCAAGTTTTTTGTGTTTTCAATTGTCTTTTTCATTTCATTGTGATAGGCAATCTTATCGGTTTGAGCTCTTAGACTCTGTACTGCTGGTCCTTTTCCTTTGTTCAACATTCGCAGTTGCAGTAAAGTTTTATCTGTATTTATGCCCATTTCTCCGCCCAGTGCATCAACCTCACTGGCAAGCTGTCCTTTTGCTGTTCCTCCAATTGAAGGATTGCATGCCAAAAAGGCCACTGCATCGAGATTTAGCGACAAAAGAAGGGTTTTATTATTTGTGCGTGCCAAAGCCAAAGCGGCCTCACATCCCGCATGACCAGCACCTATAACTATTGCATCGAATCTTTCATAATTATCCATACCGCTTATTATATAATAGTTTTAAAAAAAATTCAATAAGATTTTAGCTATTGAATTTTTCTTGATTAAAATTTATTTCCCAAGGCAGAATTTTGAAAAAATCATGTCAATAATCTCTTCATTTTCGCTTTTTCCAGTAATCTTTCCAAGCTCATTCCATAATTTTTTGATGAGTAAGGCTATGATGTCCATGCTTTGATTTTTGTTTTGCAGTATTTGATTTATTAAGCTTTGACAAGTTTTTAAGATTTCAAGTTGCCTCTCACTTGTGATAATCTGTTTATTAAAATCTATTTTATCTTCAATCACTATTTTATAAATCTCTTCCTCTATTTTCTCTATATTCTTTTTGTTTACTGCAGAGATTTCTATTTCATTATCCATTTTTGGCAGTATTCGTTTTTTGTCGATTTTGTTGACGATTTTTATCACATTTTTGAATTTCTTGACAGATTTTTCTATATCTCTATCTTCTTGCGACATGTTTCTGGATCCATCCAACACAAACAAAACAACATCGGCTTCTTGTGCTGATTTTTTTGATTTTTCTATTCCAATTTTTTCAACTTTATTTTCTGTTTCTCGTATTCCTGCCGTATCGATATAGTTGATCCTTATCATTTTATAATTTGTAGACGCACTCAACATATCTCTCGTTGTTCCTTCAATGTCGGTTACAATTGAAATATCTTCTCCAATTAATGCATTCATAAGGCTGGATTTTCCGACATTTGGACTTCCAACAATTGCTACATTTATACCATTTTTCAAGTATTGTGACCTTTGAGAATTTTGAATAAATGATTGTATCTGGTCTTTACATTTTTCAACAGTTTTTATTATCTCTTCCTTCGCCGATTTCTCAAAATCTTCTTCAGGATAGTCAAGTGTCGCTTCGATTTTTGCAATACACTCAGTAAGTTCATTTTGAAGTTTTTCTATCTTTACTTTCAGCTGACCCCGCGATTGCATAAGTGATGCTTTAAGTTCTCCTTCGCTTTGTGCGTTGATCTCGTCAATAATACTTTCCGCTTCGTCAAGACTTATTTTTCCATTTTCAAAAGCTCTCCTGCTAAACTCTCCCGGCATTGCAAGGCGTGCACCGTTGTTTAGAATTCTCTCCAGCATTTTTTGGGTAACAAAAGTTCCTCCATGCAATTGAAATTCCACGATATCTTCACCCGTATATGAAAATGGAGCTTTGAAGTATACCATTAAACATTTTTCTTTCTCGTTGTCATCTATATCGAAATTTCCAAGATACATAAAGCGGGGAAGGATTTTATCATAAAAAAGGCTTTTAGAGTGAAAAAGTTTTTTTGCCACCTCTAAACTATCAGTCCCGCTAATTCTAATAATTGATACCGCTCCTTTCCCAACTGGAGTAGATATCGCTGCAATAGTATCTTCCATTTTTCTATTATATCACCAAACAATTTATATTAAAAGTCTTTTTCGAAAAAAGGTTTGCTTAAAATTCAACAAAATAAATATATTTTTAACTAGCTTAAAAGCACACTATGTTTACAACAAAAAAGCGAGCCACTATAAAATTTATGGCTCACTTCTAATTGTTTTATTCTTTCATTAGTCCTCGTCTTTTGGGAAGATAATCACATATCGATGTGGTTCTACTCCCTTTGAAAGGGTTGTCACTCTTGAATCATCTTGCAATGCCGTATGGATAATTCTTCTGTCGCTCGGGTTCATCGGATCAAGTCTTGCATAACGTCCTGTCTTGTGAACTTTGTTTGCCACACGTTTTGCAAGTGCTGTAAGACTTTGTGTTCTCTTCTCTCGAAAACCTCCAATATCCAATAGGATTTTTTTATCTCCCTTTGGTACGACTGCTGTAAGAAGTCTGCTAATAGCATAAAAACATTCTCCGCGATGTCCTATCATTTCTCCTAAATTTTCACCCTCGACACTATATGTTATAAATGACTCATCTTCTTTTTCGTTTATGGTAACTTCTTTGCCTGCAACCTCAAAAAATCCCTCTAAAAACTGTCTAGCAGAAATGTTTTTAGTTTGATATTCCTCAGTCTGTTCTTCATCTTCTTCTAAAATTTCGGAAACTTCCTCTTTTTCGATTTTTTCTTTTTTCTTTGTTTTATTTTCTTTCTTTTCTGCTTTTTCGTCTTTTTTCTCTTCTTTTTGTAATTTTTCGTCTTTATTAGGATTATCTTCTTCCAATTTTAATGTCTTTTTCTTCTCTTCTTTCTTTATATATTTATCCTTTGCATCGTCAGAAATTGTAACTAATACTTTGGCTTTTTTAAATAATCCTCCTTCATTAAGAATTTTTATATCCACGTCCTCTCTTGGAGCCTTAAGCTCTAAAAGTGCATTTTCAATAGCCTTTTCAATATTTTTTCCT
>CALWTP010000008.1 GCA_944384495.1 uncultured Clostridia bacterium
CAATCTGAAAAATATCAATGTTGAGTCGCCACTTGGAGGTATTACATGTATTACTGGTGTATCGGGGAGCGGAAAGAGCTCGCTTTTGAACGAAATTGTTTATCCGCATCTTGCCAATAGATTAAACAATGCCAAACTGGAAGAGGGGAAATTTAAAAAGATAGAGAATATTCAATATCTTGACAAAGTGATCAATATTGACCAGTCGCCAATCGGAAGGACTCCAAGATCAAATCCGGCAACCTATGTTGGGATGTTCTCGTTTATTCGCCAACTATTCGCCACAACTCAGGAGGCAAAAGCCAGAGGATATAACGCGGGACGGTTTAGTTTTAATGTGCATGGTGGAAGGTGTGAGGCCTGCGAAGGGGCAGGAGTGAAGGAAATTGAAATGTACTTCTTGCCTGATATATCAGTTCCTTGTGAAGTTTGCAAGGGAAAGAGGTACAACCGTGAGACTTTGGAAGTTCATTATAAGGGCAAAAATATTTCACAGATTCTCGATATGACAGTGGAGGAGGCTTTAAAATTTTTTGAAAACATTCCTTCCATTTACAACAAAGTCAAAGCACTACATGATGTTGGACTGGATTATATAAGACTAGGTCAAAGCGCGACAACTTTATCAGGTGGCGAGGCACAACGAGTTAAGCTGGCCACAGAACTATCCAAAAAATCCACCGGCAAGACCATTTATCTTCTAGATGAGCCAACGACAGGGCTTCATATGTATGATATCAAAAAGCTAATCAATATTTTAAACCGTCTTGTTGAAGCTGGAAATACGGTTGTTGTCATTGAACATAACCTTGATGTGATTAAATCTGCTGATTATATTATAGATCTTGGACCTGAAGGAGGGGATGGCGGAGGCACGGTTGTGGCACAAGGTACCCCTGAAGAGGTTGCGAAAAATAAGAATTCCTTTACAGGATTGTATCTAAATAGGATGCTTAATAATTAATGTTTAATATGATAAAAAATGAAAAAAATAAAAACAAAAAATGCAGGAAGTCTCCTGCATTTTTACTTGGCTCCCCAGGTAGGATTCGAACCTACGGCCTATCGGTTAACAGCCGAGCGCTCCACCACTGAGCTACTGGGGAATATTAAACTGTTTTTTTTGTGGTGCGCTCGGCTATTAACCGATCTATCGGTTTAATTTCGCTCCGCTTCATACGCAGGACTTCGTCCTTGGCGTCCAGCCAGCTGCTCCACCACTAAAGCTACTGGGGAATATTAAACTGTTTTTTTGTGGTGCGCTCGGCTATTAACCGATCTATCGGTTTAATTTCGCTCCGCTCGCGTACTGCAGGACTTCGTCCTTGGTGTCCAGCCAGCTGCTCCACCACTAAAGCTACTGGGGAATATTAAATTGTTTTTGCAAAACAAAGACAATCTTTGACAATCTTTTTTGATTGCACTCCTATAATACCAAAAACAATAAAAGTTGTCAACATTTTTTTTTATTTTTTTAAATTTTTTGTAATTTTATTTTATGAATATACTGCATCCCTTGCCACCAAATAAATTTAATTTCAATAAACTGCACAATATTTTCTAAAATTTTCAATAAAATCTTGAGAATTTCGACGTTTTTTGATAAAATTAAACATATGAGCAAAAAGACATTGATTACAGTCATAACAAGTTCACTATTAATTGTGGCAAGCTTGATTGTTTTGCTTGTATTTTTTGTGGTTAAAAAAGATGACGCAAAAGCGGAAAACTTGCAAATACAAGCAGAGGATATTGTTTTATATATAGGCCAAGAGAAAAATGATTTCTACTCAGTATCAAATGCAAATGCCTCAGTTACATTTGTCTACGACAAAGATGGAATTATCGAGGTTATAAATGGGGCAATAATTGCTTTAGATCGGGGAGTACAAGAGTTTACGATCGTAGCCACCTTATCGGGACAGTCCACCTCAAAAACCATTCGAGTAACGGTGAGATCTTTAGATTATGATTATGAAATCACAGATCTTGTGGGTGGAGTTTTGCAGGATGATATAATCTATTTAAACAGCAATGTCTGTCAATTTCAAACAATCCTTTATGATATGGTCGGTCAGAAGGTTGAAGGACAACACTTTGAATATTCAATATCTTCGGGTAAGATAAGCTATGACATGGCGTTTCTTGTGGAAGCAGATCAGGATTGTCAGGTGAAGATAATTTATCCGAATCTTGGTTTTGAAATTGTAATTGAAATAAAAATTTAAAATTTTTGTAAAATATTTTACAAAAATAAAAGATTGTGTTATATTATATCTGCAGGAGAAAGATATGCTAACTGAAGATATAATTGTAAGGGATAAATGCACAACAATGTTGATGAATTTAAAAATCAGTCCGGGATCCCTTGGATTTGATTACATAAGGCAGGCTGTTTTGCTTTGTTATAAAGACATGAGTTTGATAAAATATGTTACCAAAAGATTGTATCCTAAGGTGGCTGAGATATTTAACGTCAAAGCCAATATCGTAGAACGGTCAATTCGTTCAGCAATCAATAAAGCCTATTTGTGCGGAGGATTGCTCGGAGTAAACGATTTTTATAATGTCATAATATACACAAACAAATTCAAGTACACAAACAGCGAACTTATTTCTATAATTGCTGAAAAGTTAAGGCTGGAAATGTTAAAAGAAAAAATCCTGCGTGAAAATCAAAATATTGCAGAAGAATGACAAAAATAATTTGATATCTCCTCTTTAATGTGATATACTAATAAAAAAGAAGGAGATTTTTTATGGCAAATGTAATACGAAATATGAATTTTAAACCAATTGTTGAGGAAATAAGTTATAAAAGACTGCAAGATCCTCAGCCAAGTGCAACTGTAAATATGAGGGTTTGGGATGAGCTGAAGGTCGAGAGGTTGCGTTCTGATGCGGTGAAAGTAGTGCTAAAACGCTATGTAGAGCCTCAGCCAAGTTGTATCTTTACTATTGAAGTTGCTATGGGCGTCGAAGTTATTATAAATACTACTGAATATGACAATCTTGAAGATCCTATCGAATACTTTAAAACAAGTGCAGTTGGAAGGGTGCTTGCAAGTCATATTGCTTGCATTATGTCTGAGCTTACCCTTCACTCACAAATTGGGCCAATGGTTACTGCGCCGATGGTTCAACTGCCACAATAAGAGGAGTGATAGATGTTATACGCATTTATAGGAGTGACCTGTGCACTTGTGATATTTGTGCTCGTATCATATTTTTTGATGAAAAAAACATATAAATTTCAAATTGAAAATCAAACAATTGTAGTCAAAAACGCAGGAAGCAATTTGAGTATTTTTAGTGGCGAAAAATTGATCGGTTTTAGCAATTCTCCAGACCTTCTCAAGGGCGAGAGTG
>CALWTP010000009.1 GCA_944384495.1 uncultured Clostridia bacterium
GATGACGCCACTTTAGAAAATGGAGCCACATACTATGCAGTGTTCTCCATTACAGTGACTGTTGACGGAGAGAGTAAAACATATTACGCAAGCAATACATCAGAACTCATCGTTTCGCTTTTAGGTGAGGGGAGTTATATAATAAGCGGAAGCACTGACGGTTTGGTGCTTGCTGGAAGTGTGCTTTTGGCAGATGGAGCAAGCTATCAAACATATGAGGGAGAGGTGATATCTGTCACTGTGGCGGTAAAAGATACACAGCAGACCTTGACATATCAAAGTGGCAGTCAAGTTTCCCTGTTGCCTATGCCAGAGCTTGGAGAAGATGAGGGCTTGCTTGGCTGGAGTTTAAGTGAAGGAGGAAAAATTTTGCCTCCAGAGACGACACTAACGGAAACAACTTATTATGCTGTGATTGATAAAAATTTTATCTTTATTCAGCTTAACGAAGAAATAATTGGCAAATATTATTACGACCAAGGTGATACCACTGACATTCTCTTTCAATTCGACTTTTCTTATTATGGCATTCTCGTCTCTTGGCAACTGAATGGTACTTCAATCACTGCAGACTCAAATCAAGCCCTAACTTCAGGCGCCAAATATATTGCTGTTTGGAAAACTTATACAACAATGATCAATGGCGAACCGCTTGACAACATTTATAAACCGGGATTTGATATAACCACGCTCACACCTCCAATTCTTGAGGGCTATACTTTCGTGGGTTGGAGCGCAAGCGAAGTTGCAGGAACAGATATAGCGCCGACATTCCTTGAAGATGACACCACTTTAACAAATGGAGCCACATATTATGCAGTGTTCTCCATTGCAGTGACTGTTGACGGAGACAGTAAAACATATTACGCAAGCAACACATCAGATCTCACCGTTTCGCTTCTAGGTGGAGGAAATTATATAATAAGCGGAAGCACTAATGGCTTGGTGTTTGCTGGAAGTGCGCTTTTGGCAGATGGCACAAGCTATCAAACATATGAGGGAGAAGTGATATCTGTCACTGTGGCGGTAAAAGATACACAGCAGACCTTGACATATCAAAGTGGCAGTCAAGTTTCCCTGTTGCCATCGCCAGAGCTTGAAGAAGGAGAGGTATTGCTTGGCTGGAGTTTAAGTGAAGGAGGAGAAATTTTACCTCCAGAGACGACACTAACGGAAACAACTTATTATGCTGTGATTGGCTAAACAATAAAAAAGGAGGAAATTATGCATAACTGGTTTGAACTTTTGATTACGATTGTTGCATGCGTCAATTTCCTCTTTTTGATTGCTATGGTTTTTTTAGAGCAACGAAAACCGCAGTACATTATTGCTTGGCTCACAGTTATGACATTTTTGCCCGTTATCGGATTTGGTCTTTATGTTATCTTTGGAAGCGGGCTAAGCGTGCGAACAAGGCGAATGATTAAGAAAAAATCAATTTCCGAGCGAGATATCATCCGCAACATAAAAGGGATCCAAACCCTTGAAGAGGCCAAGCTTGATGGAATATTGAAAGACGACAAAGAGCTTATGACGTTATGTTATTTTTACGGCTCATATCCTCTTCCTGGCAATGATATCAAAATTTTCAACAGTGGAATTGAAAAGATCAATGCCTTAAAAAATGACTTAAAAAATGCAAAAAAATCGATAAATATGGAATATTATATCTTCGCTGACGATGTTGTGGGCAAAGAAGTGATGGATATTCTGTGCCAAAAGGCAAGAGAAGGGGTGGAAGTCAAACTGATCTATGATTCGGTTGGCTCACGCAAAGCCCCACGCAGATTCTTCCGCCGACTTGAGAAAGCGGGGGGCGAAATTGGCGAGTTTTTCCCGCCATTTATGCACATAAGGCTTATAAATTTGAAATTAAATTACAGAAACCATAGAAAACTTGCCATCATTGACGGCAAAATTGGATATACCGGTGGCATAAATATTCGTGATGATCATATGGGAAGAAATAAAAAACTTCAACCTTGGCGTGACACCCATATTCGCATTGAGGGCAGTGGATGCTATGCGCTTCAAAACATCTTTTTGGATGATTGGCGTTATTGCAAAAATGACAACACTCCGCCAAAACTATATCTTCAAAATGGCCTCTTTCCAAGTCCTGAAATATGCGGAACTGCCACAGTGCAAGTGGTAAACTCAGGGCCCGACAACGATGTACAAAAAATAAAAGAAACATTTGTGCATATGATCACAAATGCGAAAGAGAGGGTTTATATTCAGACACCATATTTCATACCAGATGATGTTTTCACCTCGGCACTGCGCATCGCGGTATCCAGCGGGATTGATGTGAAAATTATGGTTCCAATGATTCCAGACAAGAAAACTGTTTATCTTGCAACACTTTCCTATCTAAAGGAAATGGCAGAAATTGGCATTAAAATCTATTTATATAATGGCTTTTTGCATAGCAAGGCGATCATAATCGACTCAAACAAACTCTCTATTGGCACCTGTAATACTGACAACAGATCTTTTGGTTTAAACTTTGAAAACACCGTGATAATTTATTCCAACGAGCTTAACAAGACGTACAGCGACACCTTTGAAAAAGATATGGCTTGTTCAAAGGAAGTCGGCAAGGAATATTTCAAGAAAAAACGATGGATTACCAAATTATTGCAAGCAATTATGCGCCTGCTGTCATCATTGTTTTAAAAGTTTAAAAATGTTTCCATATATAAATTAAAACACACTTGCAAACATTGTATAGCAAAAATTCTTTTAAAAAATTTAATCAGTTTGCAAATACTGCCATCTTTATTTATCATGCTTTTATTATAATTTTTATCTTTTTTGTCCATAATTTCTTTCGGAGGAATTATGGCTTTTTCTTATAAGGGAGCAATCACTTTTGGCCTTGTCTATATTCCAATTGTGTTTATTGCAAGTATCAAAAATAATGATATAGGTTTTAATCTCATTGATAAAAAGACTATGAGCAGGGTCAAATATAAAAAAACTTGTGTTGACTGTGACGACAAAGAGGTGAAAAATGAAAATATCGTCAAAGGCTATCAATATGAAAAAGATAAATATGTCATCTTTACAGACAAGGATTTTGAGAAAATCAAAACAAAAAAGGATAAAAATGTGACCATTTTGCAGTTTGTAAATGTCGACGAGGTTGATCCAATATTTTTTGATAAAGCCTATTATGTCAAACCTAGTGGCGCGGATAATGCCTTTGCACTGCTCGCCTTGGCCATGCAAAAGCAAAAACGTGCTGCCATTGCCAGAGCCGTGCTCGGTACAAAAGAAAGCCTTATTCTTTTGCGCGTGAAGGATGGAATTATGCTTGCAAACACACTTTTTTTCTATGAAGAGGTGCAAAAACCTCCTCAAGTAAATATGATAAAACCATCCAAACAAGAAATCGATTTGGCTGTAAACCTGATAGAACAGATGACAGATAAATTTCATCCAGAAAAATTCAAGGATGAATACAACATTAAACTTAAAAAAGCAATAAAGAGCAAGATTTCTGGCAATGATATAGTTGTAAAAGAAGAAAAAGAGCACTCTGGTAAAATTATCAATTTGATGGACGCATTGCAACAAAGTCTTAAACAATCAGGCAATAAAGAGAAAAAGAGGGCGCTTAAACATGAGGCTTAAAAAATATAACGAAAAACGCGACTTCAACATAACAAGTGAGCCAAAAGGGAAATTACAACACTCGACAGGCAAAAAATTTGTGGTACAGTTTCACCAGGCACGCAAAGACCATTACGATTTTAGGCTTGAGCACCGGGGCGTGCTTGTAAGCTGGGCAGTGCCCAAGGGCTTGTCTTATGACAAAAGCGATAAACGCCTTGCAATAAGGGTTGAAGATCATCCAATCAGCTATTTTGATTTTGAAGGGATAATTCCAAAAGGTGAATATGGTGCAGGCAAGGTCGAAATATTTGATCAAGGCTATTATAAGGTCATCGGCGGACTGCCAGCAGGGATAAAGAAAGGGAATTTTAAGATTGCACTTTTTGGTAAACATCTGCAAGGGCTATGGACCTTTGTTCACTTTCGCGATGACAACTGGCTGATTATTTTCGATGGTGATACGACAAAGAACAAAACACTTAAAAAAAATGAAAACGGCATCAAAAAGCTTCCATTTAAAAAGTTGAGTCCACAGCTGGCCCTTTTGTCTCAAAAGGTGCCAAAGGGGAAGCGGTGGATTTATGAGATAAAATATGATGGTTACAGAATAATATCATTTATAGAAAAGGGGAAGGTATATCTTCAAACACGAAATGGACTTGACTATAGCTCAAAATTTCCCACTATTTGCCAAAGCTTAAAAACAATTGCTGGAGAAAATGCCTTGGTTTTTGATGGCGAAATGGTGGTGTTCGATGAGGATGGCAGGAGTGATTTTGCTCTTTTACAAGAAAATTTGAAGTATAAAAAGGGCAACTTCTGCTATGTCATCTTTGACTTATTAGCGCAAAACGATCGGGATTTAAGGATGCTCACACTGGGAGAGCGAAAGAAAATATTGCAAAAAATAGCCAAATTTTTCCCAAAAAACATCATTTTAAGCGAATTTGTAACAAAAAATGGCGAAGAATGCTTTAATTTAGCTAAAAAACTGGGACTTGAGGGTATAATAGCAAAAAACATAAATTCCACATATAGCGGGGAGCGAAATCAAGATTGGCAAAAAATAAAATGTGTTTTTCGGCAAGAATTTGTGATTGGAGGCTATACAATGTCAGATAAAACAGACCTAGCATCAATTTTAGTTGGGTATTATGATAATGACAAGCTTATTTATGTTGGTAATGTGGGAACGGGGTTTAGCGAAAAGGTTAAACAAGATTTATTTTTAAAGTTTAATGCTTTAAAAACAGAAAAAAATCCATTTGAAGTCCGAGATAAGTTCCCAAAAAATGCCATATATCTTAAGCCTAAACTTGTTGCCGAAATCCAGTTCGCACAAATTACAGCCTCCAAACTTTTAAGGTCGGCAAGTTTTATAGCTCTTAGGACAGATAAAAATCCAAAAGATGTTGTGATGGAGTGGCAAAATGAAGGTTAAAGTCGGGCAAATAGAGATTTCGAATCCTGAACGCATTGTTTATCCAAAAGAAAAGATCACAAAACTGGATATAGCAAAATATTATCATTCCGTTTCAAAATTTATGATGCCATTTCTTAGTGACAGACTACTCAGTGTAATTCGCGCTCATGATGGAATAAACGGAGAGTTATTTTTCAAAAAACATCCGACCACAGAAACTAAACTGATAAAAAAATACCAGCTAGACGGAGAACAAGACTATTTTTATCTTCCCAGCGAAAAAGCCATCGTAAATCAAGCCCAAATGGGAACTATTGAGTTTCATATCTGGGCTAGCAGAATAACAGCCATAAATAAACCAGATATAATGACTTTTGATCTTGACCCTGACCACAGAGTTTCACTCACGCAACTTCGAATAGCGACCAAAGAGCTAAAAGAAGTACTAGACAAACTTAAATTAAAATCCTTTTTAAAGACAAGCGGAGGGAAAGGATATCATGTTTTAGTACCATTTAATGCTGGCTTTACATGGAATAATTTTGAAAAATTTGCTCATGATATTGCCCTTTATTTAAAAGAAGAATTTCCAAAGCTTTTTACAACCAATATTCGGAAGGTTGATAGACAAGGGAAAATCTTTATTGATTATTTGAGAAATGGCAAGGGTGCAACTTGCGTGTGCCCCTATTCTCTTCGTGCGCGAGATGGTGCAAAGATATCAATGCCAATTGCATGGAAAGATATAGATGATGTTGCACCTGCCGATGTCGATATCTTTAATTATCAAGATTATATCAAAAAAAATCCATGGAAGGATTTTGAAAAATTATTAAGAAAGAAAAAATAATGTTTAATAAAGTTGAAATTATATATATTATAACAATGTGATTTTACATTAAAATACAAAAAGCATTCAAGCCGATCAAAAAATAATTTTGATATTTTTTGGATTTGTAGTAAAATATCGACATGGAGATTTTAGACGGCAAGAAATTGGCAGGAGAAATTAAAACGCAGGTCAAATTTGATGTGGAAAACTTTTGCAAAGAGCATAGGGCTCCTATGCTTGCCTGTATTTTGGTCGAGGGGGACAAGGCGAGCGAAATTTATGTCTCTTCCAAAGTGCGAGCTTGCGAGGAATGTGGAATTTTATCAAAAGTGGTACGCCTTTCATCCAAAATCACACAGACAGAGCTTGAAAAAGCAATTGACAATTTAAATAAAGATATAAATATCAATGCAATTTTACTTCAGTTGCCTCTTCCACCTCATTTGGACAGCAATTTGGCGATAAATAAAATCAGTCCATTGAAAGATGTTGATTGTTTGACAGATACAAACCTTGGGTCGCTTTTTAGTGGAAAAAATCAGCTTGCGCCTTGCACTGCTCAAGGTATTATGAAATTACTAAATAAGTATAAAATTGCAATAGAGGGCAAGCGTGCAGTCGTGATTGGACGAAGTTTGCTTGTTGGAAAAAGCGTGTCATGTCTGCTTGAACAATCAAATGCGACAGTCACAATTTGTCATAGTAAAACTCAAAATTTGAAGTCCATCACAAAAGATGCGGATATTTTGGTTGTGGCAATTGGCAAAGCAAAAATGATTACAACCGAGTTTATAAAAGAGGGCGCAGTGGTTATCGATGTTGGCATAAACCGTGAGAGCGGAAAAATTTATGGAGATGTTGATTTTGAAAATGTCAAAGAAAAGTGCTCTTATATCACTCCTGTCCCAGGTGGGGTTGGTCCTTTGACCGTTGCTTGTCTTATGGAAAATACTTTAAAACTTTCAAAAAGGCAATATGAAGGTGGTACCAATTCATATACTTCTTGTTAAGAGGATATTGTTAGTGATGGATTAAAGTTTTTGAAGTATATTTAAAATTTAATGCTAAAAAAATTGACTTAACGAGACTTAATTTAAGCAAATTTATTATTTTGGGAGATATTAATGCAGAATTTAAAAAATGTTGATGCGGAAATTTATAGTGCCATAAAGTTGGAAGAAAAACGCCAAAGAGAGCAAATCGAACTTATTGCAAGTGAAAATTATACTTCTGTCGCGGTCAGAGAGGCAGTATCAAGTGTTCTCACAAATAAATACGCAGAGGGCTATCCTGGGAGAAGGTATTATTGCGGATGCGAAAATATTGATATTGTTGAGAACTTAGCAATAGAGCGGGCAAAACATTTATTTAAAGCTGAACATGCAAATGTCCAGCCACACTCAGGTGCAAACGCTAATCTTGCCACTCTTTTAGCTTTATGCAAAAATGGCGATACAATTTTGGGTATGTCTTTATCTGCTGGAGGACACCTTACACATGGTGCACCAGTAAATATTTGTGGAAAAATATTTAATGCTGTTACATATGGACTAGATCCCATAACAGAACGAATTGACTATCAGCAAATTCAGCAGCTTGCCTTGCTATATAGGCCAAAAGTAATTATAGCTGGAGCAAGCGCCTATCCAAGAATTATAGATTTTAAAAGGTTTAGAGATATAGCGGACAGAGTAGGGGCATATTTAATGGCCGATATGGCACATATCGCAGGACTTGTTGCCACAAACCTTCATCCAAATCCTTGTGAGGTTGCAGATGTGGTGACGACGACAACACATAAGACTTTAAGAGGCCCACGTGGAGGAATGATTTTGTGCAAGAAAGAGCTTGCAAAGAAAATAGACAGTGCTGTCTTTCCTGGCCTGCAAGGAGGACCGCTTGAGCATATCATTGCAGGGAAAGCTGTTGCACTGAAAGAGGCAATGATGCCGCAGTTTAAGGAGTATCAACTTCAAGTATTGCAAAACTGCAAAGTTCTGGCCAGTGAACTGATGGGCTATGGTTTTCGTCTAATCAGTGGAGGAAGCGACAATCATTTGATTTTGGTTGATTTAACACCTTTTGGTGTGACTGGCAAATATATTTCAGAGCTTCTACATAAGGCCAATATCACAACAAACAAAAACGCAATTCCAAATGACAAACAAGGTCCGACAGTAACCAGTGGTTTAAGAATAGGAACCCCAGCTGTAACAACTTTAGGCATGGGTGAGAAAGAAATGAAAGAAATAGCAAATATGATATATCAAATCGTTACGCAGAAAGAAAATGCTGTCAACATAGTGAAAGCTAAAGCGATAAATTTAATGAAAAAGTTTCAAGTTTAATAAAAAAAACAGCCATAAAATTTTAAAAAAATAATTATGGCTGTTTTTTATACCAAGTTATTTTTAAATTAAAAAACCTGTGTTTGACATGTGATTGTAAGAAAGTGACTTTTTAAAGTGAAATACAAAAAAATCAATATTCAACTGTTTGGGTATATTATGCTTGTAATAATCTAAGATAGGTTGTGTTTTTCATATCAATAGCAATTTGATGATTCTTGTTTGAAATGTCATTAAAAATTTGCAAAATTATCTATGATTGTCAAATCAAATAAATTAATGAAAAACGCAAAAGAAAAACTTCCAAAGAATACTTTGTCTTTTCCAAATTTACATGATAAAACATTGTTGAAAATTGTAAAAATTTTGTTAATATCAATTTATAGCCCAAATTTTAATACAAAAATGATTTTATTGATAAAATTTTGTTTTTTCAAGAAGATATGTTAAACTATAAACGAAGAGCAAATAAGTAAGTTTTGCAAGGTTCCAAGGGATAATTAAAAGATAACAGATTTAAACATTTAAGTGATGACATACTTTTATTCCAACGAAGGAGAGGGGATGACCAATTATTACATGTGGCACAAAGACAAGCTTGCTATTTGACAAAATCAAAAGAAATGAATATTTGTCGAAGAAAAATAGGACCATACTAAAAGAAACGCCAGAACTTGTAATTGAACAAAAAATAGGTTCGAGAGTTGTCATAGATTTTCTCCAACTTATTAAAGACCTTTGCAATTTAAAGAATATCAAAATTGACTTTCCTAACTTTGTAAGTCCCAAAAGTAAAGAAAAAATTTATCTATCTATAAAAAATGCTATTTCTAATCTAAAAATCAGCACAAAAGATAGTTTGATTATAATTTATGAAAACATATTAAGTTTAACGAAAATCTTATCACTAAATTATGATATCATTGAAAACGAAAGACAAAAAGCCGAAGAGAAAGAAGGAAGTTTCTATAAAGGTAAGATTGTATTAAAATAACGATTTTAATATAAATAATTATTGTTTTAAGAAGTAAGTTTTTGCTTGCTTCTTTTTTGGTTGTGTAAAAATTTTTTAATTATTTTTAAGAAAATTGCCAAAAATGACCCCTCGATTTTAAATTTTATGTAGTTATATAAGTAGAGGGGTATAAAAATTTAACTTTGTTTTCTTACAACATAGAAAATAGTCTCGTGATTTTTCTCATCGTCAGCGCCTATTTTTAAATTGTTTACATATTCCTCAATCTGAAAGTTATGTTTTTTACAAAAGCTTATAATTTCATCTATACTGCTAAAATGTAAAAAACTAAAATGTCCATTTTCATCTGGCAAAAACTTATCGCCAAAAATTTCTAAATTCTTGTCTTGCTCTCCATTATCCCATTTTTGTTTTTCATCTATCCACGATTGTTTAAATCTTATATTATCTCTATCTTGCGCAGTAAAAATAAAAAGACCATTTGGTTTTAGAACTCTATATATTTCTTGTAGTGCCCTTTCTCTATTTTTCTGACCAGGTATACACATTAAACCATTGTAAGAAAAAATTACAGCATCAAATTTATCTTGTTTATAAGGCAAATCAGTTGCACTACCCACAACAAAAGGTATATTCA
>CALWTP010000010.1 GCA_944384495.1 uncultured Clostridia bacterium
AGTGATGACAAGTGCAGATAGTGGCGTCATGGTTGCAACAGATGTTGTAATAAAATCAATTATACCTACCATATAAACTGAACAAATACTATAAAAAAACAAATATATACTATGTTAGATGCAATTATGTATATATTTGCTTTTTTTATCGTAAACAGTTATATTTCTTTCGACAAGTTTAGCAAGATATAGCCTTTATCATGTCCGCAAAAAGGGCAGTGAGTCCATCCCTCTTTTAATATATCGCTATATCCACAGTTGCCACATATAAGCTTGGTCTTATTGTCGTATTTATACAAGCTTTGATTGTCAAAATCTTCACTTAAAGATTTAAGCAAAAGAGAGTTTTCGATTGTAATTTTGCTTAAATATTTAAAATTTTGCATAATTTCTTCCAGTCCCTCATCCAAAGCTATTTTTTGAAAATATGGGAACAGGTTGCCACCTTCATATTCTTCAATTTGATAAGAATCGGCAAGGCTTGTCGATAAGACCTGCTTTTCAAATGGATATCCGGACTCAATATTTACTTTGTCTTTCCTTTTTTTGTTATTTTTTAGCATAATGCCGTAAAAAATCTTAGCCTGTGCCATTTTTTGCATTGAAAGGTGCAATAAAAATTTACTTAAAGAGTGAAATTTTTCAATCTTGGCATTATCAGCCATAAAGTGATACCTTGCACTGTCTTGACAAAGTGTGGCAAAGGTTCGTGCAATGTTTTGTTTGGTTTTGCTTTGATTATAATCCATAAATTCCTCCTTTTTTTATTATTCTCTATAAAAAAGATATTAAACATTTGATTTTTGATAAAAAAAATTGTACAATTGTAAAAAATAGAGGAGGAAGCTTTGAAAAATAAAATAGAGCAAGAAAAAACTCAAAGTTATCATTTTGTTATTGTTGGGTATGGAGATTTTAATAAAATTATACAAAAACTTAACAATAATTTAAAATTCTATCGTTTGGAAAACCAAGGCAGTTTTAAATTAAAGGAGATTATATATGATCTTGAAAACAACTTGCTTTCTGATGCTGGAATTGTTATCTCTAAACTTTATCAAGACAAGAAAACGATGCTAAGTGTACGCAAACTTAGCACTCTGCCGGGGCAATTAAAAAGACCAAGTAAAAAGTTTATTCTTGGTGAACTTGATGCGCAAAAAGAACCAAAGGATATCTCTTTAGAGATTGCTCAGGCTATAGAAAACTCTTTTGTAACTAATTTTACAGTCGACCTTGATGCTTTTGTTAAGCAAACTATTGCTAAAATCGAGATTGACATAGAGGCAAGAGCGTATAGAATTATAGGTGGAAATGGATATCGTGCCAAAATATTTTTTGAAAAGGCGCTATACAAAGATCTTAAATCTGGGAAGAAAGTTTCAGGGCAAGGAGTAACGCTAGAGCTCCCAACTGGTGAAGAAAATGAGGAAGGCAATAAAGAAATACTAGCGGTTATTGATGATAAGGTATTAGATCTTGTAAGATATGATCTATCGCGATTTGAAATAGCAAAAAAACTTTTATATCCAGTTCAAGAGGAAGATGTTGCGAATTTGCCAGAAGATGAGGATTGATCACTCAAAAATCGCATTTATAAATCGCCTATAAAATTGTCACAGTGTTTGGAAGCATTTTTAATAACCATGTGATCAAGAATTTTATCAGTGAAAATTTTTTGCAAAATAATGCGAAGTTTGGCATAAATTTTCAATATTATTTTCCGCAATAAAATGCGGAATTTTTTATTTGTTATATAGACAAGCATTAGTATAATTAATTACACCACAGCATAATTATATTAAGTGAAAAAAAATTTAAAATTTTCAACCAAATTATGTTATGGGATTGGCGGACTTGGCTATAGTTCAATGAGTGCAACTCTCAATAATTTTATCATGTTTTTTTCAACGGCCGTAATGGGGATTTCAGGGTCACTGGTGGGGATTGCTATTGCAATTTCATCCCTTTGGGATGGTGTTAGTGATCCGCTTATTGGTCATTTATCAGATAATACCAGAAATAAATTTTTTGGCAAAAGACTTGGATTTATGTTTTTCGGAATCTTTATTATTGCATTTTTAAATATTTGTATCTGGTCAATGCCAGCATCCATGCCTCAGATGGCAAAATTTTTCTATCTTCTAATTGGAATGCTTGCCATTGAAAGTGCAAATACCTGTTTTGGAACTCCTTTTGCCGCACTTGCAATAGATATTGCTCCAGACTATAACGAGCAGTCCAAAGTGCAAGGATTTAAAACGGTATTTAATATAATTGGAATGATTTTGCCAAGCATTTTAATGTATTTTTTCATGTCCTCATTATCGCTTGGAGTGCAGTCTCAGCATACGCAATTAGGATATATAAAAATCGCTTGTATAAACTCAGCATTGCTTATCATATTTGGACTGATAGCAATTTTTTCTACACTTATATACGTACGTAAGAACAAGATTTATGATCCAAATATACCAAAAGAAAAGTTTGAACTTGGCAAACTTATAAGCGGTTATTTCAACATCTTAAAGAAGAAAAATTTCAGAATGGTGATTTTAGGCTATTCTTTTGCAACAATTGCATCTGCTTTTTTGACTTCCGTTGGTATGCACCTTTTTACCTATTGCTATCACTTTTCCAGCAGTCAAATTTCCATTGTTTTGATTGCTCTTTTCGGCGGAGCAATTGCCTCACAGCCACTTTGGGTTTATTTATCCAACCGAATAGAGAAAAAACGAGCTTTAATCATTTCCCTTTCAACAATTGTGCTTGGTATATTCTTAATATTTATCACATTTTTATTTAGAGATTATGTTTCTTCTTCCACAATGTTCTTTCTTGCAATTCCATGCTTGATTTTTTGTGGAATTGGGGCGGGAGCAATGTATTCTCTTCCTTTTGCAATGTATGCCGATTGTGTGACATTGGAAATTTACCAGACCGGCCAAAATAATGCGGGAGCATACACTGGGTATTTCACATTTTCATACAATCTTGCAAATTCCATTGCACTTTTAATAATTGGCATCCTGCTCGATGCAATAAAATTTGACTCAACCCAGCCCATTCAAGCCATGTCAGTTCAGAGTGGACTTGGGATGATCGTTTGTTTTGGCTGTGCTATATTTTTGTCTCTGGCTATTATGGTTTTTTCAAAATTTCAGATCAAACGTTCAGATGTACTTAAAATACAAATGATAGCCACAAAAAAGCAAAACAAGAAAAAAATTTTAAGAAAAGTGACAGATTAGTATTAAAACAACATTAAAGTACAACATAAAAGTATGAAAAATTCAATTTTAAAAATATTTTTATGTGTTTTGATTGTGACCTTATCTCTATGTATGGCATCATGCACGGAAAAAGTCTATCCTCAGAATATAGTGTATCAAGATGACCAAAAAACTGGAGGAGATTTATCCTTTTATTATGATGAAATTTCTCATACCGCTGTTTTCGGTGGCGAAGGTGAGGTTATTGCCTTCTACCAAAAGGACCTGACAAAGGGTTGGGATAAGGAGGGAAATAGGGTAGGCATTAAGATAATTGCTCCATCTTCTGTCAAGGATTATGATAGTGGCTGGGCAAAAGTGGGTGATGAGGAAATTAAAAATGGCGAATTTTATCAAGTTGTCAATGGTGAAAAATCAAATCAAGCCAATTTTTATCCGATAATCGACGAAAATTTCTTTTGTAATATTGAAATATGCTGGGAAGAGGGAAGCAAACCTCAAAATTACCAAGTGAAAATAGTTGAAAGCACAATCTTATCTGAAAAATGATAAGATTTTTTTTAAAATTATCCTATTTCGATAAATGAAGCGCTTTATAGCTTTCCCTTTGACAATCACATCATTATGCTTAGAAAAGGTGCAAAATATGAAAAAATATATAAGTTGAAAAACAGAATTTTTGACAAAAGTTTGCACTTTAGGACAAAAAAGTTTCAAATCCATCCTCATTTTTTGGAAATTAGCGCCAAAAGTCAACTTCCTTTTGGAAAAAAGGTAAAAAAAGTTGACTTTTGGCGGGGGGGGGTATAATAGAGGTAGGAATTATACAAAATAACATAAACCCGCCTTGCGAAGGCTTTGGGCATATGCCAAAAGCAGGAGGGCTGACCAGCCCTCCCAAGGACTTTTGCAAAGTCCTCTTCGCAAGGCGGGCCCCCAAACCTTATGTCATTCTTAAACCAAAACAAGACTTGAGATTATATAAATCTAATACAGCAGTGCTTTTTCTTATAACATAGAAAAGCAAAGACTGAGATAAAAAAACTATTCTATCAATAATTTCCAGTGAATGTTTTAAAAAGAGAATAATAAGGTCAGCCTAATTTCAAAAACAAAGAGGAGGAAGAATATGAGTTTAAAAATGAAATTGACATCGGCGATTATCATGTTTATGCTCGCAATTGCAACTCTGGTAATCGGAGTGCTTGCCGCTCAGACCCAGTCGATCCATATGGAAGGAACGATAAACTTTGAGATATCGGACAGATCACTCTATGTCAAGAATGTCCGCCTTGAGGACTCAGATGGCACAATAACAGAGATCACCAGCTTTATGCCAGGATACATCAACGATGGCATAACCCTCAGCCTCGGCACTCACACAGTGTAAAACACCAGTTTTAAAATTCACTTTGCTCTTATCAACACCACCGCTCTTACATATGATGCAGGAGAAGTGACCCTGTCGTCCGAGCTTCAGAGTGCAAATGTGATAGCGACTGCATCTGGCACAATAAGCCCAACAACAGAAGATATTCCAGAAGGAGAGGACTATGCACCTATAACAGACTCAACTCCAATTTCTGGCACCATCACTCTTGCCATCAATTCCCCCAACACCACTTCAATTGATTTAAATGGCATTACTGTTGAAGTTAAGGAATATGAACCGGAAGTTTATGCTGATTTCACATTTGAAAATGGAGCGCTGGTAAGTTATGTTGGCACTGAAGACAATGTAATTATACCATCGAGCTATTCCGTGAGAGAAAGTGCTGAAGATTATATCGTATATGAATTTGCAAACAAGGAGGAGGTAGAAAAATTTTTAAGCTCGAGTTATATGTCTGGGGTATATGCAATGCAACTTGCTGTGGGAAATTATACTCTTGAAACTCCAAGCTCTTCAACTTGGATTGATATCAATACCACCACGCAGAATGTAACTACCGATAATCCACTTTTATTACTTGATGATACACTAGATTTCCCTTGCAAAGTAAAAATAGGGGATTTCACACTTGACAATACAACCGAAAATGCACAAAAGTTATTTGCGACCGACGCGACATCTATGATAGTAGTTTTTCCTATGTTAAATGTATTTTATCGGGAAGTAGATTATGTCACAATTAATGTTGGACAGGATAGTTATACAATCACTTTAGAGGATATTTTGACCATTGATGATGAAAATGTAGATCCAAACAACCAAATGTTACTGTATATGCAAGTGATGGAGAATATGCAAAGCCCAAATGATTTACTCCCTTATTCTGTCAGCTATGGGCCTATACTTGAATATATCGAGGGGACGGATTTTACTGTCACTCAAATAGCATCGGAAAATGCTTTTATGGACTATGTTTGGGGATTTTATGGAGCTTCAATTACTAGTGTGGAATTACCATCTAGTCTTGAGGTGATTGGTCGACGTGCTTTTGATAGTTGTGCATCCTTAACCGACGTTTCAATCCCAGCAAGTGTAACAAGTATAAATTATCAAGGATTTTACAATTGTACATCGTTGCAATCTGTAACATTTGAAGACAATAGTAATCTTCAAACAATCGGAGAATATGCATTTCAAAACAGTTCTATTACCTCAATAACCATTCCGGAGATGGTGGCAAGCATAGATAATGCTGCTTTCCAGTCTTGCACAAATCTCGCAACCGTGGTGATTAAAAGTGAGAATATTTACACAAATGCAACAGATGTAATTGCAAATGTCTGTGGAGAGATTTTAAACAATGCCACAACTGTGAAGGTGCCGACGAGTATTGTAAATGCATATGAGAATTCATATCTTGAGAGCGAGACAAACTTTACTACTGACACTGAAACGATTGACGGTGTTGCGTATACTGTATTTACAAAAGTGGGTGCATAATAGATTTTGTTCACATTTTTACCTGATAGACATATAATATAGAGGATAAAATCACAAATTATTAAAAAAATATACTCAAATGTTAAAAAAATATCGTCAAAAGATCTAATTGACGATATTTTTTTCGGCTTATTTATGCTTTTCGTTTGGTCGCGAGTGGAGAAAAAACA
>CALWTP010000011.1 GCA_944384495.1 uncultured Clostridia bacterium
AAAAACACCATATATCATTCATAGAACCAGTATTGGTTGTTATGAGAGGACTTTGGCATATTTAATTGAAAAATATGCTGGCGCATTCCCTCTTTGGCTTGCACCTGAACAGGTAAAAGTGCTTTCGCTTACAGAGAGGAATAATGATTATGCCATGAATGTGGCTAAAGAGTTAATCGCTAGCGGTTTTAGAGTTGAAAGCGACCTTAGAAACGAGAAAATCGGCTATAAAATTCGTGAAGCGCTTTCAATGAAAATTCCTTATCTTATCATAGTTGGTGACGAGGAAGAGAAAACTAATACAATCTCAATTCGTGGGCGTGGGTATGAGAATAAATCGGGGTTAAAATTGTCAGATTTTATCGATAGACTTCAAAATGAGGTTAAAACAAAGAAAATTTAGTGATTTTCATTTTGAAAAGCAATATTTTTATGTTAAACTAAACCATAAGTTATGTTTAAATTCTGTGTCAAAAATTTTATTTTTAAATATGACTAATAAAAGAAGGAGGCAAAATGGACACGACGCAAATAATTTTAATTGTATTTATTGTTCTGTTGATTATAATTTATCCAATTTTAATTTCAACCAGAAACAAGAAAGAAAATCAAAGGATGCAAGAGCAAACGAATTCTTTAAAAAGAGGAGATCGTGTTCTTACCACAAGTGGTGTTTACGGTACAATCGTTGATCTTCATCTTGAAGAGGATAAAAAGATCGTAACGATTGAGACTGGTACAGGAAAGAATAAGGGCTATATTTCTGTTGATGCATATGCCATTTACACTGTATTTAAAGATGAAGAGGAGATTAAAGCTGAAGAAAATAAAGATTTAAAAATCGAAAATAAAGAAGATAAGAAAGACACGAAACTTGAAAACAAAGTGCTTGATCATGACAAAACTATTGAAAGCGAGAATAATGATCAAGTTTCAACTGAAACAAAAAAAAATGAAAACAGTGACTCGGCTTTAACAGACAATACAGATGAAAATAGCGCAAGCACTAAAAAGAAAAGGTTAAAGGTTTCAAAAAAGAAGGATGAAATAATTTAATAAGCGAACGTCATAATGTTGAAAGCGTTATTCTTTAGAAGCTTTTTGGCAGTGATTAAGAAAGACTAAAATATCGTTATATTTTAGTGTTAAACTCAAAACGACAATTTTATATAAATAAGAAAGAAGAAGTATCAACCCTACGGGTTATCTATCATTCTTTCTTTTTTATTGTTTTTTTATATTTTTTTACAAAATTGAAATTGACAAATTTTGAAAAATATGTTAGCATATGCATATGGAAATCTATAAATCAGAAGATTATATGAAAGAAAGACTGCTTTATGAAGCTGATTTTGCCAAAGTAATAAAAGATAGATTTGACAATAATCTTTTTGATAATAGAGAAACTTTATGTTATGATATAACGCTTGCATGTGCTCACTTATATCAATCTGAAAAAAACATCAGTCAACAATATGATAGTCAGAATACCAAAATTAACGATTTCAAATGGAATAAATTGACATATGATAAAACAAAAGGTATTTTTATTCATGCTAATGCTATTTTTGGGAATAGTGTTTTTTGTAGTCCCAAGGAGTGTCACTCATGCGCTTATCGGTTTGTTGCAAGAGCCAAATTTCCCTGCAATTTAGTTTTTGGTAAGATCAATCCCTATCAAACAGGGGATGGTCTTTTTCATTCGGTGGCAACATTTGATATAGAAGAACGGAAATTTGTATTTGATGGAGCAAACTTTATGATTATGTCCAAAGAATTATATGACAATCTTTTCCATTTTACTGCAGAACAAACATTAGACAGAGAGACGGTAAGGAAGGATCGGACGAATTTTGCTTGTTCAACTTTGAAATCAAATGCAAAATATAAGTTATGTAATCCAAGGAATGTTTATAAAAGATTTGCTGGGTTTGGCTTTATAGTTTATCTTTCGAGCAGAAAAGATTTTATACAGAACAGTGACAAACAACTCAGTAATTTTAATCAGGTGATGAAAGAATTTCGAAAATTTAATAAAAAATTAAAAGCAAAAAATAAATCTAATGACAACAACATGGATAATGATTTAGATATATGAAGTTTCAAGTCGAAAAGTGTCAAAATATTAAAATAACTTATTTTCTAAAGGTATAATAGGTTATTTTTTTAATTTCACCTTCATAGTATATTATCGAATTCACTATGATTAATAGTTAAAAATTAATATAAAAATGTATAAATTTTTGAAAAGGAGTCAATTATGAAAAAGAGATTAAAGGGGGAATTAAAGGGTAATACATCACCAGTTTTGAAAAATATCCTAAAAGGTAGTTTGATAGCACTATGTATTTCTTTGGTATTAATACTTGTGTTTGCATTCATTCTTAAATTTACAAATATCTCTGATAGCCTTATAATGCCAGTCAATCAAGTTATAAAAGGAATAAGTGTATTTTTAGGAGTCTTCCTGGGATTGAAAAAATCTAAAGAACTTGGTCTTGTATGTGGTTTATTAATTGGCTTTATTTATACAATTGTGGCCTTCTTAGCTTTTTCTGCACTAAGCGGGAGCATTGTATTTGATATTACACTGTTGACCGATATAGTATTCGGAGCAATTATAGGTGCGATATGCGGAATCATTTGTGTAAATATCAAAAAAACTAGCAATTAAAATCATTAAATTATTTGACATAGTCCTTTTAATTCTCTATAATAGTGTAGATGATTATTTACAGATTGTTTAAAAGGACTTATAGATGATAAAAAAATACTCAATAGTTTCATTTGTTTTGCTGACTGTAATTGCAATTTTAGGCATACTGTTGTGTGTATGTCCTTTTTCTGTTCCAGCTTCCACCGATCAGTATAATGGATTTTTGAATTCAATACAAAAAGGCATTGATCTTAATGGGGGAGTTACCGCGATTTATAACTGTGAGTTATCTGGAAATTCAAATGAGGATTTACCGAGTTTGATTGATAATTCTCTTGTAAAAATAGAAAACTTATTAGAACAAGAGAACTATCCTGAGATGAGCATTGTTCGTCAAGGGGAGAATAAGGTGCGAGTTGAAGTTTCAGGAGCAATAAGTGATTCTGAAGTGTTTGCGTATTTGCAAAGTGGAAACGAGTTATCATTTACATTAGAACAAGCTTCCGACAGTGTTGATCCAACTGTTTATTTAAATGGAGATAATTTGACAAATGTGTCAGTATATTATGACTATGAGAGTGAAGGTTATGGCTTTACCTTTACATTTTCAAATCAAGGAAGAGCAGAACTTCAACAATTGAAAGAAAGAGCAGAGCTTACCTCTTCGTCGACTATTTATATCTATTTTGGCGAAGTGAGCTCAGAAAATCTTTTAGGGGAAATAACTAGTGATACAATATCAGGAAACTCTTTTTCTTTTGTTGTAAACAGCTCAAATGCAATCGCCTCTAACACTACAGAATTATCAAGAACACTATATGAAATCGTTGGAAGTAGTTTGGGATATGAGATTTCACTGATCGAAGCAAGTGCCGTGTCTCCAATTTTAGGACAAAATACACTTCTCTATATTGGAATTGCTTCTCTTGTCCTGATTATGGTTATATACGTTGCTTTATATATAAGGTATGGTACTTTAGGACTGCTTGGTATCTTAACGAATGTCTTCAGTCTTATAATCTATCTTTTCTTATTGCAAGCAATACCTTTTATCACATTAAATCTTGCTGGAATTTTTGGATCATTACTGGCTCTGATGACTTGCGTAATTTCAATGTCTATCATTTTTGAGAAAATTAAAAAAGAATATGCTTTAGGCAAGAAAATTCATCTCTCTTGCAGAGGCGGACTTAAAAAGGCTTTGTGGCCAATTTTAGACAGCCATTTTATCTTAATTCTGGCAAGCATTTTTATTTGGATTTTTGCACCTTCCTCTTTAAAAATATTTGGCATTACACTTATTCTCGGAGCACTTGTGTCAATGTTCTCATCTTTAGTTATTCTTAGGTATTTGATCAAAATTTATCTCCCATTAAACAGCAAAAATGCAAAAGCTATGAGACTTTATCGTGATAAAAATGTTAAGGAGTTAAAGGATGAGATAGTTGTCGTAGTAGAAAATGAACAAAACACCAATCCTGATAAAGGAGGTGAGATTGCATGAAAAAAATGAAGTTGGAACAAAAAATATTAAACAGTAAAATAGCAATCAGTAAAAATTTCCTCTATTTCATGATTGCACCTTTAGTAATCATTTTAGTCGGCATAATTTTGCTTAGCACTGTCGGGTTAAATCTTGGCACCGATTTTACCGGTTATAGCACCTTGAAAGTTTATGTAAATAATGAGCCAGAAATAACTGACACTGCTGTGGGCAACTATGACTTAAATGATACTGATGATTACAACACAGTGTGCGATAAAATTTTCAATGCGTTAAGCGATACTGAAGTGAAAGTTACGTCATATGTGGTATCTTCAATGAATATTATAAGCGACGATTTTGTCGTTGCAAATGGACAAGCTATTGAATTAAAGTATCAACATAATACCACAAATTTAGAAGAAATTGAAATCGTTGATCTGACAGTGAGAGAGAGTATAATACAAGAATTTGCTTACGACAATTTTGAGGATGCAGTTTCTTCAGCTGATTATGTGGCTCCACAGGCAAATTTTGGCTGGGCTATTGCTATTGTGGCAAGTATCGTGTTTGCTTTAATTGTTGCAGCAGTTTATCTGACATTCAGATACAATCCTTCGGCAAGCTTGGTTATGCTAATGCAAGTTGCACTTGACATTTTCTTAACAATTGCCTTATTGGCAATTTGTAGAATAACGATAAACTATTCTATGGGCATTATTCTATTAGCAACATTTGTTTTTACATTATTCAACTTGATATATTTTTACATGTCTGCCAAAGAAAATATTACATCAGAGAAACATGGCCAGCTCAACATTGCACAACTCTCAGATATTACAGCAAAGGAAATTCTTTTTAAAAAGGTATTAATCTATTTGCTCGTGCTCGTTGGAGTGATATTGTTTATTGCAGTAGCAGTGGCAGGGGTTAGATCTGTTGCACTTGGTCTTTTGGTATCACTAGTTGTGACATTCTATACTTCAACCTTTGTTTTACCAACTCTGTGGACGACATTATATAAAGCGAAAGCAAAGAAAACGCATAAAACAAAATAAAATTAAACTAATAGGCTTTTATTTCACAAAATAGAAGCCTTTTTGTTTGAAAAAACAGGATTTATCCTTGACAATGTTCAGCAAAAATGATACACTATCATAGTCATTGGACAAATATGCACTCGTAGTATATTTTATCGGCTGTTGCCTAAGACGCTTAAAGATAGCAAACGATATTTTCTTTAAGAAAAAGATTTCTTTCTGAGGTTGCCTTTAAAAGCTAGAAAACTACGGGGAAGGACAAAAACAAAAGGAGGAATAAAAAATGTCGGTTATTTCAATGAAACAACTCCTTGAGGCTGGAGTACACTTTGGACACCAAACAAGAAAATGGAATCCAAAAATGAAGCCTTTTATCTTTACTGCAAGAAATGATATCCATATCATTAATCTTGAAAAAACATCAGAGCAGGTGGACAAGGCATATTTGTTTGTTCGAGATATTGTTGCGTCTGGCAAAAAGATTCTGTTTGTTGGCACCAAAAAACAAGCACAAGATGCCATCAAAGAGGAAGCAGAGCGATGTGGGATGTTTTATATCAATTCTCACTGGCTTGGCGGTTGCTTGACCAATTTCAGAACAATCAAATCTCGAATTGAACGATTAAACAAACTGAACCAAATGGAAAAGGTTGGAGAGTTTGATTTGCTACCTAAAAAGGAAGTTACAATTTTAAAAGCTGAGAGAGATAAACTTGAGAAAAATCTTGGAGGAATTAAAGAAATGCATGAGCTTCCAGGAGCGGTTTTCCTTGTTGACCCTAACATTGAACACATTTGCGTAAATGAGTGTAAAATTCTTGGTATTCCTATGGTTGCACTTGTTGATACCAATGGCAATCCTGATGGTATTTCTTATGTTATCCCAGGAAATGATGATGCTATACGATCGGTGAAATTGATTGCTCAAGCTATGGCTGATGCTGTAATCGAGGCAACTGAAGGTGTCTCTTTGAAAAAAGAGGAAAATGCTGAAGAAGAGGATATTGACTTAGAAAAAGTATTAGCAGAAACAAAGCCTAATTTGGAAATCGCTGAGGCTGGCGAAGAGAATAAAACTAAAAAGAACGGCAAGAAAAAACCAGCTAAAAAGAAAAGCGAGCCAAAAAAAGAAGAAAAATCTGAGGTAAAAGCTGAAGAAAATAAAACTGAAACTAATACTGAGAGTAAGGGGGAGTAATTATGAATTTTACAGCAAAAGATGTTGCAGAGCTTAGAGCAAAAACCAATGCGGGTATGATGGACTGCAAAAAAGCATTGGTTGAATGTGATGGAGATTTTGAAAAAGCTATTGTTTGGCTTAGAGAGAAAGGTATAGCTGCTGCAGCCAAAAAACAGTCAAGAATTGCATCAGAGGGTATTGTAACTTCCTATATCCATATGGGAGGAAAGATTGGCGTCCTTGTAGAAATTAATTGTGAAACGGACTTTGTTGCAAAAACAGATGCTTTTCAAGAAATTGGACATGATGTGGCTCTTCAAATTGCAGCAAGTGCACCAAAATATGTAAGAATTGAGGAAGTTCCTCAAGAGGAGCTTGAAAAAGAGAAAGAAATTTTAAGAAATCAAGCACTTAATGAAGGTAAGCCAGCTCAAATTATTGATAAAATGGTTGAGGGACGTGTAAAAAAATTCTATCAAGATGTTTGCTTACTTGAACAACCTTTTGTAAAAGATCCAAGCATAACAATACAACAGTATATCAATGAAAAAACACTGCAGATTGGTGAAAAAATTTCTATTCGTAGATTTGCTAGATTTGAAATGGGCGAAGGTCTTGAAAAAAGAAATGACAATTTGGCAGAAGAAGTTGAAAAGCAAATGCGAGGAAATAAATAATACAAAATTAATAAAAACTTCTAAGATTGATCTTAGAAGTTTTTTGTTGCCGATTATAATTAATCACTAGTGCAATTGCAAATATCGCGGTATTTGTCTTGCTGGCAGTGGTAGTAGAGTTTGTAATTTATATAATTTATAAGATTGTAACATTTAAATACATTACATTAATCAACAAAATTACACATCTATATTCGTTGGAATAAAAATATGCTTTTTATTGAACTTTTGTGCCGTTTTAAATAAATCCAAGCCATTGCTTTTTATAGTAAAAATGAGTTATTTTTTTACAGCCATTACTTTAGAGACAATGAATAAGCACCAAGACGAATATTTTTATTGGCCATTTTTATCAGTTTTTCAATATCACTGTCTTTACTGGTTATGTTACACAACTTTGCAATATCTTCTCTGGTCGCCTGGCTTAAAAATGGCTGAAATTCTATAAATGGTTTTTTAGATAATAAATTTACTGAATTGTATAAATCATAGTCCAAAAAACCAAAAGAGGCTATTTTGGCTTTCTGTTCTTCTTGAGGATTTGAGTTGTAGACAAAGGTATCATTTTCAAATCTTAAAACTCCCAGTTCAAAATTCATATAATTAAATGTTATACTCATTATCTTCCTCCTTTTCAGAAATCTTTTTGTTTACCAGACTTTGTAAATGTTCAAACTTAACTTTGGCAAGCATTTTTGACTGATCTTTTAAAAGAGTATATTCTTCATCAGCTATATCCTCAAATGCCTCTTCAATAAATAATGGTATTTGCCCACATTCGTCTAAAAAAGCGCTGAGCATTTTGTCATTTGCTATAATTTCAGCAAGTTCATTTTCAAATAAACCAACTGGCAGGTCCTTTATTTTTACATTATTTGACTGAATTTGTTTATCAATATTTCTGTGTGAAACAGGCGTTTTTATGCCCATAGCCATTGATTTTGAATTATATAATTCAATATATCTCGAATAAGCGCTCTCTCGTTTTAAAATTTTATATTGTTGTTCAATCACTGCTTTTCGAAAATTCCAAGAAAAGATATTTCCGTTATCAAAAAGGGGAGCCATCTCTAATGTTTTTGTTTTATCATCAATTAAAAAGGAGATATTATACCAATTTCTATCCGACTGACAACATAAATAATCCAAAATGAGCATCCTTGAAAGTTGACGATAAATTTTTTCTGGATTGAGCGAAAAAGATTGAGCATTTTTATGCTTTTTATTTTCTGTTTGTACAAAATTTAAATTTTCTAGACTTAGTTTATAATTTTCAAGAGTGTTTTCTGCAGGTATTTGTAAGCCTTGATAATTATCGTAAATATACCTTCGGTAAGATTCAAGTAAAGTATATCCAGACATTTCCACACTGTTATCACTATTGTAATTTTTACAAATGACACCTTCTATTTTCTCTTCTTCATTCAAGGCGGTGGCTAACTTGTATTCCACACAATCCACTTTCAGCTTTTTACATATTCTACTAAAAACCACCTCTCCAATATCCTCATAAGTTTTTGTTTGATTGCCTGATTTATTGGATCTATTGGTATTTTTAAATAGCCATTTTTCATCAGGGTTATCCTTAAAATAAAACCAAAATTTTGGTCTTGAGCCTCTTGCATCTATATTTATTTTTTGTATATTTTTATCTAATATTACTCTCTTCATGTATTACATTATAGTATTATAACAACAAAAAGTCAAGAACATAAAAATGAGATAAAGAAGTTTACAAATTTAGCCAATATTCTTCTGACATTAATGTAAATCATTTGCAAAAATGATCCGTTTATAGTAAAATAAACACAAGGAGAAGTTTATGAGCGATGTTATAGATGAAATTTTTCTCTCTTGCGAGGAAGAAATTGAGAAGGCAATAAATCATCAATTGTCAGAATATTTGGTTATCAGGGCGGGAAGAGCTAATCCGCATATTCTGGATAAAATTTACGTAGACTATTATGGAGCGCCAACTCCAATAAAGAATATGGCCTCTATTACAGTTCCTGAAGCTCGTATTTTAGCCATATCAGTTTGGGATCAAAGTCAAGTTAAAAACATTTCCAAGGCAATTTCAGCAGCAGACTTAGGGGTGACGCCAAATGAAGATGGAAAGGTGATCAGACTTGTATTCCCTATGCTTACAGAAGAACGAAGAATTGAAATTGTTAAATCAATTAAAAAGATTGCAGAGGAAACCAAGATTGCTGTTCGAAATGCAAGACGAGATGCCATGGATATGATAAAGGATTCAGAAAAAAATGGAGAAATTTCTGAGGATGAACGAGATGGCTATTTTGATGATATACAAAAGTTGGTTGATAAAGCTTGTGAAAAAATTGACCTAAACAGCAAAACAAAAGAAAAAGAAATTATGGAAATATAATTTAATCCATAAGTTTTTGTTTTGATTAAAAGGGAATTTAAAAATGAATAATATACCAACTCATATCGGAATTATCATGGATGGCAATGGACGCTGGGCTACAAAGCGTGGACTGCCTCGAACCTTGGGTCATAAACAAGGTATAAAAGCTATTGAAAAAACAGTGCTTGCCTGTCAAAAATTAAAGATTAAATATTGCACATTTTTTGCATTTTCAACCGAAAACTGGAAAAGGAGCAAAGAAGAAGTTGATACAATTTTTGATCTTTTAAGGCAATATTTAAAGAAAGACAATAATGTTTTTCTAAAGCATAAAATCAAAGTTGACACGATTGGCCTTTTGGATAAGTTTCCCAAAGACCTGCAGGATGCTTTAGCAAATATTAAAGAGCAAACTGCATCATTTACAGATACTTGTATTATATTTGCTCTTAATTATGGCGGACGAGATGATATTGTCAGAGCAGTTAATAAGCTTATTACAAGCGGATGTAAGCAGGTCAGCGAAGAGCTGATTCTGCATTCTCTAGATACTGGAGATATTCCAGAGCCTGATTTGGTTATCAGAACAAGCGGGGAGACACGAATATCAAATTTTATGTTGTATCAAATGGCCTACAGCGAGTTGTATTTTCCGAAAGTGTTATGGCCCGACTTTAATGAAAAACATCTTATAAAATGTTTGGAAGTTTATCAAAAGAGAAATAGAAGATTTGGAGGTTTAAATTGAAAACTAGACTTTTGACTTCACTTGGAATTGTGATTGTACTTGTGATAGCATTCATTTTAAAAATATATGTGAGTAATTATTTCTTTGATGCTTTAATTTTGGCGATAACTTGTTTTGCCTCGTATGAAGCTTCAAAACTTTTTACCAAAACCAATAGGTTTAACAATAAAATTTTTGCGATCATATTTCCCGCATTTTTAATGCTTGCCTTATTATTGTCTATTGAATATGATAGTGCAATAGGTATAGAATTTACTATTGTGATCGCTGTTGGGGTCATCTTGTTGTTCTTCCTAATAGCATTTATTTGGTCATGCATTGATTATAAGAGTGCAAAAATGGAATTGAAGACAAGAAAAATGAATTATAATTTGCCAAAGTACTCATTCTTTAAAGCATTAAATACGACGTTGGTCTACATTTATCCGGCTTTTCTTCTAATGTTTTTAACACTCATAAACCACTTTGAAGATATGTCATCTTCTTTTACAAGTTTAACTGACTTTAATGGTTGGGTGTCAGTTTATGTATTGTTGTTTGCTTTCTTGGTACCTATTTTCACGGACACCTTTGCTTATATTACTGGAGGACTTTTCGGAGGGAAGAAACTGGCGCCTAAAATTAGTCCGAATAAAACAATTTCTGGCGCAATTGGTGGTTTTCTGTGGTGCATACTACTATCTGTAGTAGTATTTTGCATATTTGATGCCGTTCCATCGATGTCAGTTATATTGCAGGATGCTGGTATAACGCTTTGGAAAATCATCATAATCGCCGGTCTCGGATCGATAATCAGTCAATTGGGCGATTTGGCAGAGAGTTCATTGAAAAGATCTGCAAAGGTCAAAGATTCTGGATCGATTTTCCCTGGACATGGTGGTATGCTCGATAGATTTGATTCCTACGTTTTTGTTGCACCTTTTATCTTTATTGCTTTTAGTATTTTATTTGCGGTGATTTAAAGAGGTAATATGTATATCTTATATATTTTTCTTGCAATCGTAATTCTGCTGGTAATGGTTATGGTTCATGAATTTGGACACTACGTTGTAGGAAGAATGCTTAACTTTAAAATTACAGAATTTTCGGTTGGCTTTGGTAAGGCTATCTTTTCTCGTAAAAATAAAAGAGGGGAACTGATTTCTCTTCGAATTTTTCCTCTTGGTGGCTATTGTGCTTTTGCAGGAGAGGACGAAACAAATGAAAAAGACAAAGATGCTTTTAACAACCAAAAACCTTGGAAAAGAATACTTGTTTTCCTTGCTGGTGTGACATTTAATTTTGCTTTTGCAGTACTGACGAGCTTTTTACTGTTGTGTACGGTCGGATATGACATCCCTCAGTTTGAAAGCTATCAACCTTTAAATTCAACTACTGTGGACAATATGATAGATGGTTCAAATTATTCTCCTATCGCTGAGATATATTCACAAGAGGAGCTTTTGCAACCTGGAGATGTCATAATCTCTATCGATGGGGAAAAAATCGACTTTGCATATGGCGCCAACTATAATGATCTTATAAACGCAAGGGTAACAAATCTTAATCATTTTCTAACAGAAGTGAGACAGGATACTTCTATAGACGAAAGAACCGCTTTTAAAGAATATACAGCAAATAACCCGTTTACTGCCATAGTGAAAAGAAACGGGAAATATAAAAATATTTACCTAGGTTTCACTCAAGTACAAGTTCAAAAAGAGGACGAGAGTGGAAATCTGCTCTATGATGATCAAGGCAATCCTGAATATAGTTATTCATATTACTGGGATGTAAACGTAAAAGCATATGTTCATACTGTGGGTGAGGCATTAGAGCGAGCGGTTCCGTTTGCATTCGGGCTTGCATGGGTGGTTCTTAAAAGTTTGTTCCTTTTAATAACTTTTCAGCTTCCAATCTCTTCAATCGGTGGGCCAATAACAACGATCGCAACCATTGCTAATTTTACTCAAGCGAATTTGGCTAATCTTCTTGTTCTAATTCCTTTAATTTCAGCAAATCTGGCAATTTTTAATATTTTACCAATACCGGCACTTGACGGAGCTCATGTTCTCTTTACTTCAATAGAGGCGATCAGAAAAAAACCAATAAAACGAGAGCTTGAAAATATGATACACACGGTCGGACTCATTGTTCTTTTTGGGTTTGTTATTCTTGTTGACATTTTGCATTTCTTGTTGTAAAATGACTTTATGCAAGATATTATAAGTGTATTAAACAAACAGTTTGATTCTAAATTTTCTTTTCTCAAACTCTTGAGTGTTGTGCAAGAAGATGATAAAAAACTCTGTACAATAACTTTTTTATATCCTTTAACTATCGATGAAATTTCACAAGAAGACAAGGACGAAATTGCTAAATTTTTAACAAACTATCTATCATTAAATTTTGATATCAAAGTCAAATTTAGAAAAAGTTATTTAGATGATAAGCTGATTTTAGCTGATATTTTAAATTTTTTTAATACAAACAGAAAGGGACTTATACCATATTTGGCAAAAGATAATTTAAAAATTGATGGGGATAGTTTAAATAAAACAATTACCATAAGTTTAAATCAAGACATTTTTTCATTGATTGATGATAAACAGCTAAGACTTGATCTACTCAAGTATTTGAATAATCTTTATATTGCAAATTTCGAGCTCAAAATAGTGGAAAATGATGAAATTTTGCCAGATGAAATTGAAAGTAATGATATTATTACAATCCCAACTTCAGTCGATAGATATGATGTACACGTTATTAAAAAGATTGTCGGTGGTGACATTCTACCTAAACCTGAATACATAAAAAATAATAAAAATATTAAGTTCTCCGTTATTTTAGCCGGCCTTATTAAAAATAAAATACAAAGAAATTACGTTTTGAAAAAAGGTAAAAAAGCAGGAGAAGAAAGGAGTCTATTTACCTTTAATCTTAAAGATGTGTCAGGAAATATAGATTGTATTTATTTTTCGGCAAAAATCTATCTCAAAGACATGGAGGCCCTGCCAGATGGAAGCTTTGTGCTTTGTCTTGGAGATATTATTAAAGATGCTTATGGGAAAATTGTTTATAGAATTAAAAAATTGTCATTAGCTAATATTAACAATACTGAGCCCGATATTCCTTCCTATGATCCACTTTTGCATAAGCCGGTGGTAATTCCAACAATAGTTCCACGAAGTAATCAAGAGAATTTGTTTGATGTTAAACCTCAGTATGATGCTTTTATTTTGAATAATGATATTGTTGTTTTTGATATTGAAACGACGGGCTTAGATCCGGACATTTGTGAGATAACTGAAATTGGTGCAGTCAAAATCTCTCATGGAGAGATTACCGAACAATTTTCCACTTTAATAAAACCTAATTCGCCCATTCCTCTAGAAGTTCAAAAATTAACCAATATTACCAATGAAATGGTTGCCACTGCTCCTAAAATCGAAAGTGTCATTCGAGATTTCTATAACTGGGCACAAGGGTGTATCCTAAGCGGTTATAATGTAATCGGCTTTGATATGAAGTTCATCACAAAGGCTGCGAGAAAGGTTAGCTTGGTTTTTGACAATGAGATTATTGATACGATGATTGTTGTCAAGCAATCTTCTTTAAGGTTGTCTAATTATAAATTATCCACTG
Source organism: uncultured Clostridia bacterium (assembly GCA_944384495.1). GTDB lineage: Bacteria > Bacillota > Clostridia > Christensenellales > UBA1242 > Caccovivens. Next base: position 13,780 of record CALWTP010000011.1, read on the forward strand.
TTGTCAAGGCATTAAATGTTAAATTAATAGGTGCTCACAGAGCTTATAATGATGCTTACGCAACAGCTAAAGTTTTAATGGAAATGCATAGGGTTAAAAAGGTTGAAAATAAATAGATCTTCATTTCAATCAATATAATATAGTTCTTTTAGATAAAATGAAGAAATTGATAAAATAGCTTAAAAACACTTGATTTTCTTATATGCTTTTGTTATAATAAGCTAGACTTGATATTTGAGGAGCGTGCAATTCTGCAACGCTCCTCGCATTATAAAGGAGGATTTTTAAAATTGGCTGGTAAAGTAAAATCAATTTGCGAAGAAAAAATCGTGCCGATTATAGAAAATTTAGGCTATGAAGTTGTCGAAGTGGAATATGTGAAAAAATCCGATGGCATGAACTTAACTTTCTATATCGATTGCGATGAAGGGGTCAAGATTGATGATTGCGAAAAGGTTTCAAAAGAAATAGATCCCATTCTAGAACAATTAAATCCAACGGATGATACCCCATATATTCTAAGTGTAAGCTCGCCGGGAATAGATCGACCTTTAAAAACTGATAGAGATTACAAAAGAAACATCGGATCAGAAGTTTCAGTTTCTCTCTTCGCAAAACAAAATGGCAAAAAAAAATATGACGGTATTTTAAATTCATTCGACAAAGACCATATCACGATAATCGTTGACAACGAGAAAATAGAAATAGAAAAGTCAAAAATTGCACATATCGTGCCAATAATAAAATTTTAAGGAGTATAAAAATGATAAATAAAGATTTTTTTCAGGCATTAGAGGACCTCGAAACAGAAAAAAAGATTAACAAAGAGGCGTTTATTTCAACTCTCGAATCTGCGTTGACTTCCGCTTATAAAAAAATGTATGGGGAGGCCAAAAGTGCACTTGTAAAATTAAATCCAGAAAAAGCAACCATCAAAATTTATTCATATAAGACAATTGTTGATCAAGTTCAGGATCCAGATAAGGAAATATCATTGCAAGATGCAAGGCTTATAAAGAAATCATTTAAAGTAGGCGATATTGTTCAAACTGAAGAATCTACAAAAGATTTTGGTCGAATCGCAGCTCAAACAGCAAAACAAGTCGTAATGCAAAAATTAAAAGAAATGGAAAGACAAATGGCTTTAGATGAACTTGCAGAGAAAGAAGATGAAATATTGACCACTATTGTTAAACGAATTGATAACGGAACAATTTACGTACAAATTTCAAACACCCATACAGAGGGAGTTATGTTGCCATCAGATCAAATACCTGGTGAAAAATTTAATGTGGGTGATAGAGTTAAAGTTTACGTTAAGAAGATAAAGGATTCTTTTAAAGGCACTCAAATTCAAGTAACACGAAGCAATATCGGTTTTATTAGAAAACTATTTGAACTTGAAATTCCAGAAGTGGCATCGGGGGATATAAAAATTAAAAATATAGCGAGAGATCCTGGTAATAGAACAAAAGTAGCTGTTTATACAGAAAAAGCAAATATTGATCCTATTGGCACATGTGTTGGTTTCCATGGACAGAGAATTGATACTATTACTTCAGAAATCAATGGTGAAAAAATTGATTTAATCGAATATACTGATGATCCATTGGATTTTATTGCAAAATCATTATCACCAGCAACTGTTTTAAGTGTTGAGACAAATGAAAGTTTACACTCGTCAAGAGTTGTAGTTCCAGATGATAAACTATCTTTGGCAATAGGCAAAAATGGGCAAAATGTCAGATTAGCCGCCAGACTTACAGGATGGAAAATTGAAGTTAAACCTCAATCTTCGGTTTTAAACAGTGATGTTAAAGAACCTGAGTATGAACTTACAGAACTTAATGATGACGATGCCTTTAGCGGGTTAAGTGATCTCGAAGATTTAGAGGAAATATTACCAATTGACGAAGATGAGGAATAGAAATGGAAATCTTACGCATGTGTGTGGTTTGCAGACAAATGCACGATAAACGAGATCTATTGAGAATTGTTAAGGACAAAGAGAATAATATCTCAATTGATAAGACCGGTAAACAAAATGGTCGGGGTGCATACGTTTGCAAAAGTGAAGAGTGCATATCAAAATTAATACGGCAAAAAACTTTAAACAAGGTTTTCAAAATGAATATTGGTGAGGAAATTTACAAAAAATTGGGAGAAGAAATTCTTGGATAAAGAAAAATTAACTGGATATTTAAATATAGCACGTAAAGGCAATAATTTGATTATTGGAAGTGATAGACTAAGAGATTATAACAAAAAAATTTATCTTCTTCTGTACGACAATTCTTCAAAAAATAATACTCTTAAAATTGTCAAATCTTTTAAATCAAAAGAAATCGAGACAATAATGATTGAAAATTTAGAAGAATATATTAAAATAAAAAATTGTAAAATATTAGGAATAAAAAATAAAGCTTTAAGTGATATTATATCAGGCATTTTAAAAGGAGAAAATTTTGGCAAATCAAGGATTACAAAATCTAAAGAAAATTCATGACCTTCAGAAGGAGGGAGAAATTTCTAAAATACTAAAAGACATAAAAGATTCCAAATCCCAGATGGAAGCATTTTTCAAACAATTAAAAGAACGTAAAACGGTTTTGTTGAATGAGATTGCGAAAAAACAACAAATAGTTTCTGAAAAAGAAAATAAAGAAATTCAATTTGAAAAAATTGATGAAGCTGAAATGAAAGTTGACAAGCCAGCTTTTGAAGGAGCTGTGGAAAATAAAACACAATTTAGAAAAT
>CALWTP010000012.1 GCA_944384495.1 uncultured Clostridia bacterium
TTGATATAATATTTTGTATAATAAAATCCACATAAAAATCCGCGAAAAGTCTGGAGCCTCCCGCCCGTGCCACGCGTGGGCGGGAGGGCTCTAAGCCACCTCTTGTAAAAGAGAGGTGGCTTGTGACAAGCGGAAGCTTGGCACACTTTTCGCGGATAGACAAATTTACACAAAACTATAGCTTTTCAATCTGGTAATTATCTTTGGAATCCTTAACGACATAACCTAATTTTAAAATGTCTTCTCGAATACGATCGGCCTCAGCCCAATTTTTTTCAAGTTTTGCCATCCACCTATTCTGAGCCAAATCCAAAACATCTTTAGGAATTTCAAGTTCGCTCTCAAAATTAAGGCCAAGAACCTGATTAAACTTCATAACCAGATCAAACACATCTTTTGACTTTTCTTCTTTTAGTAATTTTTGAACCACAGCCAGAGCCACCGGCATATTAAGGTCGTCATTCACAGCATCTAAAAACTCGTTTTGATAGGCCTCAATCTTCTCTTTAGGCAAAACATTAGTGCCATTTTTATGTTCCAATACAAGATTTTTAAGTCTTTTTAAAGAATTTCTTGCGCCAAGCAGTGAATCAAAAGTAAAATTTTGCTGTTTTCTATAGTGTGCGGTAAAATAGAAATATCGAAAATCTTCCCCGTCAAAACCGCGTTCTTCCAAGTCGTGCAAGGTGTAGAAATTGTTTAGACTTTTGCTCATCTTCCCGCCGTCAACCTGCAAAAATTCAACATGCATCCAAAATTTGACCACTTTATGTCCTTCAAGGCAGTCGGCTTGGGCAATCTCATTTTCATGATGGATGGTTTTATGGTCAACACCGCCAGTATGGATATCGATATGATCTTGCAAATATTTCTTTCCAATGGCAGAACATTCAATATGCCAGCCAGGATACCCTATTCCCCAAGGACTATCCCATTTCATAATATGATTTTGTGGTGCTTTGATCCATAGAGCAAAGTCGGCTGGATGTCTTTTTTCGCTGTCCACCTCGATTCGCGCTCCTGCCATTTTGCTGTTTACGTCATTTCCAAGTTGGCCATAGCCGGGAAATTTTGCGATATCAAAATATACCCCGCGACTTGTTGTGTAGGCATAGCCCCGATCAAGCAAGCCCTGAACAAAGGCAATAATCTCATCTATCACTGAAGTTGCTGGGCAGATATGCTCTGGTAAGTCAATATTAAGCCTTTTCACATCGCTCATAAACACATCGGTATAAAACTTGGCAATCTCCCAAGGTGACTTGTTCTCTCTGGCACTTGCCACAAGCATCTTGTCATCACCTTCATCTGCGTCACTTGTCAGGTGTCCAACATCGGTGATATTCATTACCCCATCGATTTTGTAGCCATTGTATTTTAAAACCCGTCTGATGTTATCCATGAAAAGATAAGCTCGCATATTGCCAATATGAGGATAATAGTAAACAGTTGGACCGCAAGAGTACATCCTGACAGTATCTTTCTCAAATGAGACGAAGTCCTCTTTCTTTCGCGTTAAAGAATTGAAAAATTTTAACATTAATTTCTCCTTATCATTATTTATGATGATTTTATTTTTTTGCTGATGATCTTTAAACAATTCTATTTAAAAATTTACAAATAACCTCAATTGCACTATCCACTTCAATTGAAGTTGCTCCAATATTGCTGTCAAGCTTTTTAATAAAATTCTCAATCTCTGTCATCCCCTTTTCGGTCACTTCAATCATTCTGCATCGCCTGTCCATATCTGATTTTTTGATTGTGATACAACCTTCATCTTCAAGTTCCCGACTCATAAGTGCAAAGTTGGTCTTTTTTATTCCCAGTTTGTCGATAATCATGCTGACAGATAGATTTTGATATAAATAACAAAAATATAGTACTTTAATCCTTAAAATACCGCCTTTATGATTTTTCTTTAATAAATTTTCTAAAAGTCCTTCAATTTCGATCAAATTTTCTATCGGTTTCATATTTCTCTTCTCGAGATTAGTATATAAGAAAAAAATCTTAAATGCAAGCAATTTTTAGTTGATTTCATATCAAATTCATATTAAAATATATACATGCAAATCGATGGAGCAATTGAAGAAATAATTTTTAGAAATGAGCAAAATGGTTATACGGTTTTTGTGCTGGACTTTAAAGATACCCAGGTCGTCTGTGTCGGAAAGCTTATAAACGCAAATATCGGTGAAAATCTTTCGCTTGAGGGAGAGTTTGTAAATAATGGCAAATATGGTTATCAGTTTGCCTTTTCTTCCTATGAGGTTGTTTTGCCATCTTCACTTGCTGGCATTGAAAAATATCTCTCGTCAGGCCTTATAAAAGGTGTTGGACCGGTTACAGCCAAGAATATTGTCAAAATGTTTGGCAAGGATACCTTTGATATAATTGAAATGAGTCCATCCTCTTTGGCTCAAGTAAAAAATATCAGTATGAAGAAGGCTCTTGAGATTGGTGAAAAATTTAAGGAGCTTAAAAAATTGCAAAACAGCATTATGTTCTTGCAAAAATACAATATTTCAACCAATATGGCCTTAAAAATCTATAATATTTATGGCGGAAAGACGATTGATGTGGTCAAAAACAACCCATATCGGCTGGTCGAAGATGTCGACGGTATTGGTTTCTTGACCGCAGATAGAATTGCAAAAAATATTGGCATACCCAATGACAGCGAGTATAGGATAAGAGCGGGCCTTGTGTATACTCTTCTAAACAGCGTTGAAAAGTCTGGAAATACCTACCTTCCAAAGCCTATGCTTTTGTCAACCTCTGCTCACCTTCTCGAAATTGATTTGGCGATCTATGAGGATACTTTTGAACAGGCGCTATCATCATTACAACTCGATAAGAGTGTGGTGGTGTTTTGGCATAGCGAATATGAAATTGTGGTGCTGAGCAAGTATTATTTCTATGAGTGCAGTGTGGCGCAAAAACTGGCTCTACTCAACAACAGTGTCAATTTGCAGGAACTTCAACTTGATGATGAAATTTTGCACTTTCAACAAAAAAACAATATCATTTTTCATCAAGAACAAAAAAATGCCATAATAAATTCAATAAACAGCGGGGTCTCCGTCATCACCGGTGGCCCTGGTACTGGAAAAACGACAATTATTAAGTGCATCATCGAGATTTTGAAGGCACACAACCAAAAATTTATGTTGCTTGCGCCAACTGGACGGGCTGCAAAAAGAATGAGCGATTCGTGTGGCGAGGAGGCTAAAACCATTCATAGGGCGCTTGAGGTGGCAAGTGGCGATCTGGCAAGTATTAGTCGTTTTGTATATAATGAAAACAATACCTTTAAAACAAATGTGGTGATCGTAGATGAAGTTTCTATGGTCGATGTTGCACTTATGAATCACCTTTGCAAGGCATTACCTCGTGACTGTAAGTTGATTTTGGTTGGCGATAAAGATCAGCTCCCAAGTGTGGGCGCTGGAAATGTTCTTGATGATATCATCAAAAGCGGAATCATAAAAGTCTCTATGCTCACAAAAATCTTTAGGCAGAGTGACAATAGTTTGATTATCCAAAATGCTCACCTTATAAATGAAGGCAAAATGCCAATCATTAATAATTCTTCATCTGACTTTTTCTTTGAGGAAAAATCTGATCTGGGCGATATAAAAAATTCAATTATCGATATGGTTGTCAGAAGACTGCCAAAGTTTACCGGCCTCGATAGCAGTCAAATTCAAGTCCTGGCACCGCTTAAGGCGGGAGTTTGCGGAATTGATAATCTCAATAAATCACTCCAGCAGGCACTAAATCCTCCTGCTACTTCCAAAATGGAGATGGCGATTGGTGACACGATTTTTAGAGTTGGTGATAAAGTTATGCAAACGGCCAACAACTATAACCTTGTGTGGAAAAAAATGAATCGCTTTATTGAGGAAGAAGGCGAAGGCGTCTTTAATGGCGATATTGGATATATTGACCTTATTGACTATCAAACAGGCGAAGTGGTGGTCATGTTTGAAGATGGCAGACGTTGCATTTTCCCTCGCACCGAGGTTGGTCAGCTTTCACTTGCTTATGCAATCACCATCCATAAAAGCCAAGGCTCAGAGTTTGATATCGTCATCATTCCATCTATTGCTGGTCCAAATATGATTTTGACAAAAAATCTTATTTACACTGGTGTGACAAGAGCAAAAAAAATGGTCGTTATTGTCGGCGAACAAAAAAACTTAAAAAGAATGGTATCAAATAAATATACCGCAAAAAGGTTGACACTGCTTAAGGATTTGCTACTTGATGCTCAAAATAAAATAAAACAACTCTTTGATTAGGAAATATTATGAAATTTAAACAGATGAAAAAAAAAAAAAAAAAT
>CALWTP010000013.1 GCA_944384495.1 uncultured Clostridia bacterium
GAGATGGTGGGTTGCCCATACTCCTTTGCCCATGATCCAAATATATAACTTTCATAATATCCCCTTGCTGTAAAAATTTAAACCAACTTGTACAAAAAATTATACACTATTTTTAAAGTAAATACAAACACTTGCAAATATATTGGCAATAATTTTATCAATATTTTTAGAAAAAAATTTATTTCAGTTTAAATCAGTCATTTTTCAGAAAAAAATCAGTAATATTTTTGAAAAAAGTACATTAAATTTTAGGACTAATTGCTGTCAAAATTGGGACAAAAAAATAGATTGATAGTTAAAAAAATAATTTATCGGTCTAAAACTCTCAAAAACTGCCTAAAACTATTCCTGTAAGTGTCAGTAGGTGTCAAGACTTTTTAGGATATCTATCTTTTGGCACACTTTCATGAACTTTTAAGTCTTCTTCTGAAACCATAACATCTGCTATATCTTTCCCAGTATAAAATTCAGAAAAGATTACATGCCATTTGCCATCAACCGCTTTTTCGCTCATTACCGCACCAAAATCACCTACCTTAACTCCTGCCTTTGTATAAGCCGGTTTTTCTTTTATTAGTTCAACCAAATCTAAATACTTCATATCAGTCTCCTTTTAGCCTGCCAACCTTAAATCTTTTCTAAGGGGGCATTATTTGTTGTTTGAGTGCGTGCCAATTTCAAGTATATCAAAAAAGAGGCTAAACCACTTTTTTAATTTATTCTTTTAATTACCAAAATCTATTTTTATAATTAGGCGCCTCTATCAAATTTAATAAATAATTTACTCGTTTGCTATTTGGGTGCATTGTTTTGGGCGTTTAAGGATTAAATGGTTCTACCACGTTGATAAAAATAATAACTAATTTAATTTTAAATGTCTATATATCTGTATTTATAAGGATTTTGGTATATAATCAGTATTGTTTTAAATTTGTTCGCTTTATCTTTTGTAAAGCTTCAATCAATAAGGTTTTGATTTTAAAACGCAAAAATGCACCCACAGGACCGGCAGGGCCTGTTGCACCCGAGAAGGAAATCCTATTTATGATAGGACAGCATCTTGGACAAGAATTTCTGTTGTTATTACAGCTATTAAACATTTTTATCTCCTTTGGTGATTTCTCGCCATTGTATAATATGGGGCAAATGGACAAAATGTTTACATTTTGATAAAAATTTGCATACAAAAGCAAATAATCGTAAAAATATGTAAGCAACGGTTATCTATCATATATTATTGAAAAAAGAAATAAAATGTGAACAAATCTAAATTATTTTAATCGACAAGAATTTGGCAATAAGTCAACTTCTATATAAATAAAGATTTGGATTTTAAAAACTTGTTTGATATAATGATGTAAGTCGTCAATAAATATTTGGCAAAAACATATATATTAAATTGGCAGTATTTAATTTATACAGTCATGATCAAGTTCTATACATGGCAATAAATAATAGTAAGGATACAAATTAATCATGCAAGCAATGATTTTTTTGAAACAATTCACCCCATGATTTAATCTTTTCCAATTTGTTAAGGAGTTTTATGAAAACACAAGTTTTAATTTGTGAGGACAGTGGGCTATGTTACGGCGCGAAAAGAGCTGTCGACAATGCTTTGGAATGTCAAAAGATTTATGGAAATGTAACTATTTTTAAACAGCTTTTGCATAATAATTATACAATTCAAAACTTAATCTCAAAAGGTATAAAACAAAAAGATAGTTTAGCGCTTTTAAACAGTGATGATTTTGTCATTTTGCGTGCCCATGGCGAGCCTCCACAAACATATCAATATCTTCAAGAACGTGGAATAAAATTTTTAGATTGTACCTGTCCAAATGTGCTCAAAATAAACAAACTGGTAAAGGAAAAGGATGAACAAGGTTATAAGATTATTATTGTTGGCAAACATGGCTTAAATGATGGACAGATGCATCCTGAAGTCTATGCCACTTCCAAATGGTGCAAAGAACCATATATAATCGAGGATCAACAAGAGATTAAAAATATAAACTTTCGAGAGAACAAATTTTTTCTTGTCATTCAAACCACCTTTTCAAATGAAAAAGCAGACAAAATAATACAAACTCTTGAAAAACTTTTTCTCTCAAATGGCAAAATCTTTGAATACGCTGACACAACCTGCAAGGCTAAAAACAGAATTATCGATAGCTCAATCAAACTTGCCCAGAAAGTTGACTGCATGATTGTGGTTGGCGGAAAAAACTCATCAAACACCATTTACCTTTATCAATCCCTTAAAAAATACGTTGACACATATCAAATTGAAGATGAAGAAGATCTTTATCAGCTCTTTTGTGCAAATAAATTAAAAAAAGGAAAAAAAATAGGTTTAACTGGTGGTGCAAGCACAACAAAAGAAGAACTTGTTGGTATCAAACAAGAAATATTGAAAATGATTTAAACAAAATTAAGATTTAGAAAAATTTTACAGTTTTTTCACTCTTATAAATAAGATAACTTTTTAGAAAACATAAAAAAACGATACAGCGACATTTACCAAAATTCTTTGTTTGGTATCAAATTTTTACATTTATTTTAATATCAATAATCTTCATTAAAACAAGCTTAAAAATTTTTTTTATATCACAAAAAAACAGCATTATTTCAACTTTTTTTGAAAAAGGGCTTGACAATTCCTCCGAGTGAGCCTCCTCAATTTGGACTTGGTTATAAGTTGTCAATATTTATTACCCAACAAAAGAATAATACCTTTTTCATAATCCTTAATAAACTTTTGGTTATGGTAAGACGACATGTCATAGAAAGTCATAGAATGCAAAAAACCCAAAAAGCAAAGACTTTTTAGGTTTTTATAATAAATATGTTCAAAAAACTATAAAACCAGATCTATCTGTCAGCATTTGGCTTGATAAAAGCTGGCGGTGTGCTGGTATAACTATTCAATTAATACCTATCCATATTGCGGTATAGATTTTTTCGCCTGAATATTATAGTTATCGCAGATATGACTATAACAAATACCACAGTCAATAATATTATTATTGTCACAAGGCCGTCCACCGTTTTAAAGAAAGGTTTTTTGGTGAACCTGACAACAATGGTCATATCCTGATCAATGTTGTCAATTGTCAGCATACCATGATCTGTTTCAACCAGATTGTTGTTGACATAGACATCCATATAATAGTTGCCCAAATTGGTCGTGGTCCTAAACTGAACTGTATCACCATATTCAAATACTGAATCCTCGCTATTGCTGATAAAATCGCCATCACCATAGACTGATACAAGCACTTTATAGGTATTAATACCAAATTTCACATCGATTGAGTGGTTTTCTTCGACATTGTCGATTGTCAACCCATATAATACCGCTTGAGAGAGGCTCTGATTGTTTAAATATACTCCATCCACGCAAATAGATTCAACATGATATCCAACATTTGGATTAAAATTATATGTGATGCTATTCCCAAACTCAACACCAGAATTTCCAGACGGAGTAATTTGTCCGCCTTCATTTGTTTTTGTGTTTACAGTATAAACGATGATACTCCATTTAGCAAACAGTTTTACATCCTGTGCTGGCATGGTCGTCAAAGTAAATTGATTTACACACTCCTCTTCCGTATACCATCCCTCGAAGGTGTACCCTCGCCTTTGAGGTGCTGGAGGCAACTGAATGGTTTGGTCGGTGTCAAATTGATAGCTTTGCTCCTCGTCCGAATAATTTATGTCAAATGTTATATTATACGTTAGTGGCGAAACATGAAGGACAATTGTATGATCCTCTGACTGCTTATTTTGTGATCTGTAGGCGTATTTATCTATCGAAAATGGGATGGATAGACTGGCCTTAATCTCGTCAAGCTCCTCCCCGGTCACTTGTTTTCCATCAATTGTCACGTCTGCAATCTCATAGCCATCAGCCAAATCAATTGAGAATGTGGCATCTTCTGGGTAGATCAAAATTTGACTTGAAGGTGAAATTTGACTTTTGCCTTGTACTTGGGCATAGATGTTATATTCAACATCCAAACTTCTTCCATAGAGAATTAAATCGTCTGCTGGCATTAAGCCAAATTCATGTTGTGTGGTATAACTGTCATCACTGTACCAACCGTCAAAATACTCATAATACTCAAAAGTTGGCGATTGTGGTGCTGTTGTCTGAGCTTGATAATAATATGAGGTAACATTATAATTATTGTTATCCAAAATATAGGTTATTGTATATAATTTTTTGCCGAAAGTAAAAGAAATATCATGGTTTTCTCTTATATTTGAAAGCAACAAGCCTTCGCTTAAAATTGAACTTAGCTGGGTCTCGTTAAGCGGAGTATTGTCAATGATAACAGATTCAAGCTGATAGCCGGTCTCAACACCAACTGTTATTGCAAGGCTGTCTCCCCACTCAACAATGCTCTGCCCGCTTGGGCTTATCCATCCACCTGCTGTCGTTGAGGTGAAGATTGTGAATGTTTGGATAGTCCATTTGGCATAAATTGTAAGGTGACCCTCTGGCATAACAGTGGACTCAAATGCTGTAGTGCACTGCTCATCTTCATACCATCCAGCAAAGTCGTATCCTTCGCGCGTTGGATCGGCTATCAAGTCAATTGGCTCTCCCTTATGATATTCCTGCTTTTGTGATCTTGTCTCATCAATGACATAGGTCAACGTGTATAAGGTGCCATCCTCAACCGTCACAAAGCATATTGATGATGTCAAAATACTTCCATCCCAATTTTCCATGCGGACAAAATAGCCAGTCGTTCCCTCATTTGATGTATCAACCTTGATTGTTGAGGAGGTTTGACCATAAATCATTTGGCCATTGTCTGTCGTGCTGTCTGTTGAATACCATTGATATTCGATATTGAATCCAGTTGCACACACCGACAAAGAGTAATCGCTGTAAAGCTCTATGGCTATGTCATTCTCAAGGTCAGTCTGCAGTGCAAATTCGTCAAGAGGAATAAATGTATTGCCATTGCTACTAGCATATTGCTGTGCTCCAGTGCTTGAATAGCCATAAATAACGATTTCACTTGCGAAAGGAATTTGATAGTAAGAGCCAAAGATTCTGCCTAAAACGATATACTCCACTCCGCTATTATCAAAAATAGC
>CALWTP010000014.1 GCA_944384495.1 uncultured Clostridia bacterium
ATAAATATCGATTTTTCTCATTTGGAGATGCAATGTTTATTATATAATGCGACTTGTATGCATAGACAACCACAATATATTGTATAAGAGGAGATATTATGCCAAATTTTAGTTATGAAGTTATCAAAGAATGCCCACACACAAAGGCCCGTGCTGGCATTCTTCATACACCACATGGAGATATTGAGACTCCCATTTTTATGCCGGTTGGGACACAAGCTACAGTCAAGGGATTAAGGCCTGAGGACTTAAAACAACTTGGTGCACAAATAATTTTATCTAACACTTACCATTTATATTTAAGGCCTGGTCACGAAATTGTTAAACAAGCTGGCGGACTGCATAAATTTATGAACTGGGATAGACCAATTCTTACTGATAGTGGTGGTTTTCAAGTCTTTTCATTGTCATCTCTAAGAAAAGTTAGCGATGAAGGCGTTGAATTTAGATCACACTTAAATGGAGCAAAGCATTTTATCACACCTGAAAAAGATATGGAAATTCAAGAGGCACTTGGTGCTGATATAATTATGGCATTCGATCAATGTACTGAAGCCGGATGTGATTACGACAAAGCTTTGGATGCCAGACGAGTTACAAAACTGTGGCTTGATAGGTGTTATAGAGCTCACCAAACTGAAAATCAAATGCTATTTCCTATCGTCCAAGGGAATATTTATAAAGATCTTCGAAAACTTTGTGTCGAAGATTGTTTGCCATATGCCAAATGTGGTATCGCAATTGGCGGACTTTCTGTAGGTGAAGAAAAACCGGTAATGTATGATATATTAGATTTTCTTCATCCGCTTTTGCCTAAGGATCAACCGAGATATTTAATGGGAGTCGGCTCGCCAGATTGTCTTGTAGAAGGATTTGCAAGGGGAGTGGATATGATGGACTGTGTTTTGCCCACAAGAATAGCAAGAAATGGTACGGCTTTTACAAGATTTGGCAAACTTGTGGTTAAAAATGCAAAATACAAAAATGATTTTACTCCATTAGAAGAAGGATGTGATTGTTATACTTGCAGAAATTACACCAAGGCTTATATACGCCATCTAATAAATGCTGGCGAAATGCTCGGAGCTGAGCTTTTATCGATTCACAACCTTTATAGCTTAGTTAAGCTTGCTCATGATTGCAGAGAAGCCATACTTGGTGATTATTTTAAGGATTTTAAAGAAGAATATTTGGCCCACTATGATTTATCTAAATCAAAGTTTTAATTTGCATTTTAATAAAGATATTGCTCTGTTCATCATTCTATTAAAAATCGATCAAATATAGAAGACGATTATTTATTAATAATGATTTTTTATGCAAAAGATCAATTTGTCTAAATTGGATTAATTTTTTTATTACACAATATTATAGAATTGTAATACTGCTTTATCACTTTGCCAATACAAGTTGTTTTATAAAAATTTTAGACCACTAAAACTTTGTTCTGATAATTAATTTTTTTTATCTTAAATCATTTGACATATTGTGAGCATTCTTATATAATCTTTATGGTAGGATATTTTATATTCGACCTTAAAAAGGGGATAATATGAGCAGTTTAAGCATATTATGCAATGCTGCTGTAACCGCCGGAGTTGTAAGTGGAGTTGTTGCGATCGTTGTGGGAGCAATACTCGGAGCTATCATATATAAAGTAGTCGCGAACAATAAAATTGGCAGAAGCAAAACCAATGCCGTAAAAATTATAGAAGAGGCGTATGCAGAAGCAAAGAGCATAAAAAAAGAATCAATTTTAGAAGCCAAAGAAGAAGCACAAAAAATTCGAGATGAAGCAAATGAAGAAGCAAAAGAACGAAGAAGCGAAATCCAAAAACAGGAAGAAAGACTAGATCAGAGAGAGGAATATATTACCAAAAAAGAGACTTCTCTAGATTCCAAACAAGAACAACTTGAAAATGAAAAATCACAACTTGAAAAAAGCAAACTTGAGCTCAATGAAAAATTGACCGAACAGGAACAAATCAAAGAGCAAATGCTTCAAAAGCTTGAGAATATCTCTGGTTTAACAAAAAAAGAAGCAAAAGATATACTGATTGAAAGTATCACTGAGGATGCAAAAAAAGATGCTGGTTTAATTGTTAAAAAAATAGAAGATGAAGCACGCGAAAATGGAGAAAAAATAGCTCAAGATATAGTAATGAGTGCTATTCAGCGCTGTGCAACAGACTTATCATCTGAAATGACAGTTTCTACTGTTGCTTTGCCTAATGACGAGATGAAAGGGCGTATTATTGGAAGAGAAGGCAGAAATATACGATCCATTGAGAGCGCTACAGGAGTTGAACTTATTGTTGACGATACTCCAGAGACAATCACTGTATCTAGTTTTGATCCTATTCGAAGAGAAATTGCGAGATTAAGTCTTGAAAAACTTATAATAGATGGCAGAATTCATCCAGGTAGAATTGAAGAAGTTGTTGAAAAAGCGACAAGGGAAGTTGAACGTACCATAAAAGAAGCAGGAGATAATGCTTGCAACGAGGTCGGAATATACAACTTAAACTCTGAATTAGTCAAAACTTTAGGTAGATTAAAGTTTAGAACAAGTTACGGTCAAAATTGTTTAAAACACAGTATTGAAACTTCGATCATAGCAGGACTTATCGCAACAGAACTGAATGCTAATGTTCAAGTCGCTAAACGAGGTGGACTATTACATGATATTGGAAAGGCACTGGATCATGAAATCGAGGGCACACATGTTTCCATTGGTGTTGAATTAACAAGAAAATATAAGGAAAATGAAGCGGTTATTCATTGCATTGAAGCCCATCATGGAGACGTCGCTTTCCATAGCATTGAAGCAGTCATTGTACAAGTTGCTGATGCCATTTCAAGCACAAGACCTGGAGCGCGAAGGGAAAGCTTTGAAAATTATATTAAACGCCTTCAACAACTAGAAGGTATTTGCAATGATTTCAAAGGTGTGGAAAAATCATATGCTATACAAGCGGGCAGGGAAGTTAGGATTATGGTAAAGCCAGAAGAAATAAGCGATACTGATGCAATGTATTTGGTTAAGGATATTACTAAACGCATCGAAAACGAAATGCAATATCCTGGCCAAATCAAGGTTGTAGTTATTCGCGAAAATAGGTTTAGCGATACAGCTAAATAATACCCAAGCCGTATAGATCAAATCAACATAGATAAAATCAACCTAGTTTTGTACTAAATAATATTAATTAAAGCTGATTATTTAAAGATGAGTATAATTTTGCCTTCTATTAATTATAGATAGGAAATTATACTCTTTTTAATCCTCGCTTCAAATTTTTTTATGAATAAAAAGTAAATCACATTTTAGTAAATTACATATCAAGACTCCCAATATGAGCTCATAAGGCACGCTTACAATGATTCTATAAATAAAATCCATGATTATTTTTTATATCATAAAGAGTACATAAAAACATCTTTTTAAGATTTTCATCTTATGATTAATTCTCAATTCCACCACTAAACCATGATAGATTTAAAGTTTATTAAATCAGCATTTTTAGAAGCTAAATCGCTCATAAAGTCTCGCTTTTGTGATTAATAACTTGATAATATCTTTTTAGCTTATGCATTTGATAACTCACATGCTTAATAATAAGAAGCCCAGAAATAGAACTTGGGAAAAATATTTATCCATAGCACTGTATAACAAAAAGTGTAATCTTTGTAAATTATATTTTCAAAAACAAGTGGAGAATGGAATCAATTGTTGTTAAGATTTATTATAAAACACGACTTGCCAAAAGAGCATATTTTAAAAACACTATTAAATATTCCTGACACAAAAAAAAGAAGCCAATTAAATGTCTATAACACAATTAGCTTCTTCTTTTCGTGTGAAGCAATTCTCCTTCACACTATTATAATGTACAGATATAAAAAAAATATTCCTTAAACTTTAACAATTTTTATTTTTTTTATTCAGATTTAAACCCGTCATTAATTTTAACACGATCTGCCACTTCTCTTCTCATATCTTCATTTATAGCAGCGTAGTGTTTTTTTGTTGTGTTGACATCTTTGTGACCGAGCACATCAGCAACAATGTAAATATCTTTGGTTTCCCGGTAAAGATTGGTACCAAAAGTGCTTCTTAATTTATGTGGTGATATCTTTTTAAGAGGGGAGGCAATTTGAGCAAACTTCTTGACCAAATTTTCTACAGCCCTTACAGAGATCCGTTTATTTTGCAAAGATATAAACATTGCATTCTCTGATTTTGGCAAAGGCAAGGTGGCTCTTTTTTCTAGCCAGGTTTTCAAAGCCATCGCAACTTCATTAGAAAAATATAGCATCGTCTGATTTCCACCTTTACGTGTCACAATAAATGCATTTTGCGAAAAATCAAAATTATCTATATTCAAGCCAACCAACTCAGAAATACGAATACCCGTACCCAGGAACAGGGTTATAATCGCATTGTCTCGTTCGAAGGTATTTTTATTGTATTGTTGTTGGCGGTTTGTAAATTCTATAGGATTTTCTATAGAATTCATCAGCTTGTTTACTTCTTCTTTTTCCAGCCTTATAATTTCTTTGTTGTGTAATTTTGGAGTTTCAATTTTGCTGGCAATATTGGCTTGAATTAAGTCATGATTAAATAAATATTTAAAAAAACTGCGCAGAGAAGAAAGTTTTCTTGCTTTTCCTCTCTCGTCATTTTTATAATATTTGCCATCAAGATCATAATATGTTAAATAGGAGAGATACTGTTCGATATGTCTGGTCTTTAAAGAATTTAAATCATCAAGAGTGATATTAATTTCTTCTTTTTTCAACACAAATTTGCCAATATAATTAAAAAAAACATACAAATCCATAGAATAATTGTATCTTGTTAAAGACGAGGTATTATTTTCTATCCCTATAAAAAAATCCAAACAAAAATCGGGGAGTCTTTCCAAATATTTAGACATCTTAAGTCGGTTTTGTAAATCTCGTTTTTTATAAAAATCTAATTTTTCCATGAATGTATTATACATTTATTTTTAATATTTTCAAAACGATTTTAATAAGTGTGCGTAAAATCTTTTTATTTGTTGCTATTCTTTGCATACATCTTACTATATGTAGTATTATTAAATAAATCTTGTTTGCTAAAATTTATGCGATAAATATACATCTTTTCTTCGGAGTAATGTAAATGATGCTTTTATCATTTAAAGAAAATCAAGTTCATAAGCAATTTTTTCTCTATTCATTTGCTATTATTTTAAGATAAAAATTGTTTGACTATAATCTGATTTAGTATTATAATAATAAACTATAGAGGAGATACTTATGATTGATATAAATTTAATTCGAAAAAATCCTGAAATGGTAAAAGAAAATATTAGAAAAAAATTTCAAACTGAAAAATTAGAATATGTTGATGAAATATTAAAACTGGACGAAAATGTACGTTCTTTAAAAATTGAAGGAGATAATCTACGTTCTCAAAGAAATTCACTTAGCAATAATATCGGTATGCTAATGAAAAATAAAGAAATAGAACAAGCAAATAAAATTAAAGAAGAAGTTAAAAGTATAAATGTTAGGCTTGAAGAAATAACAAAGCAGGAAAATGTTCTTACAGAAAAACTAAACTCTCTGATGATGGTTATACCAAATATCATTGCTGATGATGTACCAATCGGAAAAGATGATAGTGAAAATGTCGAATTAGAACGCTTTGGGGAACCTTTGGCCCCAGATTTTCCTATTCCGTATCATGCCGATATTTTGACCAGCATCAACGGTCTTGACAAAGAAAGTGCTGGGCGAACGAGCGGTAATGGGTTTTATTACTTAATGGGCGACGCTGCCAGACTTGTAACTGCTATGATAAATTACGCGAGAGATTATATGATAGATAAAGGCTTTATTTACTGTATTCCGCCGTTTATGATCAGAAGCAGTGTTGTAAACGGAGTTATGAGTTTTGCAGAAATGAATGCTATGATGTATAAAATTGAAGGCGAAGATTTATACCTGATCGGCACCAGTGAACATTCAATGATAGGTAAATTTAAAGACCAAATTTTAAAAGAAGACCAGCTTCCTATTACAATGACTTCGTATAGTCCATGTTTTAGAAAAGAGGTGGGTGCACATGGCATCGAGGAACGTGGAATATACCGTGTACATCAATTTGAAAAACAAGAGATGATTGTAATCTGCAAACCAGAAGATTCGATGGAATGGTACAATAAAATGTGGAAATACACAGTGGAAATCTTTAGAAATTTAAATATACCAGTGCGCACATTGGAATGTTGTAGCGGAGATTTAGCAGACTTAAAAGTGAAAAGTTGCGATGTGGAGGCTTGGAGCCCAAGACAAAAAAAATATTTTGAAGTCGGATCTTGTTCCACACTTGGTGATGCTCAAGCTCGTCGTTTAGGAATCAAAGCAAAAGGCGAACATGGAACCTATTACTTACACACTCTCAATAACACCGTTTTGGCCTCAGTTCGAGCTCTTATCGCATTGCTTGAAAATAATTTGAATAGGGATGGTTCTATAAATATTCCTAAAGTCTTAAGACCATATATGGGTGGAAAAGAAATAATTAAACCTCAACAATAAACAATTCGCGATCTTTTCTTAAAAGTCTATTAAAAGCGATATCGCAACAAACTCGTTTACAAGTTTACTTATTTGTAAATCAATTTAATATATTTTATAATTCATGCATTTCTATATAGTTTTTATTCAATCCTAAAGTAAAGGGAGTTTTAGATGGCAAAAATAGAGATTTCTAAAGAGCTTATATACAATCTTGCAAACCAAGAAAATAATAAATATGTGCGACAAATCAATAAAAAAATTAATACTATTATAGCAGAAAGTATAGCAAGGCTTTCAGAAAAAATTTCATATATTTCTTTAAAAAATACAATTTTACAACCAGCAAATGAACTAATCACCGGTGCTATAACAGACAATTCTGTTTTTGCTTATTTCCTAGGGATAAACAGTCCACAATTACAACTTAACACTCAAAGGAAAACAAATTTTTGGAAAAATTTTAAAGAACGTTTAAAATTTGCATGGCAAAACAGAAAAACAATTTTAAAAAAAAGAAGACGAAAAAGAAAAAAGAAGAACAAATCACCGCAACAAGAACAAGATAATAACACTTTAAAGTTTGATCCAATTCAATATAATATCTATAATATGACTGAGGACATTCAATCAGCTATAGTGTATTATCTTTCTGAAACAAGTTTAGTTTATTTATATAACAACAGACTTGAAATAATTGGAAAAGATGATTTTGGTGCAAATACCAAAATAATAATTTATGTTGTAAGTTTTGATGGGACCAACTTTAAATATTATGCTGGTAGGAAAAAGGGTTATATAGATGTAAATTTTAATAACAGAATTCAAAATCTGGAGAACAAAATCAAAGCTGTAGGAAATAATTTTATAAAAATGCTAAAAATCTTTAACTATCTTTATTATAACACAAACGGTTATCAAGCAAATCAAATATTTATGGAAAGTGTTTTGTGTTATATTCCAGATGAATTGTATAAAAATGATGATATTTATAAGGTTTTCTTGAAGATTATAAATTTTATACTTTTGAAATCAATCAAGAACGTCAATTCAATTATGGATGACAAAACTTCGATTTTTAAAGATGTATTATGCCAAAATAATGGTATAGGTTTTAATAAAATGATTAATTCAATAGTTAATTAAGTTTTTTACATTTTTTATAATAATTATAAAATTATAACATAATAGTTCAGTTTTAAAAGCTAGTATGCTGTTATCTATGCGTAAAACTTGTCTTTTACGCATAGATAATAAACTATTTTATTATACACTCTTCACTATTCTGAATCTTAATCACCCCTCTTTGTTATACATATAAAGAATTTTTAACTCTTCCTTTTCCCCTATAAGTCCGAAAAGAAATACAAAAAACTCTTATGAAGATACTTTATTAATGATATAATCAAAGAATACTTCTTATTTAAACCATAGTTTTTGCCCTACCAGAGCGATTTTGGTTGATTAACATAAGGTAGTTTTTTCTTATATTTCCCTTTTTTTGTAACTATTATGCAATACATAATAGTAGCTAAAATCGTCAAAAATGGTTGACTAGTATATGATTTTGTCTTATAATTAGTCTATACAGAGGTTAAATTTATGGATTTATATGCAAAAGGACAACTTTCATTTTTAATTTTAAATTGCCTTTTAGAAAGAGATTTTTATGGTCTGGATTTTATCACAGAAATAAATAATAAAAGCAATGGGAGAATATTACTAAAAAAACCTAGTGTCTATTCTAATTTAACAAGAATGGAAAAGCAAGGATATGTATCCTCCTACCTTAAAAACAGTGATCTTGGGCCAAATCGAAAATACTACTCCATTACAGAAAGTGGAAGAAATTTTTATAATGACTTAAAAGACTATTTTGACAGAAATAATATCGATGTCTTTCGAGATTTTAAAGTGGATGATGAAAAACAAGAGATAACACAAAACACCATTACCGAAGATCGTTTTTCACAACAAGAACAAGAAAATGACGATCAACTTGAAAATGAGGAATACTTTGATTTTTCAAGCATAGAAGAAAGTGGCAATACACGAAATGTACTTAACTCTTCAAGCGAGTATAGCAATGTAGAGACTGACAAGCAAACTACTGTTGAATCTGAAAGTCAATCAAATTCCCCTACCAAGGAGATTATTGAGCAAGAAATAAATTTTCAAGCTCAAACACAAAATCTCACACATGCTTCCACTCAAACAAATGAACAAGCAAAGATGAGTCAGAATCAGAAAGATGACGCTGTATTTCTGTCAGCCAAGGATGTGGATGAATATAATAAAAGAATTTATGATATCTCGCGGGATCTGACCAAACATAGACGTAAGAAAAGTTTTGCTGAAGATCAAATTTCAATGACGACCACTGATTCACTTTTTGAATCCAATGCAAGAACCAAAGCAAACATAGCAGAATTAAAATCTTCTATTGAAAACAAGAGCA
Source organism: uncultured Clostridia bacterium (assembly GCA_944384495.1). Taxonomy (GTDB): domain Bacteria; phylum Bacillota; class Clostridia; order Christensenellales; family UBA1242; genus Caccovivens. Next base: position 9,029 of record CALWTP010000014.1, read on the forward strand.
ATACTTCATATAACTTTTCTCAACGTATTCCTTATAAACCATCACAAAGTATAGAGAAGAAAAACGAGCAACCTCACGAAGATGATGGAAAATTTATAACTCAACGTATCGATTCATCAACCGTTGAAAAAGCGCGAAAAATCGAACCACCAAGACTTAAAATCATTCCAGAGTACACATCGACAAAGGAGGCCATCCTCCCCGCTCCAAAACGAGATAAAAGCATCGATCCTTCGCACAAAGAGATTTTATCAAAGCTTTACTCTCGATCTAATAATTCGGCCGAAATCAGAGAAGATGCCCTCTATGATTACAATGATTTAACCTCATTTTATAAAAACCAAAATATAGAGTTTAATGTTTATAAAAAAGACACAACAAAAACAGAACACAACACCAACAAACTATATCTCTATCTGTCGCTATTTATTTTACTATTGTCCTCCACACTCTCTGCGATTCTTTATATATGTTTCAGTCAAACTGGGAAGTTGAATTCGAATACCAACTTTTTATTCATTTTGCTTCCAGGACTTACGATTATAGATGTAATAATTAGGTTTTATAATTACAAAAAATATAAAGCATGGATTCCTTCACAAATGATGCCACAATGGCAATTATGGCTTTACACAATCGTAGCTTTGGGAGTCATTATAGGATTAAATTTTATATTTGGACTAAATACCACAAACTTTAATCTTTTTGCTACAACTCTAATTTTGCCAATATTGATGATTATTGCTATATTACCTATCCGATATTACTTAAAACGTTTTATGCTTATTAAATATTGGAAATAAAAGAATCGGCAATAAAAAAAATGCTCAGTGTGTCGACAAATTAACAGACTGTAGAGAAACAAGCGTAGGCTTGTGCTCGAAAAGTGGCTTAGCCACTCTCTATGGGGGGCCCCGAAAATCGTAAGATTTTTGGGGAAAAGGAACAAACGAGCGACCCCGCGTAAAATTACATGGTAATTTTCGCTTGAGCGTAGTTTGTGACGCAAGCCAGGGAGTTTAGTACACCTAAATGACTGGTTTTGGGCTTTTATTTGGGGACCCCATAAATGCATGGACATTTATGGGGAGAGGAAAAGGCGAGCGTTAATCTCAAGTTGTTTTTAACAACTTGACCAAAGCGTAGCCTTTGACGAGACACTGCAAGAAAAATTACAAATAATTTTTCGGTCGCGACGTTTGTCTACAGTCTGAAATGCTTATAACAGTAATAATAGTTATAAGCATTTTTTATGATATCTTTTTTTACCGCATGGATTGGTCGACTAAATTTTAAATAGATTTCTTTTTTCGTTTAATCAAGATTTCCTTAATATAGCTATATAGTAAATCACCAAATAAAAATATCACAATGACTAAAATGGAAGCAATTAAAATTGTTGTTATGGAGTTTGAAAACTTAATGCATAAAATTGTCACAATGGCACTAGAAATGATTGCTCCAAAAGATATAGCAAAAAAGCAAAATTTAATATTTAAATTGCTCAGCCCAGCAATTAAACTCCCCGTCCATACACCGGTCAGAGGAATGGGTACAGAAACAAAAGTTGCCAAAGTCAAATATTGTTTTAAACGAGAATTTTTATTTGTGACAATATTTGTCTTATTTTTATATTTCTGTAAAAACTTGCTCGTTACAAAGCCTGCTGTTTTACTTTTTAGTTTTCTGATTACAAACATAATAAGCAGACTTGGCAAGATAGAGCCTATGGTGGCAATAGCAAAAGCGGAGAATGGAGATAAGGCATTTATGCCCCAAATGTCGCTATTCATAGCAAGTGGAATAGCAATTTTACTTTCTATTGTTGGAAGCATTGCTACTATTAACACAGCAAGCCAAACACAATTTGAAAAATTCGTTTCTAAAAACTCAATAAACCAATCCATACAATAATGTATTATTTTTCGACAAAAAATATACGCGATTTTTATTAAAATATAAATACTTTGATGATAATAAAGCAAAAATGATTTCTGTCTTTATTTTCCTATACGAATATACCTTACTGTTGATTGTTGAGTTGTTCTAACATCCAATCGGTATAAATGGCATAACCCTTTGTGGGATCGGATATGAAAACATGTGTGACTGCCCCGATGATTTTGCCGTTCTGAATAATTGGTGATCCACTCATCCCCTGTACAATTCCACCTGTTAAATCTAATAATTTCTTATCCTTTACTCTAAAAACCATACTTTTGTCACTACTTTTGTTTTGGTAGCTTGTTTTAATAATTTCTATATCGTATTCTTCTTTTATACCATTGATATATGAAACGATTTTCGCGTCTCCACATCTTGCACTTAATCTCCCTCCAAGTGGATATGTTATATTGGTATCCACTATATCTAGATTATTCACTTGTCCATATATACCATAATTTGTATTCTGTGTAATAGTGCCTATAGAGTTTTGTGGCACAAAGACACACCTAAGTTCTCCAGGATCATTGTGTTCCCCTTTGGTAATTGAAACCAAAGTACAGTCGTATATATTGCCACCTTTAATTGCAACAACACTATCGCTTTTGCCATTTGTAACCGGATGACCTAAAGCTCCAAATGCATTATCACTTTTTCGAACAAAAGTAAGTGTGCCAACACCTGAAATATCGTCTTTAACCCAAATTCCTAATTTAACCCTCCCTGATGAATCCTTAATCAGAGGTACAGTACAATTTCTACTTTTACCATCTCTTATAAATTCTATTTCGGCATTATCTTGATTTTGATCAATTAAATTTGTAATTTCGTTCAAATGCTCGAATTCTTGATGGTTGACTTTTGTAATAATATCACCATTTTTAAGCACTTGATTTTTATAAACTTGATTAGAGGATAAATCTATGGAATTATCACTGATGACAATGGCTCCAAGAGAATTAACTGACAGTCCTATTGGTCTTCCTCCTATATAAACTTCCTCCTCTGGAATGTAATTTATTTTGACCTTTTTGACTGGAATAAATCCAAACAATTTAAAGATTGCCTTGGCCGAGGACTTATTATTATCCGTAGAAAGATCTTCCTCTTCAACAACCAATTTCACCAAAGTCCCAAACAGCTTATCTTTATTTGCCCTGTTGATTTCTTCATAATTTGAATAAATTTCGCTGGGTACCTGCACCAGTTTGTCGACCTCTATATTTCCAACAACAAAAAAAACAAACCCCAAAAATACCAAAAGTAATAACAGTGATTTTTTCAATTCATCCTCCAATCTTTAAACAATTTTTTGCATAAAAAAACTATCCTAAAAAGGATAGTTCAAGTTTTTAAGATTATAACGACTATGATTGTTTTCCGAATATGGTTTAAGTCAAGTGGTTGTCAATAAATTCAATATTAACCCTTTTCTCTTGTGCACAAACACTAAAAGTTGTTTAAATAAAATTTCAAACAATCCTTGGAAAAAGACTCAACTTATTCGCGATGTCTAGGCTTAAATTAAGCTTGCTTTCACTACTATATTATCACACTCTAAACTATCCCTAAGGATAGTCTGCTCAGATTCAAATATATTATACACTTTTACCTGTCCTATTTCTCATCTCCAATGCATGTTTTAATGCTATTTCGGTGACATTATCCCCTTGTACTAAACGAGCCAAATTATAAATAATATCCTTACCTTTAATATTCTCTATTTTGGTATAAGTATTTCCGTCTGCGACCTCTTTGTATACATAGTAAAAGGAATCGCCATAGCTTGCTACTTGTGGCAAATGAGTTATACATAAAATTTGGGCAAAGCTTGTAATATTGTTTAGTTTTAAGCCGACTACGTTCCCTGTTTCACCACTAATACCAACATCAATCTCGTCAAAAACCAGTGTTTGAGCACTACCATTTTGAGCAAAAATATTTTTTATTGCCAGCATAAACCGGCTAAGTTCTCCACCAGAAGCCGTTTTTGCCAGTGACTTTACATCTTGGCCAACATTTGCGGAAAATTCAAACTCTGCTCGATCAAATCCATTAATTGTCGGCTTTTCCAATCTTGTAAAATTTATTTTAAATTTACTGGATTTCATATTGAGATCTTCGAGTTCTTTTAGAATTTTGTCTTGAATAATGATGGCCACCTTATGTCTTTCTTTTGAAAGAATTTCACATGCTTCCATAAGCTGATTGTATGCCTCACTTTGCTCTTTGGTAAGCTTTTCTAATATAAAATCACCATCTTCCAATTGCATCAATTTGTGCTTTGCTTCTTCCAAATATTCCAGTGTTTTTTCTATGGAACCGCCATATCTTCTTGTTAAGCTTTTTATTAAATCATATCTAGCTTCCAATCTTTCAAGCTCGTTTTCGTCGAACTCTGTCCCGTTTTTTATGTCTTTTAAAGTATCTCCAATATCTTCTACTTCATATCTGACACTATCCAAACGATTTTTACACTCTAAAATATTTTCAAAACTCAAAAAAGGAGCAAGGAGATTGGATGACTGTTGCAAAAGATTAGACACAGATTCATTTTGATCTATTAAAAATTGATTACAAATGGATATTGCTTGAAATATTTTTTCGCTACTAAGAAGGAAATCTCTTCGCTGTTTAATTGTTTCATCCTCGCCAATTTGTAAATTGGCCTCTTGCAACTGTTTTACTTCATATTCAAGTAGTGCCTTGGTGCGCTCACGTTCAAACTTATCTCCGCCAAGCGAACTTATTTGATCTTCAATAGATTGTAATTTATTATATTTTTCCCTCACATTTTCTTTCAGTCTTTTAATGTCTGGAGAAAATTTGTCAATCATTAGTAGATGATTTTTCGATTTTAAAAGCTCAACACTCTCGTGTTGCGAATAGGAATCAACTAAAATTTGACCAACTAATCTTAATTGCGTTAATGTGGTTGCTATCCCATTTATGCGAATAGTTGATTTGCCATCAATACTTAAAGAACGTGATAAAACGATCTCACTCTCTTCATAACCATACTCTTTTAAGGCATCGATTGCTATAGCACCCAGATTGGTAAAAAGAGCATCGACTTTCATAAAATCTTGTCCATATCTGATCAATGTTTTATCAGGTTTAGCACCAAGCACAAAGTTTAAAGAATCAAATATAATACTCTTTCCGGCCCCAGTTTCACCCAAAAAAATATTTAACCCCTCACTAAAATCGACAGTTAATGATGATATCAAAGCTACATTTTTAATAGTTAACGATTGAAGCATTTAACACCTCTTATTTAATCATATTGTTTAAAGTCATAACTGCGTCACTTGCAAGAGTGGTCGTTGGAAATATCATTAAAACAGTATCGTCGCCGTTGACCGCTCCCATCAGTTCTGCGATATTGAGTTTGTCAACAAAACTTGCAATGCTTCCACCAAGACCTTTCATTGTTTTTATAACAACCAGGTTCATAGCTACTTTAATAGAAATTACGGCTTCTTTAAAAATGGTTATGTACTTATTAGAAATAACTTGCTCATCAGAGCCAACAAAACAATATTTATATTTACCTGAACTTGATAAAATCTTTGTCAAACCAAGCTCTTTTATATCCCTAGATATGGTAGCTTGCGTTATTTCAAAGTTTGCATTTTTAAGCTCTCTTGCCAGTTCATCTTGCGTCTCAATTTCTTTAGTTGAAATAAGTTCCAAGATTTTTGACTGTCTTGCACTTCTTGCCATTGTTTTCTCCTTAAATCGCTAATTCCCTTTAATTTCAAGGCTTATAGCCTTTTTGAATAATTATAAATTTATACTTATTCACTGATTTTTGATTATTATACATCATTTTTTATAATTATGCAAGCAATTTTTGTATAAATATTCACATATTTTTTATATATATTGCATAATTTGCAAGTTTATAAAATTTAAATTTATAAAAATAAACAAGTATGCAATTATAATAAAGCGAATGTTTTACAAATTACATTATAAAAAAAAGAGGACACCTTTTGCCCCCTTCAAAATCCAACAAAGCAAGTCTTCTTTATTAAGCTATTTTATTTCTATTATCTCTCTGGTATTCAAACACTCGCTCACAAGTTGTTCTATATCCAAAAACTTTTCTTCCTTTTCTGCTTTTTCTATATTTGGCTTTATAACAGGATTTTTAGGCAGAAATACTGTACAACAATCTTCGTATGGAAGAATTGAAGTTTGGAAAGTATCTATATCATTTGCTATTTTTATAATATCCTCTTTATCCATAGCAATACATGGTCTAAATATTGGAATATTTTTTACGACACCTCCCGTCACCGTCATGCTTTGCATGGTTTGTGAAGCAACTTGCCCCAAACTTTCTCCAGTAATTATCGCACCCAATGAGTTTTCAATACAAATCCTCTCAGCAACCCGCATCATAATTCTTCTCATAATAGTAATCATATACTCAGGTGCACAGTATGCATGAATTGCCTCTTGTACTCTTGTAAAAGACACAACATGGAGTTTAAATGGGCCAACATAGGATTTCAGTTTCTCAGCCAGCACTAACACTTTTTCTTTTGCCTCTATTGAAGTATATGGATAACTTTGAAAATGTAGCGCATCTATCTTTAGTCCACGTTTAGCAATTAAATATCCACTGACAGGGCTGTCAATTCCACCTGACAATAATAATAGTCCCTTTCCAGAACACCCAAGAGGCAAGCCTCCCTGACATTTTATGGTATCACTGAAAATGTATGCCTTTTTATTTAATCTTATGTCGATATGAACCTCCACCTCTGGGTGATATAAATCCACCCAACTACCACTGTTATTTCTTAATATAAGCTCGCCCATGCGTTTTGCCAAATCCATAGACGAAATCGGGAAGTTCTTATCTGCCCTTTTAACAAAAACCTTAAAAGATTTATTCTCGCATTTGATTTTAGCTATTTCCGAGGTTATCTCCTCTTCGCTAGCATTGATTTGTTCTGCTTTACTCAAACTATGAAGACCAAACACCTTTGTCAATCTCTCGACAAGAATATCCTCATCACTATCATCGTAATCAGAAATAACATATCGACCAAAGGTTTTGCTAAAAGAATGCTTTAGTCCCTCTAAAGCATTTTGGATATTGTAAATTAGTATATCCTCAAATATTCTTCTATTATCACCCTTTAAATATAATTCACCAAATCGCAACAAAAGAACTCTCATTTCACCCTCTCCCAAATATCTCGATATGTTTGATAAATAATTTTTGCAGCATCCTCAATTTCTTTCTGGTCTTGCAAAAAGTCAAAAGAAACTCTGATATGAGATTTTATAATATTTTTATCAATTCCCATACTTTCTAATATTCTATTGCCTGATTTTTTTGTGGAACAGGCACTGCCTTTCCCAACCAAAACACCGTTATCTTGCAAGGCTCGCATAAGAGTCTCACCATTTACTGCTTTTAGCGCAACACTAATGATATAGGGATTTTGGGTTTCAACAAAAGATATTTGATTGTCTTTATCCAATGATTTGATGGTATCTTTAAATATCTTGTTTAATTTTTCTACAACGTGAAGATTTTTCTCAATATCAATACAATCGATCGCTTTTCCCATTGCCATAATCCCAGGAACATTTTCAGTACCTGAACGATAATTCCCTTCTTGGCCTCCTCCAAATATGATATTTTTTAGTTTGTTTGCATCCCGCACATACAACGCCCCAACGCCTTTTGGACCGTGAAATTTGTGGGCAGAAATAGTAAACAGATCAATAGATGATTTTTCAACATCAACCTTAAATTTACAGAAGGCCTGAACACCATCAACGTGCAAAAGTGCTGAAGGAGAATATTTTTTTCGTAATTCATTTACTCTATTTAAATCATTTATTGCACCAGTTTCATTGCTTACAAGCATTATACTTATCAATCGCGTCTTATCGTTTAAATGTTGAGCCAAAAGATCGTAATCAACTTCTCCATTTTTTGTCAAAGGAATAAAGTGCACAATTTGCCCGAGGCGCTCAAGTTCTTTTGCCACATTATAAACACTAGGATGTTCTCCTTGTGAAAAGATATACTCACATTTTCCACCTCTAAGACTACCCAAAATAGCGAGATTGTTGCTTTCGGTTGCACCGCCAGTAAAAATTATTGTTCCATTCTTAGCAGAAATGATAGCCTTGATTTGTGCTCGCACCCCTTCCATATCCTTTGCCACATTTCGAGCGACTTCATAACCAGCAGACGGATTAAAAAATTTATCACAAGCATAATCCTTATACACTTGTAGTGCACTTTCAAACATCTTAGTGGTCGCAGCATTATCTAAATATATCACCTTAAAACCGCCTCATATTTATAATTTAATGTTTTTAATACTTTTTGAATGACCTTGTTGACCTCTTCATCAGTTAGGGTTTTATTTAAACTTGAAAGTTTAATTTTAAATGTCATACTTTTTTTGTTTTTGCCTATATTTTCGTTTCTATAAATATCAAAGAGATTAACATCATAGAACAAAGCCCCGCAAGAGGATTTAATCGAATTGAGCAAATCTCCCGCTAAAACATCTTCATCGACAACAACGGCCAAATCGCGCTCTACGATAGGATATTTAGATATGGCAGTTGCATTATATTTTTTTGTGCTGTATTTCAACAACATTGCGGTGTCTATTTCGCCATAATATATCGTTGTCGGCAAATCATAATTCTTTGCAACAAGCGGATGAAGTTTACCAAAACTGCCGATTACACGATCATCACAGATAATGTCTGCACTGATTCCTGGATGAAGATAAGGCTCTTTTGACCTAACCAGTTGATATTTTACAGACGTTTTACTTAGCAAGTTTTCAATGATTCCTTTCATATTGAAAAAGTCAAAATTCTCTTTGTTTACCGCAAGTGCAATCATGTCCTTTTCGTACGGCAATTTGATTAAAGGAAGCTCTTCAGTCAAATAAATTCTTCCACATTCAAAAATTGCAAGCTCTTTATTGCCAACACTTTCGTTATAAGCAATATTGGTAAGTAAAGAGTGAGCAAGCGAAGTTCTCATACAGGAAATATCCTCTGTGATAGGGTTTGCTATTTTGATAACATTTGCTCTGATATCTTTGAGCATAAGCTTGTCTACACTGGAAGGATTTACCAGAGAATAAGAAATATTTTCATAAAAACCCCTTTCGATCAATGCATTTCTAAATTTTCTTTCTAGCAAAAGTCTTGGATGATGTTGACCCTCAGTCACTTTGGAATTTTCAAATAAATTATGATTTATATTGTCATATACATCATAGCCATATATTCGAATAATTTCTTCAGCTATATCATAATCGTTTTCCAAATCTTCCCTATAAGGAGGAATTTTTAAGTACAACTTATCCCCTAAACGTTTCACCTCGATTGATAAATTTTGTAAAATGCGTATAGCATCATTATCTGGAATCTTTACACCTAAAATGTCATTAATAAGACTTAAAGATACAGTGATATCTCTATAGTCATTTTGGACCTTACAATTATCAATCAATCCCCTTACGATTTTTCCGCATCCTATTTTTGAAACAAGGTGCAATGCGCGATTTAAGCCAAGAGTGGCATTGGCAACATTTACGCCCTTTTCGTATCGTGCAGAAGAGTCGGTTCGAACACCAATTTTTCTGCTGGTAACACGTATAGATTTTAAGTCAAACACAGCACTTTCAAGTGCACAAATTTTTGTAGTATCACTAATACAAGAATTTGTTCCGCCAATGACTCCCGCTATAACCATTGGGTATTGCTCATTTGCAATAACCATGGTATTTGGGTCAAGCTGATAAGAATTATGATTTAATGCCTCTATGCTTTCTCCTTGTTTGGCTTGTCTGACAATTATTTTCTTGCCCTCAATAAGTTGTTGATCGAATGCGTGGAGAGGTTGTCCCATTTCAATCAGCACATAATTGGTGATATCGACCATTGTATTAATAGGCTTGATTCCAACAGCATTTAATCTAGCCCTCATCCAAATAGGAGACCTTTCAATTTTTAGGTCTTTGATCACTGCCATCATATATCGCAGACAATTTTCAGTATCAACCTCCACGTTCACATAATCACGAACAGTATCTTTATCATAAACGTCTATAGTATAATTTAAATTAATCTTTTTCATTTCGATACCATAAATTGCCGAAACCTCGCGTGCAATACCAACAACACTCATACAATCCGCTCTATTTGGTGTGATGTTTACATCGAATACCACATCATCTAGCATTAAAGCTTTGTCAATTGGCATACCCACTTTCATATCATTTGGCAAAATGAGAATGCCATCAACCCCTGCACCCTCATAATAATTTTCATCTATACCAAGCTCACATCCAGAGCAAAACATTCCATAAGATTCCACACCTCTCATCTTGGTTGGCTGAATCTTGACACCGTTTACAAGGTCCGCACCAGGCAGACTTACAGGAACTATTGCTCCTTCAAAAACGTTTGTTGCCGCAGTTAAAATTTGTACAATTTTTTCACCGATATCGACCTGGCAGACCACCAGCTTATCAGCCTGTGGATGTTTTTCGATCTTTAAAATTTTCCCCACGACCACATCGTGTAAATGTTGATTTTGGTAAACTATTTCCTCAACTTCCATCCCAGCATTAGTCAATTTCTTTGCGACATCCTCAGGGGTAGCTGTTATAGGCAGAAATTCTTTTATCCAATTATACGTTACTTTCATATTCGACTCTCCTATTTTCTTCTATTTAAATTGATCCAAAAATCTTATATCATTTTTATATAAGTTTCTAATATCGCTTATGCCATCCAGTATCATTGCAGTTCTGTCTAAACCAAAACCAAACGCAAAGCCTTTATATTTTTTACTGTCTATCCCCGACATCTCTAGCACTTTTGGATTGACAATACCCGCACCCAAAAGCTCAAGCATACCAGAGCCCTTACAGGTTGAGCAACCTTTGCCGTGGCAGTTCGGACATGAAACGTCGACTTCTATGCTTGGTTCTGTAAACGGGAAGAAGGATGGCCTAAACCTTATTGCTGTATCTTCGCCAAACAGTCTTTTCATAAGTATAGTAAGCATAGATTTTAAATCGGCCATTGAAACATTCTCATCTACCACAAGACCTTCCATCTGATTAAAGATAGGGCTATGGGTCGCATCACTATCGTTTCGATAAGTTTTCCCTGGACATACAATTTTAAATGGCGGTTTTCTCGACTCCATCTCTCTTGCCTGTACAGCTGAAGTTTGTGAACGGAGCAAAATATCTTCCGTAATAAAAAAAGTGTCTTGCATATCTCTTGAAGGATGATTTTTAGGAATATTCATCGCCTCAAAATTGTAATAGTCATATTCAATTTCCGGTCCCTCTACAACCGAAAACCCCATATTAACACATATATCTGTCAACTTATCGATAACATCATTAATGGGATGCAATGCACCAAGTTTTACATCCTTGCCCGGTTGAGTTATATCAACTTTTTCTGTGGCCAGTTTAAGTGCAAGAACTTCATCCTCTAAAACCTTTTCTTTTTTTTCAATTGCATCCGTCAAAAGGACACGCGCCTCATTAATTAAAGCACCTATCTTGGGTCTTTCTTCAGGACTGATATCTCTCATACCTTTAGATAAATTAGTTATGACGCCATTTTTCCCGAAAACTCTTACCTTGATTTCATTAATGGACTTAATATCTTTTACGTCTGCCAACTCTTTTAAAATATTTTCTTTGATTTTTTCAAGTTCGTCTATTATCATCTTTCCTCCCAAATAAATTCTTTTTTATTTTGTGATTCGAATTAGTCTTTTTAGACTGAAAAACAAAGCCTGCAAATATTATAACTTTCATCTATCAAATCACTAAAAAAATCCTCTTTCCATTAGGACGAAAGAGGATTTCGTGGTACCACCTAACTTTAATCGATTTTATCATCGATCCTTATTTTATCATTAACGCAGATTCACGACAAAAACTACTCCTAAATAATTATTCGATTTATATAGTTTCATAATTGCAGCTAAGAAGTGAATTCAGCTTATCTAATTTATCTGTTTTTCAGCCTAGAACAGACTCTCTGAGAAATATCAACAAGCATACTACTCTTCCATAATCGCTTTTATCTATCCAATTATACTTATTATGAAAAAAAATGTCAATTAAAATCAAAAATTTTCATCCATAAGATGAAAATTTGTGTTTAAAATCAATTGAAATTTGAGTAAAATCTCGCTATAATTTAACTATGGATTATTATACTTTTAAAGCGAAAAAAAATTATAACTCTGTTTATCTTTTCTTGAAAGAAAAACAATTTTCAGAACATTTTATCACAAATCTTAGAAAAAAAATGGGTTATATAAAAATAAACAACAACCCAGCCACGACGAATTCTGTACTTAACCGTGGAGATTTTTTATCAATCACATCAAACCCAAATCAAAAAACCACTATTATGCATTGCATACTACCGCTAAATATAGTATTTGAAGATGAATACTACCTACTAATCAACAAGCCTTCCAATTTATCATCTTCACCAACTAGATCACATTATGATCACAATCTTGCGGGAGCTGTTTGCAATTATATGGATAAAAAAGATCAAAATTTCACACTTAGAATGATTAACAGATTGGATAAAGATACATCTGGTCTTGTCTTAATAGCAAAAGATCTGATTGCACAAAAAGAAATCGGATTTATCTATAAAAAATATTTAGCTGTATGTGAGGGCAAAGTAGACAAGAAAATTACCATAGATTCCCCTATCCTCACCATTACAAATCAGGGATTTAACGAAATACGAAGAGTAATCAACCCCAAAGGAAAACCAGCCATTACTCAAGTTGATCCAATTAAATTTAATGATCGCGCTTCTCTTGTCGAGCTAAGCCTTATCCATGGAAGAACTCATCAAATTAGACTTCACATGTCGTCTATAAATCATTCTTTGGTTGGCGATTCATTATATGGCAAGTCATCCGAAATTATTGATCATACCGCATTGATTTGCTACAGCATGTCCTTCTTTCACCCTTTTTTAGATAAGGAACTAAATTTTCAAATTAATCCAGAAGAAGATTTTGATAAACTATTAGTCTTTTACAACTTAAAATGAGTTATCTCTTTTATTTCATACTTTCTTGTTTTATTATTTTACTGCCTAAAATCCATAATTTTAAGATGTTTAATATTTG
>CALWTP010000015.1 GCA_944384495.1 uncultured Clostridia bacterium
AGTTTTGGGGTCAAAAACTCTAATCTCCTTTATTTTCAGGGCGAATATCAATCGCCAAATAGCCTTTTAATCAAGGGGTCCCGGGTTCGAATCCCGGGTAGGCCACCAAAAGGACGCATTCTGCGTCTTTTTTGTTGCCCCGGGATTCAGTCCGCGAAGTCTCGCGGACGGATGCCATCCGGCATAAACCCGGGACCGTCCCGGTCAAAATTTTGCTTGGAAAACATGATATTATTTTTGCACTATGGCAAAATTTAGCCACTCGCTCAATGCTCTCCCGGAGCAAGCGCTCGTAACGCATCCCGGGTAGGCCACCAAAAGGACGCATTCTGCGTCTTTTTTGTTGCATAGATTTTAAAATAAACGCTTGTGTTGTGTGATCACCTATAGTTACAATAAAAGGGCTTTGCGGGTGATTCAAGAGGGGGAGACAATCTTGGATAATTGAGATGTTTATATCTCCAACTTTTATGTTTGTAAGTTGACCTTAACGGCTTTATATTATTTTAAAAAACCTCCATTGATAATATTTGGACGACATGGCCAAGTTATCATAGGAGGTTTTTTAGTGCAAAAAATCGTTGTATAAGAATATGTTGAAGATTAATGTGAATATTAATTTTTATTACAACAAAAAGGGCTTTGCTTGTGCAAAACCCTTTTATTTTCCTACTAATCAAAGACATGTTTCAGTTTAGACGACAAAGACATGCATTGATCCTTTGATTATTTATGTTGCGAGTTTATTTATTATTGTGCAGGAGTTTCGTTTTTCTGAGCAAGTGCTTTTTCATATGCAGAAAGAACGGCAGATTTGATTTCCTCTCTTGTCTCTGTATTGATTGGATGAGCGATGTCTTTATGCTCTCCATCAGCAGTTTTCTTGCTTGGCATTGAAATAAAAAGTCCATCTTTTCCATCAATAACTTTGATATCATGCACAACGAAACATTCGTCAATTGTAATTGAAGCGACTCCTTTTAATTTTGTTTCATCTTTCAGTCTGATACGCACATCGGTGATTTTCACGTTTTTTTACCTTCCTTTTTGTTTAAATTAGTCTTATTGGACTTATCTATATTCTACATTCTTTTTTACAAAATACAAAATAAATTTAAGACTTTTTTTGAAAAAAGTGTCAATTTTTATTAAAAATTCTATTGCTTTTTCAAAAATATTGTTATTTTTTATCAAAAGTAATCTAATGTCATAACAAACAATAAAAAAAACAAATCAATTAGTTTGCAACAAGCATTCAAATTCATCATACAAAATTATATGGTTTACAACTATAATGGTAGCAAAATATATTATAAATTTTACCATGGCAGGTCGCGTCAGCCTATTTTGCTTTTGCACGGGTGGGGGTGTGATGGCAGTATTTTTTCATCGCTCATAGATACATTTCGTGATCGAAGTTTTTTGGTGATAGATTTCCCGCCGTTTGGCAAGAGTGAACCCAATATTAAAAATTGGAATATATACACATATGCAAATATGGTGATGAGTTTATGTGATGATTTGTGCATAGATAAATGCCATATTCTCGCTCACTCATTTGGTGGAAGAGTTGCCCTTATTCTGATGGCTGTCAGATGCTCATTTGTTCAATCATGCATATTAACTGGATGTGCAGGAATTAAACCCCGTCACGGCCCAAGCTATCATTATAGAATATATAAATATAAATTGCTCAAAAAATTAGGTCGTGACACATCAAATATGGGCTCAAGTGATTATTTGGCACTCTCCCCTGATATGCGAAAAGTGTTCTCCAGCATTGTACAGGAGCACCTTGATGACTATTGCAAAAAGATAAAAACCAAAACTTTGATCATATGGGGAGAAAATGATAATCAAACACCGCTTTATATGGCAAAAAAATTGAATAAATATATTAAAGCATCCAAACTTGTTATATTGAAAAAAGCTGGGCATTTTACATTTTTAGATCGGCCTTTGGAATTCTACATGGAAGCTGAGCAGTTTTGGGAGAAAGAGTTATGATATATTTTTGCATATGTATTTGTGAGGTTTTGTTTGTTTTGCTGAGTTATTACTTTGTCAAAACATATCAGCTTGACGGTTATAATATAAAAAAATTTTTATCTCATGCCATTGAGTTTAAATTGGCTTTTGGAAAGAAAAACAAGCTTGTCTTTACCAGAAGAATGATAAGATTTTATATCTTACTCTTTATAATTTCCTCAGCATTGTTTAGTCTGATAATGTTTTTTGTTGCAAACCCATTACTAAGAGCATTAGATTGTGTGCTAATCTATCTATTTATCAGCATTTTAATTTCGCTTTGTCACTATCTTTTGTTGCCTATAGAAATTTTAATACAAAAGTTCTATGTTGAAATAGCCAGACGCAAGCTTGCCAAGATTGACATAATTAAAATTGGCATAACCGGTAGCTTTGGAAAAACTTCAACAAAAAATATTCTCACTGCAATTTTAGAAAAACAGTATAAGGTGTGCTCCACCCCAAAAAACTACAATACTCTTATGGGTATAACCAAGACTATTGTATATGATTTAGACGATCATGACGTATTTATAGCCGAGATGGGCGCAAGGCATAAGGGAGATATTGAGAATTTGGCTAAATTTGTTCGCCCCCAATATGGCATTATTACTTCTATTGGCCCCATGCATTTGGAAACTTTCAAAAATCTAAAGACGATTGAGGAAACCAAAAATGAATTGCCGATGAATCTTGCTGAAAATGGAATTATGGTTTTTAATGGAGATAGTCCCTCCAGCAAGAAACTCTTTGATAGATTTGTCGGGAACAAATACTTAACCTGCTCAAGCGATGCGTTTGCTTATGCAAAAAATATAGATTATGGTATCAACGGCGCCAGTTTTGACATGGTTATAGATGGACACTGTAAAAGAATTCAAACCAAGCTTCTAGGAAAATTTAATATTGACAATATAGTGACTGCTGGCGCACTAGGTTATCTTTTAAACATATCGCTTGAAGATATTGCCAGTGCTGTTAAGAGCTTAGCACCGCCAAAACATAGGCTGGAGATTATAAGAAATAATTATTGTACCATTCTTGACGATTCGTATAATAGCAATGAAATAGGGTTTTCACAGGCATTGGAGGTTTTGGGAAAATTCAAAGGGTTAAAAATTGTTGTAACGCCGGGTATTATTGAACTTGGCAGTGCTCAAAGCAAAGTCAATTTTACCATTGGTGGCCTAATTGCAGATGTGGCAGATTATATCATTATAATGAACGATGAAAATAAAAATTATTTGCTCTCTGGTGCAATCGCACATAATTTCCCTCGTGATAAGATCTTTTTTGCTTCAAACAGAGCCAAACAACAAGAAATTCTTGAAAGGCTTATGATGAAGGATTGTGTTGTTCTATTTGAAAATGATTTGCCTGACAACTATAAATAAGGAGGAAAGATGTTAAATATAGCTTTGATATTTGGCGGGAAAAGTGTTGAACATGATATTTCAATTATAACCGCCATGCAAGTGATAAAAGGATTAAAGAATTTCAATGTCATTCCAGTCTATGTCTTACCAGATGGAAGATTTGTCACAGGCAATAAATTGAAAAATAGCCATACTTTTTTGAATTTTAATTTAAAAAAGTGCAATTTTGTTTCATTGGAAATGGGTACGCAAAAACTTATGATATTTTCCAAAAACAAGATTAAGCGAAAAATTAAGATTGATTGTGCCCTATTATGTGGACATGGACATGGTTGTGAAGATGGGTCAATGCAAGGCATGCTTGAGCTTGCACAAATTTCATATACTTCCAGCGATGTTTGCTCGAGCGCTGTGACAATGGATAAGGTCATGACGAAAATCATATTGAAAGATGCCAAGATCAACACTCCTGCATATGTTTGTTTTGACAAATGGCAATATAAGCACAACAAACTAATGCTTTTACACAAGGTCAAGACTTATCTTAAATTCCCCTGCATTGTAAAACCGGCATCTTTAGGCAGTAGTGTAGGGGTGAACATATGCGAAAACGAGGCAAAGATTGAAGAAGTTGTTGATGAGGCATTTTTATATGATAACAAAGTTATCATTGAAAAATTTGTTCCAGATGCAAGAGAATTTGCATGTGCGGTTATAAAAATAGGAGAAAAATTATTGACAAGCCAGGTTATAGAGGTAAACAAAAAAGCAATGTATACCTTTGATGATAAATATATATTAAATCAACAAACATATCCAAAAGAAATTGCAAAAAATTTGGAAGAGCGAATTAAGAGGCAATGTATAAAAGCATATAGGGCTTTGTCTTGTGATGGGATTGTACGAATTGATTTTCTCTATAATCATAAGCAGAACAAGCTCTATGTTAATGAATTAAACAGTATCCCTGGGTCGCTATCGTGTAATATGTTTCAAACCTCTTTAGATGATTTGTTGTCCACATTAATCCAACAAGGTATTGAAAAAAATCGATCTAAAAGTGAAATAGTTTATAAATTTAATAGTGATGCAATAAAAAAGTTTATTGAGCTTGAAGATCATCTGAAATATAAACATTAAAATGGAGAAATATATGCTACTTGAAAAATTATTGCAAGATGTCGAGGTTGAAAGTCAATATGATAAGAGTATAGATATTGTCGACATTGCAACAGACAGCAGAAAGGTCCAAAAAGGCGATATCTTTATAGCTCTGCAAGGGACAAATTTTGATGGCAATGACTATATTAAAAAAGCACTCGAAAATGGTGCCCGCCTTGTCGTCAGTGACAAGCTTCAAGGCGAAAACATAATAAAAGTCAAAAATGCACGCAAATGCTATGCTCTTATATGTAAAAATTTCTTTCAAAGAGCTTGCGACAAATTAAAAATAATAGCAATTACTGGCACCAACGGTAAAACAACGGTTGCAAATTTATGTGGGCAAGTGTTAAATCTTTGTGGCAGACAGACAGCGGTCATTGGTACGCTGGGAGCAAAGATTAATGATAAAATAGTAGAAACAGGACTTACCACTCCAGACCCCTACCGTCTTTATAGTCTGTTTCAAAAGATACAAGATGAAGGAATTAAGTATGTGGTCATGGAAGCCTCTGCACACGCACTTTACTTTAATAAGCTCGCTGGAATTAGATTTGAGGTTGCACTCTTGACAAATATCACCGAGGATCATCTTGATTTTTTTGAAAATATGGAGAATTACGCTCAAGCGAAATACCTGCTTTTCAAAAATGGAGCAACGAAAAGTGCGGTTGTCTGTGGTGATGATAGCTTTTGTGAATATCTGTTATCCGTTTGCAAAGTGCCAACGCTAAGTTATGGGCTGTCCAGCAAGGAAGATTTATATTGTAAGAACGTTGAGATGAACACAACAGGAAGCGAATTTGATATTGTTTATCGCAACAAAACTGTCCATGCAAGCACAAATTTGGCGGGTTTTTTTAATGTCAAAAATTCTTTAGCCTGCTATGCTATTTGCAAAACGATCGGGCTTAAAACAAAAGAGATTCTTCGAGCATTCAAATTGATTTTGCCGGTTGAAGGAAGATTTAATATAATACCACTTCCAAATAATTGTTCTGCCATTATTGATTATGCTCATACGCCGGATGGGCTTAAAAATATATTGCAAAGCGCAAAACAGCTGGCTGGGCAAGGCAAGCTTGTGGTTGTGTTTGGCTGTGGAGGAAATCGGGACAGCCAAAAAAGACCTCTAATGGGCAAGATTGCAAGTTCTCTTGCAGATCATGTAATAGTGACCAGTGACAATCCGCGCTTTGAAAAGCCGGGCGATATCATTGATGAAATTGTCAGCGGAATTGATGGGAAATGTTTGGTGATTGAAGATCGCGCGAAAGCAATAGAATATGCCTTGTCCAATTTTAATCATGGCCATACTATTGTGATAGCTGGCAAGGGAGCAGAAAATTATCAAGAAATAAAAGGCAAGAAATATCCCTTTAGTGACTTTGAAATTGTTGATGACTTTTTAAGAAAATATAAAAATTAAAATATTAAAAAAATAACAAAAAATCATAAAAATTTAGATAATTTTTTCGAAAAATATATTTAAAAATATTAATTACTAAAAAAAATAATTTAGCCTTATTTTTGGCAGAATTTGCGAAAAAAAACAACAAAAGAATTTATTTAAAATGTTTATAAATGGTGGGTATAAAAAATAATTTAAAAAATTCGACAAAATATTCGCAAAAAAACCTGTATTTTTTTAATAATAAAAAATAGATTAATTTTTTTGGTTTTTTATTAAGTATTAATTATTATTTTTTTTGATAATATTGAAATTTTATATAAGCAAAGAATATATAAATTATTTTTTAATATCATAATTATAGGACAAGTCTAAAGGAGAAACTATGCTAAATTATTTTTTGGTTGCCCTATCGGGGCTTTTGTTGAGCGTAATACTGGGCATACCCATTCTGAGGCTATGCAAAAAATTTCATCTCTCACAAACCATTTTGCATTATGTGGACAAGCATGCCTCAAAAAGTGGCACACCGACCATGGGAGGATTTATTTTTATCATTTCATCGCTTATCGCAAGTCTGATTTTTGTGCGCGGAGAATATTACTTTCCAGTTTTGATACTATTGACGATGGTGGGCTTTGGACTGCTTGGATTTTTGGATGATTTTATAAAGATCAAATTTCATAAAAATGAAGGCCTAAAACCCTATCAAAAGATAATTGGACAAGTTGCCATATCTTTAATAATCGCACTCTTTGTATATTTTAAAATTGGAAGCAATCTTGATTTCTTTGGACTTAATTTAGATTTGAAAATTTTTATTATTCCTTTCATTGTGGTATTCTTTGTTGCGGTGACAAATTCGGTAAACCTACTTGACGGGCTCGACGGTCTGGCAAGCGGAGTGAGCGCGACATATCTGCTTTTCTTTGGCGCGATTGTGGCTTTACTCGGTCAATATAATTATGCTATAATAAGCTTTGCTATATTTGGCGCTTTACTAGGGTTTTTGGTTTTCAACGGTTTTCCGGCCAAAATTTTTATGGGAGACACGGGATCGCTGGCACTAGGCGGGATCATTGCCTCTCTCGCGGTTTTTAGCGGGCTGGAACTAATTTTGCCGATCATGGGAATTTTATATGTTCTGACAGCGCTATCTGATATATTGCAAGTGGGATACTACAAAAAAACACACAAACGGATTTTTAAGATGGCACCACTGCATCATCACTTTGAGCAAAGTGGTGTGCATGAAAACAGAATTGTGACAGTATATATATTAGTGACATTACTTTTTTGCAGTGCATGTTTGATGGGATATATGGCTGTCACAGGAGTTATATGAGGGTTAAAGGAAAGCATATTTTAGTCTATGGCATGGGAGTGAGCGGTCAAGCAGTTTGCAAACTCTTACACTCGCATGGCGCGGTGGTAAGCATTTATGATGATGAAAAGAGGTATGTGCATTACTTCAATTTTGAAAAGGAGCCAACGAGCAAGAAATATGATCTCGTTGTTGTAAGCCCAGGTGTCAAAGTGCTTGGCAATGCTATTATTTCGTTTTTCGTGGCAAAAGGCACTTTGGTGGTGAGCGAACTTGATATCGGATATCTTTTCTTCAAAGGTCAAATCATTGGCATTACAGGAACCAATGGCAAAACAACAGTGACCACGCTGACCGGAAATATCTTCAAAAAAGCAGGAAAAGAGACTTTTGTTTGTGGAAATATTGGCCTGCCCTTGAGCAGTGTGGCTCTTCATTCGACAAAAAATTCAATAGCTGTTTGCGAGGTAAGCAATTTTCAGCTTGAACTGTCCAAGTATTTTAAAGCCGAACTTGCCTGCCTATTGAATCTGGCGCCTGATCATTTGGATAGGCATGGTGGATATGAAGAATACAAAAGAATAAAATTGAAAATTTTTTCTAAAAAACGCAAGCAAAAGATTGTGTTAAATTTTGATGATGAATTTGTAAGAACAGTGTCACAAGATAAAAAAACTTTGTTTTTTTCAAAAAAAATACTTAAAAAAGGTGTATTTGTTAAAAATAATGCCATTTTTTGCAACAAAACAAAAATTATATCCCTAAACGATATCCCTCTGTTTGGAGAAAAAAATCTTGAAAATGTCCTTGCCTCGGTCGCCATCGCAAGCAAATATAAGCTTAAGCCGTCAATAATAAAGGAAGGTATTGTTTCCTATATTGCACCACACCATAGGCTTGAGTATCTCGGTCAAACTAATGGTGCCGATGTATTTGACGATTCAAAAGCAACAAATGTTTCAGCAACCATTTCGGCAATAAACTCGCTTGGCGACAACAACTTGGTATTGATGCTTGGAGGGCTAAATAAAGGCAGTCAATTTGATGAGATATTTAATAAGGGCTTCAACTTTGAAGAGGTCATCTGCTTTGGTCAGGCAGGCGAAGAAATAGCAAAGTGTGCAGAAAAGTATAACTACCCGTGCAAGGTGTTTGAAACGATGAAAACTGCAACCCAATTTGTCAAAGACCATGCATCAAAGGGTCAAAAGATTTTGCTCTCTCCCTCATGCGCAAGCTTTGACGAGTTTGCATCTTATAGTGTTCGAGGAGAAATTTTTAAGGAGATTATTTTTGGTGTTTACGAAAAAATCGAAATGTCGCAATGATATAATTGTGATTATCTGTCTTGTGTTGGCACTCGTCGCCTTCGGCTGTCTTATGGTGTATAGCGCCAGCTTTTATAGCGCGAATTATCATTATGGCAACAAATACTTCTTCTTGATAAAACAGCTGATAGGTGTGGTTATGGGCATATGTGCACTTTTCTTCTTTATGTTTTTTGACTATCACCTGCTGAAAAAGTATAAATATTTGATTGTTGGCATTACAATCATCTTACTATGCCTTGTTTTTGTGCCCGGTCTTGGAATGGAAAGCTATGGCGCCAAGCGCTGGGTCTCCATTTTGGGCTTTTCTATTCAGCCGTCCGAGATTGCCAAGTTTGCGCTGGTTATTTTCATATCTGCACATATGTCGGACAATTATGATAAGGTCAAAACACTTAAAGGACTGTTGCCAAGTCTGGCAGTTGCTGGAATTTTTTGCGTGTTAATCATTTTGGAGCCCTCTATGAGCGTGACGATGTGCATCGCATTTGTGACTTTATTCATGCTTATTATTGGCGGTATTACCAAAAAACACACCATCATGTTTTCAATCCCGGCCGCTGCGATGGTGCCTTTGCTTATCGCTATTGAGCCTTATCGGCTGAAAAGATTATTCGCTTTCATCGATCCATGGGCTTCCCCTCAAGGCGAGGGCTTCCAGCTTATTCAATCACTATATTCTTTGGGAGACGGAGGCTGGTTTGGTGTTGGTATTTTCAATTCAAGACAAAAATATCTTTTCCTGCCATTTGCCGAATCAGATTTTATCTTATCAATCATTGGTGAAGAAATAGGATTTGTGGGAGTTGTAGCCCTGATGTGCGTTTTTTTTGTGCTTATTGTAAAGCTTATAAAAATTGCACTGGGCGCGAAGGATAGATTTGGTTGTATGCTTGCAAGCGGAGTTGCTTTTATCATCGCCGTGCAAACACTTTTGAATATCGCCGTTGTGACAGGCTCCATTCCGCCAACAGGGCTTCCTCTTCCATTCATTTCAAGTGGCGGTACTTCCGTCATGGTTTTCATGGCAGGAATAGGAATATGTCTCAATATCCTTAGACAATCTAAGGGCGAGGATGTAAGGGTTGTCAAGCTTGAGAAACTTCAAAAAATGCTTGTGAAAAAAAAAAAGAAGAA
>CALWTP010000016.1 GCA_944384495.1 uncultured Clostridia bacterium
AGTCAAGACCGAAACCAAGCCCAAGACAAACGGTACAATCACAGACGCTGATGAATGTCAGCCAGAGCGAGATCAACAGAAATATGGATGAATTAAAACATTCAGAATCGCTTAATCAGTCAGTCAATGTGCAAGAAGAGGTTTATGATTTTCCAGAGCAAGAACAAGCCACATTACCAAGTAATTTAACATCGGTCAAGCCAGAGGAAATCACCAATGAGGCGGAAGACATCATCCGCCAAGTTGTCATGCAAGAAAAGATTGAACGACAAACAGAGGAAGATGAGTATTTTGATTTTGATTCGGCTCATACTGATCAAACAGTAGAAGATCAAATAGAAGAGGAAGACACTGATTTTACATTTGAAGAGGCAAAAGAGGAAGAGATTACCGAGAAGCCTTTGCCGGCTATGGATCGTGATAGGGGCTTAATGACCCAACATGATGATGAGCTGGTGCAGAGCGGAGGAGAGCGAAATCGACTTGGTAGAGCGAGGGATTTTGATTTGCACAACAATGATAGAGCTTTGCAAAAAGAGGAGCGACCAGAAAACAGGTTTAGACCAAATGATGAGATTGCAAAAAGAAAGCGATTTGTGGAGCTTGATGATGATAAACCCGCTCAGCCGATTAAGCCATATAAGTATACCAAACCTCCAATTGATCTTATAACCACGAAGTCTGATGACCTTTCGCTTTTCAATGATGAAGTTCCAATGAAAAGGGTGGCGCTTGAAAATGCGCTCGAGAATTTTGGTGTTCCAGCCAAAGTGCAGAATGTGGTTATTGGACCGACTGTCACAAGATACGAAATAGAAATGCCGGAGGGTATCTCTGTCAAAAGAATACTTTCTCTTGATGCAGATATAGCCTATGCTCTATCGGCAAAAGGGCAAATTCGAATTGAAGCGCCAATTCCGGGTCGAAGTATTGTGGGAATTGAAGTACCAAACAACAAAGTCGCAACGGTCAGCATTAGAGACGTGCTTCAATCAAAAGAATTTTCGCTTAGCCCTTCTCCACTGACTTTTGCGCTTGGTAAGGATATTACTGGCACAGTGCGTGTTTGTAATCTGCAAAAAATGCCACATCTTCTCGTTGCGGGAACGACAGGTTCTGGTAAGAGTGTATGCCTAAATACCATCATTACTTCAATATTATACAAAGCATCTCCAGATGAAGTTAAATTCATTCTAATCGACCCAAAACAAGTGGAACTTTCAATGTATGAAGGTCTTCCTCATCTTGTTGTTCCAAGGGTGATAACAGATCCAACCAAGGCTGTAAATGCCTTGCAGTGGGCAGTAGATGAAATGGAAAGAAGGTTTAAGCTGATTTCTGAAGAACGCGTGAGAAATATAATCGAATACAACAAACTTGATAAAGTTGTGCAATATAAGGTTAAAAAAATGCCATATATTGTGGTGATCTTTGATGAGTTTGCCGATTTTATGGCTGTTGCAAAAAATGAAATCGAGGACAAAATCCGTCGTCTTGCTGGAAAGGCAAGAGCTGCTGGTATTCACTTAATTCTTGCCACACAAAGGCCTTCAACTGATGTCGTAACAGGGACATTAAAGGCCAATCTTCCTGCCAGAATTGCTTTTAAAGTTGCAAGCAGAGTGGACAGCGAGGTAATTATGGGTGCGACTGGCGCTGAAAAACTTTTAGGGAATGGTGATATGCTTTATAAACCTGCCGATTCTGAGCCACAACGACTTCAAGGTTGCTTTATTGACACTCCAGAGACGAAAGATATCGTATCATTCATCACTGCCAACAACGAGGAGATTTTCGATGAGGAGGCAAACAACGCCATAAATAACCCAAACAAGGCAAATAACGGCAATAGCGGTGAAAACAATGGAGTAGATCCACTTCTTCCACAAGCATTAACGATATGTATAGATAATGGAGTTGCGTCGACAACCATGGTTCAAAGGAAACTTTCAATTGGATATCCAAGAGCGGCACGAATCGTCGATCAGATGGAGGAGCGAGGGTATATTTCAAGCGCAGAAGGTTCAAAACAACGATCAGTCTATATTACCATTGAAGAATTTTATGGAATTTTTGGAGATATTTATGACTAAAGAAGAACTAAAGAAAAAACTAGTTTCTGCCATAAGTCTTGGTTGTGATAAAAACAGAGTTGACCTTGAAAAAATGCTTGGCAGGCTTAGCGATTATGGCTTTACTATCACCAGCGAGGTGGAAAACTGCGATATTTTGATTGTCAATACTTGTGCTTTTATTCAACCTGCCGTTATGGAAGCGATTTACAATATACTGTATGCAGAAAAGTTAAAAAAGAACGGGAATGTTGAAAAAGTTATTGTTTCAGGTTGCTTTCCAGAGCGTAGTTTGAGTACCCTTCAAGAAAATTTTCCGCAAATAGACAAGCTTATGCAACTTCGAGAGAACGACAACATTTGTCAGATAATTGAACAGCTTTATGGTGTAGAGGTGTCAAAACCGTCAAAGTCTGATATGCGGATATTGACGACTGTGCCGACTTATGCCTATTTAAAAATCGCGGATGGATGTGATAATGTCTGCTCTTATTGCACAATTCCAAGAATACGAGGAAGATATCGCAGTGAGCCTATGGACGAACTTGTTGATGAGGCTAAAAGTCTTGTCAAACGTGGCATCAAGGAAATTATATTGGTTGCACAAGACACCACGCGATATGGAGAGGATTTGTACGGAGAAAACTGCCTGATAAAGCTTTGCGATAAGCTGAGTAAAATAAAGGAATTAAAATGGATAAGACTTCACTATGCATATCCAGAAAAAGTTGACGATAAACTGCTTTCATATATTGCAAACAACCCTAAGATGTGCAAATATTTAGATCTTCCTCTTCAACATATCGATGATACAATTTTAAAGAGTATGCGAAGACGGATGGGCGAGGGTGAGACCCGCAAGTTGATCGCAAATATCAGATCAAACTATCCTCAAATTGCACTTAGGACAACATTTATTGTGGGCTATCCAGGTGAAACTCGAAGAGATTTCAAAAAATTGCTTGATTTTATAAAGGAAGTCAAATTTGATTACGCAGGGTTTTTCCCTTATTATAGAGAAGAAAATACTGCAAGCTATTATTTAAAGAAACAGATAAATCGATACATAAAAAACTTTAGGCTAAAAAAAATCACAAAAATTCAAAATGATATTTCGACTTGGTCGGCATCATTAAGAATTGGAAGAGAAGAAGAGGTTCTTGTCGACAGTTTTGATCAGGATAGTGGAAAATTTTTGTGCCATTGCGAAAATCTTTCTCCAACAGTTGACTTTGGGATCAAAATTGTGGATAATGTAAGTGTCAAAATAGGGGATTTTGTGAAGATTAAAATCATCGATTTTGACGGTGAATATTTTAAAGGAGAGATATTATGAATACACCAAATAAGATTACTTTAGTAAGACTGTTACTTATGCCGATAATAATTTTCTTTTATTTGGCAGATTTTATTCCTTATGGAAAACTTGTAGCAACAATCGTTTTTATCATTGCAGCATTGACGGATTCGCTTGATGGACATATTGCCAGAAAATATAATTTGGTGACTGACCTTGGAAAGTTTTTTGATGCGATTGCAGATAAAGTATTGATCATGACAGGTATGATTCTTATAATCAGCGGTCCACTGACTGGAAGCGCGCCGGTTGTTTATCCTTCATGGCTTGGTATAATATGTGTGATTATTATGCTTGCGAGAGAATTTATCATCTCTGCACTTCGTCAAGTTGCCGCAACCAAAGGCAAGGTTTTGGCTGCTGAAAATAGTGGAAAAATTAAAGCGACCGTACAAGACATAGCGGTTATTGGCTATATGGCTTTTGCTTTTGTGATCGATGACATAATTCCTATCACTCAAATGAACGAAACAGCACTTGCAGCGGTAAGATTCATCCTTATGATTTTGTTTGTGGTGGCTACAGTACTGACAATCTATTCTGGAACAAGCTACTTGATTAAGAATAGAAAAGTATTTATGGATGAAAAAGCACGAAAAGACAATGCGCCGTCAAATTTTAAAAATCATGACAAAGCTAATAATGAAAATGATGGCACGCATCAAGATTCTAATGAAGAAAAATAATATTCACGTTGATTACATATAAGTTTAGGTAAAGGATTTTGAATGTAAGGTGTATATGTATGCAAATTAAGTTTTTCTTTTAGGTTGACCGTCCTAAGAGAAATTCTTTTTTTTAAAAGAGGTTGTCATGCAATATAGGATGTTAATTTTTTTAGATGATTTATTTGATAATAAACAGAGCTTAAATTTGAATAATCTTATTCAAGCTTGCACCAAAAGTTTTATAGATATAAAAGAAGTTATCATTGCCAGAAATCAAGATTATTCTTTTGCGCAAGAGAATGATAATCTTATCGTAATAGCCAAAAGCAACGATTTGAGCCAATATATTTCAAATAATTTGCCATATATTGGTCAGCAAATCAAAAATGTTCAGGGCAAGATTGTTTTGTTTCGAAAGAATGACATAAATGTAATTTTTATGCCATTAGATTGTGATTTTGAATTATTATGTGAAATATTCAAGGATAAAAATAAAAAATATTGCCAATTTCATTTGTTTGGCCTTAAAGAAGAAGAGATTGTGCGCAGATTAGATGACATCAAATTGAGTGGTGAAGATTTTGAATATAGGCTTATTTTTGAAAATCTGCTTTGCCATATGTATTTCTCATATAGAGGACAACAGAATGTGCTAGATGATTATCAATCCAAAATTGCAATTGCATTTCAACAAAACCTTTATAGTGAAAATGAATTTACACTTGAGGAAATTGTGTATAGATTATTATGCCTTAAAGACCGAAAACTATCAATTTGGGAAAGTGGCACAAAAGGGATTTTGCATGGTAGTCTGCTTGAATCTAATGAAGAGTTTGACAATGTTTTAAATAAAATCAAAATTGATAGGCTGGAATATGATAGTATGGACAAGTTTTATGATGAAGTTGTAAGGTTTAAATCAGAATTGCAGGGCGAAGTTGGTCTTGTGGTGCAATGTGACCAAAATGAGGATTTAATCTCGTATAAATTTGCCATAATAGATGGCGGGCAAATATTTTTATATAAAACTTCTTTTAAGACAAACTATGAAAAGAGTTTGAAATTTGCCAAAAATGCCATACTTTTTAATCTATATAAAAAATTAAAACAAAATGAACAGACATTTATGTCAAATGCTTTGTAAATTTTACTATAGTGTGTTAAAATAAATAGGAAAGGGGATACTTATGGAAAAGAAAGACTTAAAAAAAGACAGCAAAAAACAAGCGTTGGAGCAGGCACTTCTTCAAATTGAGAAACAATATGGAAAGGGCGCGATCATGAAACTTGGAGATCAGATCAATGAGCCTATTGATGTAATTTCAACTGGGTGCTTGACTCTTGATATCGCACTTGGTATTGGAGGTATTCCAAGGGGAAGAGTGATTGAAATATATGGCCCTGAATCCTCAGGAAAGACAACTGTTTCACTTCATATCGTAGCGGAAGCACAGAAAATGGGTGGTACGGCAGCATTTATTGATGCCGAGCATGCGTTGGATCCTTCATATGCTGAAAAATTGGGAGTGGTACTCGATGATTTGTTGATTTCACAACCCGACAACGGAGAACAAGCATTAAACATCTGTGAAACGCTTGTCAAATCAGGATCTGTGGATATTGTGGTTGTTGACTCTGTCGCAGCACTCACTCCAAAGGCAGAAATTGACGGCGAAATGGGAGAAAGCCATGTTGGCTTGCAAGCACGAATGATGAGTCAAGCTTTGCGTAAATTGACTGGTGTTATCAATAAAAGCAAAACGACTGTTATCTTTATCAATCAACTTAGAGAAAAAGTTGGTGTTATGTTTGGCTCGCCAGAGACAACGACAGGAGGTAAAGCTTTAAAATTCTATTCAAGCATAAGGCTTGATGTCAGAAAGAAAGATACAATCAAGGATGGCACAACCTTTATTGGTAATCGTACAGCAGTCAAGGTTGTCAAAAACAAACTTGCTCCTCCTTTCAGAACGGCAGAATTTGATATTGTCTATGGACAGGGGATCAGTCAAGTTGGATGTGTGATAGACTTAGCGTTAGAAAAAGACATTATCCGCAAATCGGGTTCTTGGTTCTCTTATAACGATGAAAAAATTGGCCAAGGAAAGGAAAATGTAAAAGCATTCTTAGAACAAAATAAAGAGATTTACAACGAGATTTTTGACAAAGTAAAAGAAGCCTATGGCATCAAAACTGAACGCAGTGAAAACGATGAATAATTTGATATTTAAAATCTTAAAGTTCAAATTAAAAAAAATCAAAATCTTTGACGATAGATAAAACTTAAATTTAAAGAATATTAAAATGCCCAATTTTTCCAACATTACTGGACTTTGGGCATTTTATTATTGGTATTATTCTCGTGAAAACTCTTGATTTACAGCCACTGAAAAGCAATTTATAAGATATAAACTTTATACAGTGTTAAAATTAATAAAATATATATAGTTTTAAAATTAATTAAATTTTATAGCTATAAATTTCAGAATTGATTGCAATATTTTAAATAAACCACTTATTTTTATTATCAGACTGTGATTTGGTTTTTACAAATGTGATTTCTTCAGAAGCCGTTGCATCAGGATTTATGGTGACAAAATATTCGATTTGTACCCTTTGTTTTTTGTCCTTCAGGGGCAAGGAAACTATTTGCTTTCCGCTTATACCACTTATTTCTTTGAAAACTTTTCCTTCACAGCTGAATTTATATGTCACATAACTCTTCGCATCAAATTCGATCTCTGCATTTTCACCATTTGCTTTGCCTTTAAAGGTTTGTTTTTCAATACTCACAAACTTAGTCGAGATATCCGTTGGAAGATTAAAACGCGAAAATATTTCTGTTTGAGTGTAACGTTCTGGAGTAAAATTTCCAGCAAGCACAATTCTGTGATTATCGTTTAATTCTATCGTGTCAATCTCTTTTTCCACGATTGATGATGGCTTTTTAAAGTGAGAGTTATCGTTTACAGTAGCAAAATATCTTCGAACTATTTCAGTAGGCTGGTTTCCTCCGGCATAGGGAATAGGGCGGTTGTCCAAATTTCCAAGCCAAGTTCCAACAGTTTGATAGTTTGTATAAGATATATTCCAAGCATCAAGATTTTCTTTTGAATTGGGTTTTCCCACTGTTCCAGTTTTTGAGGCAACGTCAATATCAAGCGATGCCAGCTTTTTGGCAGTTCCAGTTTTTGCACAGGTTTTAAGCATATCTGTCAAAAGATATGCGCTATCCTCTCGTAAAACTTGCTTTTCAATTGGTTGATTGACATAGATAAGTTTATTGTTTTTGTCAGTGATATATGATATAAATTTTGCTGGAGCAAATTTCCCGCTATTTGCAAATGAGGAATAACTGGAGGCCAATTGCAATAAGTTGACTCCATATGTCATACCACCAAGCGCAAGACTATAACTGTCATCCTTTTTATCAAAAACAAAACCTAAATCCTCAGCATATTCTTTTGCTTTGTCAATTCCAACATAGGATAGCACTTTGACAGAGGGAATATTGATGGATTTGGAAAGAGCTTCTCTTGCACTAATGTATCCTCGATAAACATCTCCCACATTTTTAGGTGTGTAATCAGATATTGTGGTCTTTTCGTCAAGAAGTTGGGTGCAGGGATAAATGATATCCTCATTCAGAGCTGGTCCATAAACAAGCGGGGCTTTTATGCAAGAGCCCGGTTGCCTTTTTGCGTCCAATATCTTAAAATTGCTCTCGCCAACATATGCAAGTACACTATGATTTTTGTTATCTATAACAATTCCAGCCTTATTACATTCGACTCCATCAAGCTCCAAGGCATTATTTAAAGCATTTTGTTTATCCTCGTCCTGATATGTATAAATCTTGAAACCCTTTAGAGCGATTTGTCTGGCAGGTATTTTCAAAACATTTACCGCCTCATCAATAGCACTTTGACTATAGGAATTGAGTTTGTTTTTGGGCTGAGTGTTGATGTTGAGAGATAAAGGTTGACTGGTTGCAAGCTTATATTCGCTTGTTGAGAGAAAATTGTCTTTGTACATTTGATCCAGAACCAAATTCCTTCTCTGTAAGCAGTTGTCTGGATTTTTAGTCGGTGAATATTTGGCAGGAGATTTTATTATGCCGGCAAGCAATGCAGCCTCGTTTGCGGATAAATCTTTAGCAGATTTAGAAAAATAATAGTTTGAAGCTGATTCTATACCATAGCAATTGTTTCCAAAATAAATAACATTTAGATATTTCTCTAATATTTCGTCTTTTGTGTACATTTTTTCCAGTTTTTGTGCTAAAGCGATTTCTTTGATCTTTCTTTCAATGGTTTTATCTGATGTAAGTTGAGTGTTTTTTACTAGTTGTTGAGTTATGGTCGAGGCGCCTTCTTTGAGTTTTCTAGCTTTAATATCATTCCATAATGCCTTAGCCATCCTTTTATAATTTACACCATGATGACTATAAAAGGTTTTGTCCTCAATTGAGATGAAGGCATTTTTTGTGTTATCATTGATTAAATTGATAGGTATGTACTGCTTATTGACTTCATTGTATTCTTTTATTGGTTTGTTTTGATTGTCAAATACCTCAATTGAAATGGCAGACGAGGAGAGCGCTTCGTCATTGAGCTCTAAAGCCCTGGCGCTCATATATATGGAAGATATATAAAATCCCACAGCAAACAATGCGACTAGAATAATAAAAAATATTATAAAAAATATATACTTAAAACTTTTTTTCATCTTTTTTATTATGTAACAAACTTATTAAATTATTTGTTGCATGAGATAATTTTGTTTGAAAAATTAGATAATCTATAGTATAATTAACTAGAAGTGACATTTTTTGCCACCAAAAAGCTAAAGATCTTTCAGTGAAACAATAGTAAGTAAAATTTTAAAAACTGTTGAAGTTTAAAAACTTTATTCGTTTGTGCATGACCAATGTCTATTGTATTGAAAGATCAAACAAGACTTTTAATAAAAAATAAATGGAGATACACTGTGAAATATTTTGTTGTAACATATGGTTGTCAAATGAATGTACATGAATCTGAAAAAATAGCCGCTATTCTCGAAAATATGGGCTATTCTTTGGCACCAGATAGAGAAAATGCTGACATTATTGTATTTAATACTTGTGCTATTCGTGAGGGTGCGGAAGACAGGGTATTTGGCAATGTTGGCAATTTAAAAAGGCTCAAAAAGAAAAACAAAGATTTGATCATAGCAGTCTGTGGTTGTATGACCCAAAAAGAACAGACTGCTCAAAAGCTTATGCAAAAGTTTCCGTTTGTTGATATAGTAATTGGGACATTTAACATTCCAAAACTACAATATTATATTGAAGCGGTTCAAAAGGGGCGTCAGTTTGAACTTTTAAATGAAGGCGAGCTGGATGAAATATTGCCATATAAGAGAACGAGCGGAGACAATGCTTGGGTCAACATTATGCAAGGTTGTAATAATTTTTGTACATATTGTATCGTTCCTTATGTCAGGGGGCGAGAAAAATCGCGTAAAGAAGAAAATATTTTAAAAGAAGTAAAGAGCATACTAGATGAAGGGAAGTATAAAAAAATAACCCTGCTTGGACAAAATGTAAACTCATATGGCAAGGATTTAACTGCTCCAGTCAGCTTTGCGAAATTATTGAAAGATATTTGTGCGTTAGAAGGAGATTTTTCTCTTTCGTTTATGACATCACATCCAAAGGACCTGACGGATGATGTTATTGAAGTTATCAAATCTGAACCCAAAATTGAAAAATATATACATTTGCCTGCGCAGAGTGGCAATAATAGAATATTAAAATTGATGAATAGAAAATATACTCGAGAAAAATATCTTGAGATAATAGATAAAATAAGAAAAAAAATTCCAAACTGTCGCATTACATCAGATTTTATTGTTGGATTTCCCAGTGAAACTGAAGAAGAGTTTAACGATACTTTGAGTTTGGTTGAAAGAGTAAAATTTGACAGTATATTTGCCTTTATGTACTCACCAAGAGAGGGAACGGTTGCAAGTCAAATGCAGGATCAAATAAGCGAGCAGGTGAAACGCAAACGGGTCAACAAATTGTTGCAATTAGAGAAAAAATTACAAAAGGAGGGATAATATGTCAAAAGAAAACATATCACCAGCAATGAGAAAATATTTGGAGATAAAAGAAAAATATCCTGATTGCATTCTTTTGTATAGGCTTGGTGACTTTTATGAAATGTTTTTTGATGATGCATTAAAGGCCTCAAAAGCTCTTGATCTTATATTAACCCAAAAGGCTTGTGGAATGAGCGAAAAGGCGCCGATGTGCGGAGTGCCATATCATGCGGCCAAAACCTATATAGCAAGGCTTGTTGCAAGCGGTTTTAAGGTGGCTATTTGTGAACAATTAACCCAACCGGTGAAGGGAGTGAATAAGATTTTGGAAAGAGATGTTGTGCGAGTAATCACTCCTGGCACCCTAATTGATGATGAAATGCTTGATGGCCAGAAAAACAATTATCTGCTCAGCATTTACAAAAGCGGAGAGAAGGTGGGACTAAGTTATGTCGATATTTCCACCGGTCAATTCGATATAATGTGGCCAAGCGAGGCTTGTGATAAGGAAATTCTTGACTTAATCGCCAGAATTATGCCTTCTGAAATTATTGGCAATGATGAGGCATCACAATTTTTTAAACAATTACCTCTTTTTGCAGGTGTGCCAAAACTTACCAAATATTATGAGTGGGCATTTACCAAGACAAGGGCGACAGACAATCTTCAAAAACAGTTTGGAAGCAATTTTGAGGCTGTATATGGTTTAAAAGGGATGGATCATTTAATTATAAGTGGTGGAGCGCTCATTGAATATTTAAATGAAACCCAGAAGCGAACAATGTCAAATATAAACAAAATAGAAATAGTCCGAAACAACCATTTTATGACCATCGACATTAGTACAAGGCGAAACCTTGAGATGGTGGAAAACAACCGAGACAGGCGCAAACAGGGCACAATTCTATGGGTGCTTGATAAGACAAATACCACCATGGGTGCGAGAGAACTGAGAAGGATGCTTGATCAGCCACTACAAGACGAAAAAGCGATCAATGCAAGGCTGGAGGCTGTTGATGAGTTTGTTAAAAAACTAATCATCCGAAATAGGACGACGGATACTTTAAAGGAAATAGCAGATATTGAAAGGCTTGCCGGCAAAATTGCATATGGCAACATTACACCTAAAGAGATAGTGGACTTAAAAAAATCGCTTATGGCACTTCCTAAATTAAAAGAAGTGATTTCAGGTATGAGCAGTAAGCTTATAAAAAAACATAATGAAAATCTATGCGACATGTCAAAACTTACTGATTTGCTCGATGAGGCCATCAAAGAAGATGCCACTCACAACACAAAAGATGGCGGTTTTATAAAAAATGGCTTCAATAGCGAACTAGATGATTATCGAAATGCGAAACTTGAAGGCGACAGATGGATAAGAGAGCTTGAGGAGCGAGAGAGACAGGCGACAGGCATCAAAAATTTAAATATCAGCAGTAATCGAGTTTTTGGGTATTATATAGAAATCAGCAAAGGTCAGCTTGATAGGGTGCCAATAAGATATATTCGAAAACAGACGTTGACAACTGGAGAGCGCTTTACAACACCTGACCTTCAAGTGATTGAGGAAAAGATCATAGGATCATCTGATAAGGCCATAGAGCTTGAACAACAAATTTTTACCGAGATAAAAAATGTTTTATCAAAATATATAAAAACTTTTCAGCAGATTTCACAATCTATAGCGGGCATTGATGCGCTTTTGTCGCTTGCCATTGTGGCGGTGAAAAATGGTTATTCAAGGCCAAAAATTTCATCCCAAAGCAATGTTCTAAAAATAATTGATGGCAGGCATTTGGTTGTTGAGCAGTATATAGATAAGGGCACTTTTGTCACAAACGACACATACTTAGACGATGATGAAAATAAAATCATGATTATCACAGGCCCGAATATGGCGGGGAAAAGTACATATATGAGACAGGTGGCGCTTATTACGTTACTTGCTCATATTGGAAGCTTTGTGCCAGCTAAAGAAGCGCTTATACCAATAACTGACAGGATTTTCACACGAGTTGGTGCAAGCGATGACCTTGCATTTGGTCAAAGTACATTTATGGTCGAAATGAGTGAAGTTGCCCATATATTGGCAAATGCAACCGATAAAAGTCTTATTATTCTTGATGAGATAGGGCGAGGCACCTCGACATTCGATGGCTTAAGCATTGCATGGTCAGTCATAGAATATATTTCAAAACATTTTAAATCCAAAACGTTGTTCTCCACTCATTATCACGAACTTACCGAGCTGGAAGGAGTGCTTGATGGGGTTAAAAATTATAAGGTTACAGTGAAAGAATTTAATGATACAATCATTTTCTTGCGAAAAATTGTACGAGGAGGCGCTAATAAAAGTTTTGGAATTGAAGTTGCAAAGCTTGCAGGTGTTCCTAAAGAAGTGCTCGTAAGAGCAAAAGAGATTTCTTTGAATTTGGAAAAAGTGAATAAAAAATTAGATTTAAATATTTTTAGTGACAAGAAGGATAAGGCGGAGGGTAATACAAAGACCGCTCTAAGTATATTATCCATCCTAAAAGATATAGACATGAACAATGTTACACCACTGTATGCTTTTGATTTATTGAGCGATTTGTCAAAAAGAGCAAGGGAGGAAAAGGATGAAGATTAATCTTTTAACACCAGCTGTATTTAATCGGATATCAGCGGGAGAAGTTGTAGAGCGACCTGCTTCCATAGTCAAAGAACTTGTCGAAAACAGTATTGACGCGGGGGCAAAACATATAAGAATTGAGATAGAAAAAGGTGGCAAAAGAAAAATTACGGTTGCTGACGATGGATGCGGAATTGATCGAGAGGACTTGCCTTTGGCATTTTTGCCACATGCAACAAGCAAGATAAAAGAAATTGAAGATTTGGATAAGATTATAAGTCTAGGTTTTCGAGGGGAGGCACTTGCCAGTATAGCTTCAGTTTGTCAAGTGCGTATGTCGACCAAGACAAAGGATAGTGCCATGGGGTACATGATAGAAATAGACGGAGGAGCGCAAAGAGAAGTGCAAGAAGTTGCAAGAGAAAATGGAACAACGATAACTTGTGCAAACCTTTTCTATAACACTCCTGCGCGAGCAAAATTTTTAAGACGAGACAAACTTGAGGAAAATGAAATAACTCATATCATTCAAAAAATAATGCTGTCTCATAGCGATATATCTTTTACCTATTATATTGATGGTGTTGAAGAATATAACACAACATCGTGTAGTATGCAAGACATAATATATACGATATATGGAAAAGATGTATATGAAAATCTTATTGAAGTAAATTATGAAGATGATGGATATAAGGTTGGCGGATTTGTCACACGTCCAAGAATTTCTAAAAGTAATAGATCATATCAAACACTGTTTATCAATGGAAGATGGATAGAAAATTATTTGGTCTCACAGGCTGTACAAGGGGTTTATGAATCCTTTTTAATGAAAGGCCGATTTCCTATTTATATTCTTTCAATTGACCTTCCAGCAGACTGCGTCGATGTCAATGTTCATCCATCAAAAAGGGAAGTAAAGTTTGAAAATCCGAACAAAATATATGCTATTGTCAGAAAGGCTGTTGAAAATGCCCTTCTCTCAGTCGATCAAATTGCAAGTTTTGCAATGCCAAGTATGAGCACAACGATTCCAGAGCTTGAGAGGGAGAAAGTTGAATCCAAAGCTGATCTTGTCGATCTTGAAGACAATGAGCAGGAAAACGCCGAACAAAAACAGAAAAACATGGAAAAGGGATATTTTAGAACAGCTGGCAAAAGCTTTTCTATTGACTTATTTGACCCAAATGAGCCAATCTATAAACCTAAAGAATTTGATGTCGAGATAAAGAGTGTAAGTGATAAAGCTGATAAAACAGATGATGAGGAAGAAGAGGATTTTTCTGATTTGAAAAAATTGACAATAAAAAATAAGTATCTGGTTTCAAGCAAGGATGATACCACACTATTTTTTGATCAGTCTGGC
Organism: uncultured Clostridia bacterium; assembly: GCA_944384495.1. Classification (GTDB taxonomy): domain Bacteria; phylum Bacillota; class Clostridia; order Christensenellales; family UBA1242; genus Caccovivens. The sequence goes on from CALWTP010000016.1 coordinate 14,165, forward strand.
GAAAAATTTATGACTGATATAGAAAACACAAATAAAAAGTTTTTTGAAAACAGCATCAAAGACTCAATGAAAATTTTGGGTACTGTTTTTAAAACTTATATTGCCATAGAGCTTGATGACAGTCTTTATTTTATCGATCAACATGCTGGGCATGAGCGAATTTTATATGATAAGCTTCTTTATGATGTGGATCATAGTGGTGTAGCATCACAGGCTTTATTAGTTCCATATACCTTCACACTTGGAGTGAAAGAGGCGTCTTTTATTGACGATATTTTGGATAGTATTAAGGAACTTGGATTTGTAATTGAGAAAAATAATTTGACCTATACCATCAAAAGTGTACCATATCTCTTGTCGCAGATAGAACTAGACAAGTTTGTGGATGAGCTTGTAAAAGAAAGCTCGCAGTTATACAAAAAAACAAGCGATTTTATACACGAAAAACTCTGTCAAACTGCCTGCAAACATGCTATTAAAGCAGGGGATACAATCAGTAAAGATGACTGTGCATACATAATAGAAAATGTTCGAAAAGGAGTTATGTTATGTCCACATGGGCGACCAATAGCTTTAAAAGTTAGCAAAAAAGATTTTGAGAAAATGTTTAAGAGAATTGTGTGATGAAAAAGGTACTTGTTATTTTAGGACCTACAGGGGTAGGAAAAAGTGGTGTTGCAATTAAGCTTGCCAAAAGGTTCGATGGCGAGATTATTTCTGTGGACTCTGTACAAATTTACAAGAGATTCAATATTGGCTCAGCCAAAATCACACAAGAACAGATGCAGGGAATAAAACACTATGGAATTGATATATTGGAGCCTATTGAAAATTTCAGCGTTTATGATTATGTTCAATTTGCTTTAAAAACGATTGAGGATATTTTGAAAAGGGAAAAATTGCCTATTTTGGTTGGAGGCACCGCTCTTTATGTCAAGGCTTTGACTGAGAATTTTAATCTTGGCGGGACAGAGCGAAATGACCAGTTTAGGCAAGAAGCGACCAAAGAGCTTGAGAAGTTTGGCTCGCATTATATCTTAGAGCAAATCAAAGCCTTAAATCCTCAGCTTGCAATTGGCTTAGATTTAAATAATACACCGCGTCTTTTGCGTGCACTGGAAATTGCAAAGTTTGGAAACGGAAAGGAAAAAGAAGCAAATAAAAAAGAGTATGATTATAAGATATTCGCCTTGACACTTGAGCGTCAAGCTCTATATAACAAAATCAATTTACGAGTTGAGCAGATGATTGACGAAGGTCTTATTGATGAGGTGAAATCAATTTTGAAGGATTATGGAAAATCAGCAGTGCCACTTAAGGCAATAGGCTATAAGGAAGTGGTTTCATATCTTATGGACGAAATAGATTTGCAGACCATGAAAGAAAAAATCAAACAGAATACACGTCATTATGCAAAAAGACAATTTACATTTTTAAAAACGATGAAAAATATCAACTATATTGATATGCAAAACCGTGAAGAAGGATTAGATAAAATTATTGAAGAGGTGATAAAATGGCACAGTTAGAGAAAATTGAACAGTCTTTACAAGAACATTTTAAGAGAATTGATCAGATTGCTTTTATAAATCAAAAGAAGGTCTTGGAGGCCTTTAAAGCTTGCAAAATCTCAAGTCAGTGTTTCTATGGTACAACTGGATATGGCTATGGAGATCTGGGCAGAGATAGGCTTTGTGCACTTTATGCCAAAACTTTTAATACAGAAAGTGCAATTGTCTCTCCACATTTAACATGTGGCACACATACTATTTCAACTGCCTTATTTGGACTATTGCGAAGAGGTGACGTAATGCTGTCGATTACAGGCATGCCTTATGACACAATCCAAAATTCTATCTTTGGAAAGGGAAACAACTCTCTTGAAGACAATGGAGTTAAATACCGCCAGATAGATTTAAAAAGTGACAGCAGTTTTGATATTGAAAGGATTGCTAAAGAAGTAAAAAAATATCAGCCAAAGGTTGTCTATTTGCAAAGGTCCAAAGGCTATACAAACCGTGATGCCTTATCTCCTCATGATATGAAAGATGTTTTTGCTCTGATCAAGAAGTTGTCTGCAAAATCTTTCATTGTTGTAGATAATTGTTATGGTGAATTTGTAGACACTATTGAGCCTAGTGATGTGGGCGCTGATGTCATTATGGGTTCACTTATCAAAAATCCTGGTGGCGGACTTGCTCAGACGGGAGGTTATATAGCAGGATGTCAAAAGGCAATCGATCTTATTGCAACACGTTATACCAACCCATCTTTAAAACTTGAAGTAGGATCTTATGAGTTGGGCTATCGAATGTTCTACCAAGGTTTTTTTCTCGCTCCACATGTGGTTGCACAGAGCTTGAAAGGCGCCTACCTTATTGGACAAGTTATGACAAGCAAAGGGTTTAAAGTCTTTCCGACAAACGATATCATCATGCAAGATATTGTTAAAGCAGTATATTTTGACAACGCAGAAGATTTAATAAAATTTGTTCAAACCGTTCAGACTAGTTCTCCTATCGATGGATTTGTTGTACCTTTGCCTTGGGATATGCCGGGATATAAAGATCAAGTAATAATGGCAGCAGGAACTTTTGTGGGTGGAGCATCTATTGAGCTGTCCTGTGATGGACCTATCCGAGCACCATATATTGCATACATTCAGGGCGGTCTGACATATGAGCATATAAGAGTGCTGGCTGAAAAATTATTAGAGATATATTAATCCAACTGCTTATATGTTAAAATTTAAAATCATTTTCATTTAAACAGGCATTTGATTTAGGTTTGGTTTTTGTTTTAGGTTTTTACTGACTGTTCTTTTTTGTGTAAGAATTACATAAATTAGTTATATGACAAGAAAGAACAAAAATCGGATTTTCAAAGATATTTATGCTTTTGTAATAGACCTTATCAAAGAAAGAAAAGCGATTATATTAATTTTCTCGCTTTTTATGTTGGTTGCTTTTTTGACGGGAATTATAGTTGGTGTTAAAACTCACAATAGTTATATTGTTAGCAATAATTTTGGAGTGGTTAATATCAGCTCAAATGCTGTAAGTGCCTCTACATTTTTTACGCGACTTTTTTCCATGCTTTTGGTCACTCTTCTCTTGTTTGGATGCTCATACACAAAGTGGTTTTCGCCAATTGCGCTAATATTGCTTGTTTATCGAAGTTATCTTTTAGGGCTGTATGCTTGTCTGATGATAGCCTTATATGGTGTTTCTGGAACAATTGTTTCAATTATAATAATGCTACCTTGTCAGTTGCTTGTTCTTGCGGTGATGCTCATGGTATATGTGACTTTGGCAAAAACTTGGAAAGATAACCGATGCTATGGCATCTATAAAACTCAACGACAAAAAACCAAAATATTATTAACTGGGCTTTTGCTTTTGCTTGGAATTTGTATCTGTGAAGAACTAATCATAGTTATATTTAGTGCGAAGGTGATTTTAGTAATTTAGTAAGACTTCTTTCATATGAAAAGCAAGTCTTTTTTTTATGCTTTTTGCCTATTTGATTTATTAAAGTATAAAAAGTTTAATTTGGAAAACACTAAGGAAAAGGAGAATTTAAAATGAAGAGAGTTTTTATTTTATTCCTGCTTGTATGCATTTTGGCAGTCGGGTCAATTGCAAATTTTGGAATGACTGCATCGGCAGAAGAGGTGGAGATAACAAGTAAGGCATGTTCTTTGATCGACTATGCGTCTGGAACTGTCTTATATGAAAAAAATGCAACCACACATTTGCCAATTGCCAGTATGGTGAAGATGATGACAATTCTGCTGACTTTAGATGAGTTTGATAAGGGTAATTTAAATGAGGATACTTTGATTACAACGACGGAAAATGCTTCAGGAATGGGCGGAAGTCAAGTTTTTATAGATCCCTATGTACAGTATACTGCCGGGGATATGCTGAAAAGTGTGATCATCGCCTCAGGTAATGATGCCTCAGTGGCACTTGCCGAGCATATAAGTGGAAGCGAACAAACATTTGTTGCCCGAATGAATGAGAGAGCCAAAGGACTTGGCATGAATGACACTCATTATGAAAACTGCACAGGTTTGCCTGCCCCAGAGCAGTATTCATGTGCAAAAGATTGTGCAATCGTTTTAAAAGAAGTGACCGGGCATGAACTTTATCATAAATACAGCTCAATTTGGATGGATAAACTTATTCATCCGTCAGGAAGGATTACAGAACTTGTCAACACCAATAAACTTGTCAAGTACTATGAAGGCTGTGACGGTGGAAAAACTGGTTCAACAAATGAGGCCGGATGTTGTTTGTCGGCAAGTGCTAAACGAGGCAATATGCGTTTAATTTCTGTGATAATAGGTGCAGGAAACAGCCAAACAAGATTTAACGAATGTTCAAAGCTATTTAATTATGGATTTGCAAATTTTGAAAATCGCGTACTATTGGATACTGCAACTTCAATAACAAATTTGCCAGTTAATAAAGGCAAATGTGATAATGTAGAAATATTTCCAGCAGAAAACTATAGCACTGTGACAAGAAAAGGACAGACGAGTGATTATGAAGTTACTTACGACACTCCAAATAAAATCAATGCTCCACTAAAGTCAGGGCAAAAAATTGGAAAAGCTACCATAAGCAAAAATGGGCAACTGATAGGGGAGATTGACCTAATTGTCAAAACTGACATTGATAAATTGTCATTTACCGATTATATAGATAAAATTGTTTCAGCGTGGTAGCAAAAATTGATATATTGCGTGCAAACATGCACTTAAAAGAGTTAATCGCTTTATTTAAGTGCATTTTTTCATTCGAATAATTATATTCTTTTTACATCAATAACGATACAAAAACCTAGTTTATCCGAATAGAAAATAAGTTCACAATCATTGTTGTTTTGTAAGATAAAATACGCAACATCCTTTGTTAAAAACTGTCCAGTAGTAAAGTAATTATAGTTTTGTATAAGATTATCTTTATAATCTTTGATCGCGACAGAAAATTGACAGGTATTTTCAGTTTGATAGAGAATATTTTCAAATAAATGACAGTTTAAAACAGGTTTAATTTCAATTTTGTATGACACAGATGAAACCTCAACTATAAAACTGGCATGGGCATATTGATTATCTGAGGAGGCCAAAACATCAACCATCGTCTTGCCAGGTTGAATTGCGGATAAATTTCTTCCATCTATTGATATAATGGTCGGATTTTCAATTTCAAAACTGACAGTGGCCTTTTGCGAGCTTATTTCATAAAAATCATTTACAGTTTCACCCACAGTCATGGACAAATTATTAACTTTTAAAACAAGCTCTTTGGAAATGATTTTTTCTTATTTACTGAATGTAAAAAAGATCAGCAAGAGTGCCAAACCCATTGCAACCATCATTAGACTGATTAAAATTTTTGATATCCGCTTTGTCATTAAAAAAATAATATCAAATTTTGTCGAAAATACAAAATTTATTTAATGAAATGAAACATTTAAACAATTTTATCAAATTTGCAATAATTATATTGGATAAAAATTTGCTTGATTTTTAATCTTTTATATTATATAATTACAACATGTTGTACTTCTTATTGTCTACAAATTTAAGCGGGCTTGAGTTATTCGTGTTTATTGTGGCCTATTTACTGTCAATTTTGATTGCTCTTGTTTTGCACGAGTATTCGCATGCTGCTATAGCTTATCGATGCGGAGATAATACTGCAAAGATAATGGGAAGAATGACGTTTAATCCAATGGCACATATAGATGTTTTTGGAATGTTATCATTTCTCTTTATTGGATTTGGATGGGCAAAACCTGTACCTGTAAATCCACTGCAATTTCGAAATTTTAAAAGAGGGCAGAGATTGGTATCATTATCTGGGATCAGTGTCAACTTTCTTTTGGCTTTTATTTTTTCTGCTTTAACATACTATCTCAGTCCACTGCTTTTTGTTGGTGGAAATGAAGGATTGCACTTTATCGGTTATTTCTTGCAGTTTGGTTTTTACATCAATATTTCCTATGCCATTTTCAATCTTTTGCCGATCTATCCATTGGACGGATTTAATTTTGTAAAATCTTTTCTTAAACCAAATAATAAATTTGTCACTTTTATGGAAAGATATGGCTCGCTTATACTGATTATTTTTATCATAACAAGTGCATTCGATTATTTTTATCAATATTTTCTATATGGCATTGAATATCTATTTTTTGGACTTTGGGGGTTGTTTTGATAATGGAAGAAAAAAAAGAATTACAAATTGAAGATGGCGAAGTTTTAGCAACCGAACAAATGTCGTTTGTTGAGGATAAATATAGGTTTAAATTGGACAACTTTGAGGGGCCACTTGATTTGCTTTTACATTTAATCAAAGGCGCTAAGCTTGATATCATGACGGTCAAACTTGCGGACATAACAGAGCAGTACCTGGAATATATGCAGGATCTTGATACCATTGACATGGATAGGGCAAGCGAATTTATAACGGTTGCCGCAACATTGATTGAGATCAAATCAAAACATTTACTTCCGGTGGAGAGTGAGGAAGAGGAGGACGAAGAAGATAGCGAAACACTACTCTTACAAAGGCTGAAAGAATATGAGCTATTTAAACAAACAGGTGCAAGGCTAAGGGAAATTGAAGATATAAATAAGCTTTATAGAGCTCCTGGGAAGGAAACAGAAAAAGTAAAGATTGTTTTAAAGGATATGGTACTTGATAAACTTCTCGATGCATTTGCCCTTTTACTTGCAAAACAAGAGGCGAGGGGAAAGGAAAAAGAGGCACCTAAAAAAATTATAAAAGACCGCTTCACTGTTGCTGAAAAAATTCTTTCCATAAGAGGGTATGCAAGAGAACACAAACGTTTTCCATTTGAAGACCTTTTTACTGCTGATATGACAAAAAGCGAGATGATTAATGTGTTTTTGGCATTACTTGAACTTTTAAAATTACAATCCATAAGGGTTGAACAGCTTGGAATTTTTGAGCAAATAAACATTATTTCAAACGAGGTGATTGAATGAGTACAATAGATACAATTTTGAATTTAAAAGAGGTTGTTCTGTCAATATTATTTGTTGCAGGTGATGGAATAGAAAAATCTTTTATCGCTGAAAAACTTCAGATAAGTGATAAAGAGCTTGAGAAAGCGGTAGAAGAGCTAAAAAGTGAGTATTGCAACGAAAAGGGTATACATATCATAGAATACAAAAACAAATTACAGCTTGCATCAAATCCGACCTATGCAAACTATATCAGTGACGTCTTAAATCCTATAAGAGAAAAGTCGTTGACACGTGCTGCCCTTGAAACGCTTGCCATCATTGCCTATAAACAGCCAATCACCAAGCTTGAAATTGAGGATATAAGGCGGGTAAATAGTGATTATGCTGTTCAAATTTTAATAGATCAAAATATGATTGAGGTTGTTGGAAGAAAAGATGCTGTTGGTAAACCGCTTCTCTTTGGAACAAGCGAAAACTTTTTGAAAAGGTTCAATATAAAGGATATCTCAGATCTTCCTGACTATGAACAACTTTTAGAGCGCATCAAGACGATCCGTGCCGAAGAAGATGCTCAAATTGAAGAACATGATGGTCTGTTTCGAAATGTAGACAACATTGAATTTAACGAGGAATTGCCTGATTTCTTAAAAGGCGAAGATGTGACAAAGGTTGAAGGAAGCGATAGCGATATTGCATAGAAATTAAAAAAATTGCATTACAAAGAAAAAATTTAAAAAGATCAATTTAAGATTTTTTGCAAGTCTTAAATTGTTTTAAATTTTTAGCATTAATATCCTTTATTACAGAACAAAAGGATTAAAAATATAAAATTAAATTTTAAAATTTACATATTACATCTTCTGCTTTATTATATTAATAAAAACCTTTATTGTTACATAGATTTACTATATGTTAAAGAAAATCATATCGCAAGGAGATAGATATCTTCCAATTAAAGTTAGGGTGAAAATCAGCAGAATAAAACTAAGCAAACTCATCTTTGCTTTTCTTGTACTCTGCGAGATTGTACTGGGTGTTTTATGGGCATTAGGATACTAGGCAACAGATTATCGTCTAAACTAAAAAAAATTCCAATTCATCCAAGTTTTGCCCTATCTTTTATTTGGATAGTAATATTTAACGATTTTTTTGTTTTTCTATCTTTTTTGGTTGCGCTTTTAACTCATGAGGCGGGGCATTTTTATGTAGCAAAAAAACTCGGCTATAAACTAAATTCTTTTTATATAGCTCCTTATGGGGTAAATTTAAATTATAAAGAGAAAGTTTTTAGTCACAATGACGAGATTCTCATTGCTATTGCGGGACCGCTTGTAAACCTATCTCTTTCAGTTGTCTGCGTTGCATTTTGGTGGATATTTCCAGTTTGGTATGGATATTTGTATCAATTTGTATTTCAATCAATGATATTGTGTCTTATGAACCTGCTTCCATGTTATCCACTTGACGGAGGAAGGGTATTTGCAAGTCTGCTGTCAAAATCTATGCCAAGAAGCAGGGCAATAAAAATAGTTTACATTTTAAATTATTTATTTTCTGCAATATTAATTATCTTCTTTATTATAAGCCTTTTTATTAATTTTAACCCATCACTATGTATTTGTGGATGTTTTTTATTGTTGGGTGTGGTTGACTCTAAATTCGAATCAAAATATCAGCCAACAGTTTTTACAAAAGGTAAAACCAAAAATTTTTCACGGCCATTTTTTGTTGTGGTCGACGAAAGTGTTAAGCTGAAAAGCTTGTTGAAGCACATTGAGCCCAATCGACATACAATTTTCGTGGTATTATTAAAAGAGAAAACAGAATATATCGACGAAAGACAGGTGCGAGAATATTTGCTCAAGTTTTCTTTTACCAGCACGATTGGAGAGTGTATTAAACAAGAAAAGGGATAAGATTTTCTATATTTTTTCTTTCCAAAGTCTTTAAAGTAGCAAGAATTTCATCAAGCTCTTTTGAAAGATCTTTATGATCGCTTTGGTCTTTAATGCAGGTCAAATAGCCCATAAAAGTCCCGATAAGCATAAGCTCGGCAATATGGCGAGTTGTCTTGTCGGTCATGGTGGACATGTTGATAGACCCCCATAGACGAGCCTTCTCAAACCAATTGTTATCCTTTATACCATCGATTTTCTCTGCTTTGGCAAAGAGCTCGCACTCTTTTTCTAGTGCAAGATATTTATCCTCTTCGCTTGCAATTTCTTTTTTCAGTTTATCATCTTGAATCTTTGGCATGATATCTTCAATCGATTGAATTGCCGTCCTAATATTTTGGTATATTGCATTTAAATATTCAGTGATAAGTTCTTTATTATACATTTTTCCTCCTTACGATTAAAATTTAACCTAGTTTATTTTTTGTCGAAAGCGAGTATTTTATACTCTTATGTATACAAATTTTTAGTTTGCAAAAAATACGATTATGAAAAAGTTGACAAAAATATTATTGGTTATATTTGTTTTAGCAACCATTTGTGCAATAATTTTAGGCAGAGATGTTTTTAATAACATAATTATATCCAACAATTCAATTACATTTAATCCAACAGCCAAATCGATAAGTGGGCTTGTTTTGTTGATCTTAAGTATTTTGCTTGGCACATATCTATATTGGAAATTCGTCCTTGCTTTATCTTTTGAAAAAATGGTGTTTTTTGCCAGTGTACCGATTGTGCTGATATATGGCATTTTGTTGTTTTTGCTTGCTTATCTTTCCAATCTTGACAATCAGTATGCCGATTTTATTAAAAGTTTATTAAATATAAACACAGGCTCAGATTATAATACCATTCTATGGGCAATTCTTATCAGTATTGTTTTTTTAATAATTTTATACTTCAATTATTTAATTCTTTGCAAGCCGGTCAATAAATTGCAACATGTGGTTTTAAGGCTTGGAGACGGAAATATTAAAGATAACAATGTCGTGATAGGGGGAGGCAGACAATTTAAGACAATTGAACACAGTCTTAATAAGATCAACAACAATTATAAGACAAAGGATAGATATGGAAAAATATTGGCACTTGAAGAAAAAAATATTTTGCCAAAACAACTTTACAAATTTTTAGGTCGTGATGGCATCGATATTATAGAGCGAGAGGGTCAAGTAAAAAAAAGAGGAACAATTGCTATCATTAAACTGTCCTATGATAGTAAGATGAAGAGCCTTCAAGAACAATATGACCTTATGAATGCTTACATGAACCAAATTTCTCCGCTTATAAAAAAAGCAGGCGGTTTTATTGATAAATTTTTGGGAGATGCTCTGGTGGCTGTATTTGCAAGAGCAGATAGTGCGCTTGATTGTTGTAAAAATATTTTAAATATAGTCGGCGAGAAAAATAAACATGGCAGAAAAAATATCTATGCTGGTATTGCTCTTCATGATAAAGATATGACATTTGCTTTTGTTGGAGAAAAGCATTCTGTACCGACCATCGTCTCTTCGCTTGAAGAAGTCAATAAAATAAGTGAAATTGGCAGATTTATGAAAAGTAAATTGATTTTTAGCAAGAGTATATTAGACAACCTCCCTTTACATTACAACATAGAATATAGATATTTGGGCTCATTTACATCGAGCGATAAGAAGGTCATGATTTTTGAAGACATTTCAATTTATCCAAAACCTGTCTTTGTGAGTTTAAGGAAAAACAAAAATCTTTTTGAAAAGGGTGTATTTCTCTACAACAATAAGGAATTTGAGAAAGCCGTTGTTTATTTTGAAGATGCACTAAGATCTTTCCCACAAGATGGTGCAAGCTACATCTATTTTAATAAGGCCAAAGAAAAGTTGGCATCAAAACTTAGTTGACAATAATCGTCAATTTTGTTATAGTATTGCTATGTCAGACTTATCGCGGTTTCAAAAAAAAATTACCTGCCCTCGGTGCGGAATTAAGATTGTTCAAGGTGTTACAAAGTGTCCAGATTGTGGACTGATTTTCTCACGCCTTGAAATTGCAACCAACAAAGATGCAAAAAAATTAATACAGAGACATGAAAAGGATTTCGTCTTAAGATCCAGCAAATTACCAAGTGATGTAAGCTTTATAAAACTACTTTTACTGTGTATACTGTTGGGTCCACTGGGGGCGCATTGTTTTTATGTCGGAAGATATATAAGAGGAGGGGTGCTTCTTGCTGATATGGCACTGCTATTTTTACTTGTATTATTCAATTCACAGCTGTTGGCAGTTGACAACGGTGCTTTATTGGGAAGCTTAACCACTATTGCTGGTATTATTATGTTAATCTGGCCATGGGACCTGATCATGATTATTATGAAAAAATTTAAAGTTCCAATCGCGATCGATATAAGCGCACAAAATGGTGGATACCACGATAGGGCACCACAGGAAGAGCAAACGAATTTAAAGGAAAGTGATATTTCAGAGAAAAAAATAGAATATTTTCCAAAAAAGGATAAAACATTGCAAAATACAGATAATCGGGCAAATGACGCAGATGAAGGAAAGGGTACTGCGAAAAGCGCGGATGATATTTACAACCCTATAGAGTGGAAGAAGAAAACTGGCGGAGGAAATAAAAAATGAGAATTGTTGTCGGCATTAGTGGTGGAGTCGACTCATCTGTGGCGGCATATCTACTTAAAGAACAAGGGCATGATGTTATTGGACTCTTTATGGTAAATTGGCAAGAAAAAGATGGTAGTTGCACGGCAGAAGAGGATTATGAAGATGTCAAAAGAGTATGTAATAAGATTGGCATACCATATTTTTCTGTCAACTATTCAAAAGAGTATTATGAAAGAGTATTTGAGTATTTCCTCGATCAATATAAAAAGGGACGCACACCGAATCCTGATGTATTATGTAATCGAGAGGTAAAATTTGGTCCATTCTTAGAGCAGGCAAGAAAACTTGGTGCAGATATGATTGCAACTGGACATTATGCAAAGAAGATAGAAAAGGATGGATTATATTATTTGGCCAAAGCAGACGACTTAAACAAAGATCAATCTTATTTTTTAAATCAGCTTAATCAAAATCAACTTGCAAGCGTCTTATTTCCTTTAGAAAACATTGATAAACCAAAAGTTCGGCAAATTGCTCACAAGCTTAATCTTGTAAATGCAGACAAGAAGGATAGCACTGGGATATGTTTTATTGGAGAGAGAAATTTTAAAAATTTTTTAAAGGACTTTCTGCCTGCAAAACAAGGCAAGATTTTAGATTTAAATGGCAGAGAAGTAGGTCGGCATGATGGTCTAATGTACTATACTCTAGGACAAAGACGGGGACTGCATATTGGTGGTCTAAAAGGTGGAAATGGACAACGATGGTTTGTTGTGAAAAAAGATCTTAAAAACAATATCTTATATGTGTCTCAGGGAGAAGACGATCTTTTGTTTAGCGATTACCTGTTTGCCAGCGGTATGAACTGGATACCGTCAGAACCTAAACAATCAGAATTTGAATGTTTTGCAAAATTTAGATATCGTCAGCCTGATCAAAGAGTAAATGTAAAAATACTTGACAAAACACATATTAGAGTGGATTTTCTTACTCGCCAAAGAGCAATTACTCCCGGTCAGTATGTTGTTTTGTATGATGAAAATGGCATCTGTTATGGTGGCGGTGAAATAGACTCAAGCTATGATAGGAACGGAAATCAAATAAGTTAGAATAAAAATCATATTTTTAGCCATGATAATAATAGGAGGTTAGAAATATGATTATTGCAAATTATATAGCACTAATTCTTTTGATGATTGGCGGGTTAAATTGGGGCCTTGTAGGACTTTTTAATTTTAATTTAGTGGCCTTCATTTGCATGGGCAACAGAGTGATCGAAAGAATAATTTACATCATTGTACTGCTTGCAACCATTTGGCTAATCATTTCGGCTGCAATTGACGGTGGTATAGTGCTTACAAATGCGTTATATAACCGAGTATAAAAGATAAAATCGGCAAAAATCTTTTAACAATATGCCGATTTTTTATATTTTAATGCTTAATTTTTTGTTGGTTATTAATAAAATAATTTAATTTTGCCGAGATTTTTAAATTAAAAAAGACGGTTGCGATAAGCATTAAATCATCAGGGCAATAATAGACGATAGGATTAAAAATTATAAAAAAATAAATTGCCTCACACATTTTTGCACATCATTTTCATCACACAATCTTCCTTTGCGACATAGAAAATATTGCAAGGGAGGGTTGTTATGAGTGAAAATGGAAATAAATCAAGCTCTGCAAATTTTTTTAAGAAAGCTTTTAGTTTGGAGTATATCAGTTTGCCTTTAGCTTTTTTTTCATTAATACTAAATCTGCTTGTTATTTTTATGCCACTAGCAAATTATTCACGAGAAATTCATTATGCCACAATATCATTGTTTTTTATTAGTTTTATTTTGGCTTTAAGTGGAGTAGTAATTGAATTTATAAAAATTATCAGGGGACAAAAAGCGGTGGTAAATGTTCAATTAGTAGCAGTCATGTTTGCGATATTTATCTCCTGCATTGTGGCACCAATAACTCTAAATTTTAATGCTTTTGGGTAATAAGATGGTATAAACAAAAAGATAATTTGGATTTTATAAAAACCAAATTATTTTTTTATATACAATTGACAAAAAGATCTAAATCTGTTAAAATCACTATGCTTTGCAGAGGTGGTCGAGCGGTTTAAGGCGCACGCTTGGAAAGCGTGTGAGGTGAATAGCCTCCGCAGGTTCAAATCCTGTCCTCTGCGCCAAAATAAATTAAGTAAAAGTTTTTATTTATGATGTTGACAGTCAATCATGGTACTAAAGATTATAACGTTTTGTTAAGCTTTCATCAGACTGTCGACAAATAAACATAGTCTTGTGCTCGAAAAAGCCCAAATCCAGAAGTTTAGTACACCTAAATACTGGTTTTGGGCTTTTTCAGTAAACGATGCAAATAAAATTTTAAAAAATTTTTATGGTTGCGCCGTTTGTCGACAGGTTGAACGCTTTATTAAGCATTCATTTTTTATTCTCTTTCCATTTCGTAGTGAGAATTTGAATGTTGTGTAGCTGGAAATCTTTGACCTTTTTCAAGATAACAGCTTCCGCCACACTTACCATTCTCGTCATAGCAAGAATAGTTGCCAGATTTTGGTGCTTGTTCACCAGGTCTGTATTGTTTGCTCATAACTACCTCCTATGCTAGTTTGCGTAATTCAATTGATATTATTCAATATGTCAAAATAAATTTTCAAAAAAATGTTTGTATATTTTTATGCTTTTGATTATAATTAAAAAGAGGTAAAAAATATGGTAAAAATTTGTACAGATAGTTGTGTTGATATTCCAAAAAGAATGATCGAGGAAAACAATATTGCAGTTTTACCACTGATCGTGATGCTTGGTGACGATGAATATTATGATGGAGTCAATATACAACCAAGTGATATTTTTGCGTACGTTGAAAAGACCGGACAGCTTCCCAAAACAGCAGCAAGGGGAGTTGAAGATTTCAAAGAATTCTTTTCAAAACTTTTAAAAGATGGAGATGAAGTAATTTATTGTGGCATTGGAAGCAAACTATCTTCAGCTTTTTCCTATGCATCTATTGCAAGTCAGCAACTCAACAATAATCGATTGTTTTTGGTTGACAGCAAAAGCTTGTCATCGGGGATAGGCTTGCTTGTGCTCTATGCTTCTTCTTTAGCCAAAAAAGGACTGGATGGAGCGACAATTGCCAAACTCCTTGAAAAGCAGACCGATTTTAATCAAACTTCCTTTATAGTCGATAAGCTGGATTTTTTACATAAAGGTGGAAGGTGTTCCGCTACAGCCAAATTCGGTGCAAATTTGCTTAAAATCAAACCTAAGCTTGAACTTGTGGACGGTGTTATTGAAAATACAAGCAAATATATTGGACCATTCAAGAGTGTGGCAAAGAGATACATTGAAGACATGTTAAAAAAATATAACAATGTGAAAAGAGAGTATTGTACGATTGTGCACACTTGTCGTGATGAGGAATTTATTGAGGAGCTGGTCAAACAGATTCAAGAAAAAAATATATTTGATAATGTGTTCTCAAATTGGGCAGGATCGACAATTTCCAGCCATTGTGGTGAAAACACTGTTGGCATAATTTATTTGTTGGAGGGATAAAATGGACTGCATATTTTGCAAAATAATTGAAAAAAAACTACCTTCTTATAAAATTTATGAGGATAAGTATTCTTATGCAATGCTGGATATTTCAAATGATGCAAATGGTCATATTTTGGTGATACCAAAAAAGCACTACGAGAATATTTTAGACTGTGATGAAACAATATTAAAACAACTGTCATTGACAGTGCAAAGGATCGCAAAACATCTCGTGGAAGATTGTGGTTTTGATGGTGTCAATATTCTGAATGCAAATGGAAAGAGTGCAGAACAAAGTGTCTTTCATTTTCATATTCACATTATTCCAAGAAAAGAAGGCGATGAGATTAAAGTTTTCCCTTCATTAAAGAAAAATGAAGAAAGTCTTGAAGAAATTTGTGAAAGGTTAAGGATTAATCAATGAAAAAAGTGATTCTTTATACTGACGGGGCTTGCTCTGGAAATCCTGGAATTGGAGGATGGGGCGCTATTCTTATCTATAATGGTATCGAAAAAATTTGTTCTGGCAGTGAACAAGAAACGACCAATAATAGAATGGAAATTACAGCTGTTATTCGTGGCTTGCAGGCATTAAAAGAAGGCTGTGAGGTTGAAATTTACAGCGATAGCGCATATGTTGTCAATGCTTTTTCACAAGGATGGATTGATAATTGGTTGAAAAATAATTGGAAATCCTCAAAAGGTCAGGTTTTAAATGTGGACCTTTGGAAAGGATTATTGAAAGAATGTGCAAAACATAAGGTTTTATGGATTAAGGTTAAAGGTCATGCTGATAACGAATATAATAATAGGTGTGATAAATTGGCAAGAGAAGAAATAAATAAACTGAAAAAGTCTATGGAAGAGAATTAAATGAGAACTCTACGATTTTAGTAGAGTTTTTTACTGGTAATATTATTTTTTTTAGATAATTTGTAATAGTATGTTGTATGAATTGTAAGACAAATTCAGATAAACAGATAAAAATAAAATCACAAACGAGGTTTTTTGAACCTCTTTTTTTATGCCTAATATAATTACAATCATTTAGTGTGGTGAAAAATTAGAAATTGAAAAAAGAATGAAATTGTATTTTTTCGATAAATATCGCTTTGTTTTTCTCCTCATTTTTCCAAAATCAATATAAACAGAAGGATTCTGATAAAATCTGTTTTATTATTATCCTTATTTTTCCAAAATTAAGACAATAAGCAAGCTTTTAAAAAAGAACTAATATAAAGTAATGCTTTAGAAAAAGGCAAGTTGTTTTAGGATAAGATTAAGAGTCGGGTCACTACATTTTTATAGTTATTCTCTTGACAATCAGCCATCCGCTTAAAAAAAAGAATGCAAAATGTCAGAAAATTTTTGAAAGGAGGCGAAAAAAGTTGACATTTTGCGGGGGGGGGTATAATAGAGGTAGGAATTATGCAAACTACAAAAAAAGGGCCCCGCGAAGGGTCCATGAAAGCCCGAACGGGCTTCCATGGACAAGGGAAGGTGAGAGACCTTCCCGCTTTGGGCGAAAAGCCCAAAGCACTTCGCGGGGAGACCAAACCTAAACCTAATTCCAAAAACAAAGAGGAGGAAGAATATGAGTTTAAAAATGAAATTGACATCTGCGATTATCATGTTTATGCTTGCAATTGCAACTCTGGTGATCGGAGTGCTTGCCGCCCAGACCCAGTCGATCAATATGGAAGGAACGATAAACTTTGAGATATCGGACAGATCGCTCTATGTCAAAAATGTCCGCCTTGAGGACTCAGACGGCACAACCACAGAGATCACAAGCTTTATGCCAGGATATATCAACGATGGTATAACGCTCAGCCTCGGCACTCACACGGTCTCAAACACCAGTTTTAAAATTCACTTTGATCTTATCAACACCACAGCAATTGCATATATTTCTGATGAGGTGATAGTGCAAGAAGAGGGAGTGAACGCGGTTGTCAGTGGAACGATAGACCCAACAAGTGAAACCATTCCAGAAGGCGAGACCTATGCACCGATAACAAATAGCACTCCAATTTCTGGAACAATTACCTTGACCATCAACGCGCCATCACTTGAAAGCTTAGACTTAAGTAAAATCACAATCATTGTGAGGGAAGATGTTTTAGAAGACTGGACATTTATAAACGGTGCAGTCACTGGATACATGGGAGTTGAAGAAGAGATAACTATCCCAACAGGGTATTCTGCTCGGACTATTGGCAATGTTTATACATATTCTTTTGAAACTAAGGCTGAACTAGAAGCTAAAATGGATGCTTTCGAGGAGTTTAAAGAATTTCTTTGGTGGGGAGGATATTATTTACAGAGAAATGGTCAAGAAGAGGAATTCATTCTTTATAATCCATCACAGACAATATCATCATTACAGGATACCACAGATTTTCCAATTCAAATACGATTAAAGGATGTGTCGA
>CALWTP010000017.1 GCA_944384495.1 uncultured Clostridia bacterium
CATTTAATATCAATGACAGAAGCCTATATCTGAAATCGGTAAGATATAAGGTTGGAAATGATGCAACAGAATCAGTGACTTTGGAAAATTTCCTGCCAGGATATATAGATGCAAATATGGAGGTCAATATTGGTGACCATGAGTTTAACTATAGTGCCTTCACACTATACTTTGACATTGTCAACACCACAGCAAACACATACAACGCAGTGGAAGAGGTGACATTGTCTCCAGAGCTTTCATCACAGGGAGTGACAGCCTCAGCATCAGGACAGATCTCTCCAACCCAAGAGACGGACAGCGATGGTGACAACTATGCCGAGATTACGCCAACAAGCGAACCAACCGGCACAATCACCCTTACCATCACCTCAACATCCACTCAAGCCATCAACCTCGGCGACATCACCATAACAATTGAGCAATATATTCCACCAAGGAACTTTACTGAAGAAGGTTTTAGCATAAGTGGCAATTCAATTAGGGGCTACAGCGGAACCGCAACCGACCTTGTTATACCATCATCATATAAAATAGATGAAAATGGCAAGTATATTGAAGACCTTGACGGCACCGGCACACCAATTACCAGTATAGCTGATTATGCTTTTACAAACAAAACAACCCTTACCTCTATTACAATTCCAGATGGCGTCACAAGTATAGGACAAAGGGCCTTCTCTTCTTGCACATCTCTCCAAACAGTAAATTTTGGCACAAACAGTCAACTTCAGACAATAGGGAGTAATGCCTTCTCTGGTTGCTCATCTCTTCAGACAGTAGACTTTGGCAAAAACAGCCAGCTTCAAACTATAGAGAGATATGCCTTCGTTAATTGCAGATTTCTTACCACAATAACAATTCCAGAGGGAGTGACAAGTATAGGACAAAGTGCCTTCTCTGGTTGCTCATCTCTCCAAAGTGTAGACTTCAATAATTGCCAAATCACAGAAATTCCATATGGTGCCTTCGGTAGTTGCTCATCCCTCACCACAATAACAATACCAAAGGGAGTGGAAGTAATAGGAGATTATGCCTTCGAGGCCTGCTCAAGGCTTATAACAGTGGTGATTGAAAGTCAGGATGTATATAACAATGCAACCAGTGCGGATGCTTGTGGATATCTTTTAGATTATGCCCGGACGGTGAAGGTGCTCACTAGTGTGGTGAATGGTACAAATACGTATTTGACTAACACCTCAAAATTCCCTCATACTTGGACGGAGGACGACGGGTATACAGTGTTCTCAAAGAATCCACAGAGTTGATGGTGGAAAGTTGAAATTGTTGTTCAAATTGGTAAATTGCAATATTTAAAACAAAACCATAAATTGTCAAAAAATTGTCAATTACGGGTTAAACCCAAAAAATTGTGTAAAGTTTCAGTATAAATAATTGCAAGATCAAATTGAAAATTGTGAATTTTTAAAAATTAATAGCTTGTTTTATCTATTTCAAACTAAAATTAAAGCTCAGCATGTGGCTGAGCTTTTTGTGTAATGAGTTATTGATTTTTGTGTGTAATGAATTTTTGTGTGTGTTATAAATAAAAAGTTAATTTTGTGTATTTTAATTAAAAGCTAAATTATGTTTTGACAATTGATTTTGAGTGTTTTTATTAAAAGCTAAACTTATGTTTTGACAATTGATTTTGAGTGTTTTTATTAAAAGCTAAATTTATGTTTTGACAATTGATTTTGAGTGTTTTTATTAAAAGCTAAATTTATGTTTTGGTTATTAGATAAATTTAAGTATTGTAATCAACAGTTTAATTTGGGTATTTGGGTTAAAAGTTAGATTTTGATATTTTGATTACAAATTGAATTTTGTGAGTTTTTAACTTTAAAAGGCAGGGGGAAGCTTTTGCAAGGGAGGGCTTGATGAGGCATATCAGCTTTCAATAAATTTTAAGAAGTCGCCAATTGTTTTAAAGTCATACAGCACTGACGCATAGCGAAGATATGCGACATCATCGACATTTTTCAGGGCATCAAGGGCCATTTTGCCAAGTTCAGCAGAGGAAAGCTCTTGAAGAAAGCGATTTTGAATGTTTTTCTCGATATCTTTGACAATTTTTTCAATATCTTCCTCGCATATATTTCTCTTTGCGCAGGCGAGGGAGATTCCTTTTTTAAATTTATCATGGCTGTAAGATTGTTTTGAGCCATCTTTTTTTATAATCAAAAATGGCACAGCCTCGATGGTCTCATACGTGGTAAATCTTCTGCCACAGTTCAAGCATTCACGTCTTCGGCGAATAGAATTATCACTAGCTCTTGAGTCGAGCACTTTACTTTCATCATTTCCACAGTAGATACATTTCATAAAAAACTCCTATACTGATATGATAGCAGATTAGTTTGATTTTATCAAATATTTTTTATTCATTTTGCAAATTTTGTCATATCTAAAGTCTTGCTTAATAAATTATCTTATGAAGAGACTTATAGAATGCAAGTATAACAAATTTTATACCCTTAAAGCGATTGACGGTGAAATCACTCCCAAGCTTCGTCGCAGACTTTTGGATTTGGGATTTACAAGCGGACAGAGGATTAAAATCCTATATCGCTCGCTTCTAGGCAAAACATATCTATTGCAACTTCGGGATTATACCCTGTCAATGCGAGATAGGATTGTGAGGACACTTTTGGTCGAGGGTGGAAATGATTGATGTGATTTTAGTTGGCAACCCAAACACAGGCAAGACAACACTTTTTAACAGCCTTACAGGTGCGCATGAGCATGTGGGCAATTGGCATGGTGTGACTGTTGAGAGAAAAGAAAAAACTTATTCCTATAAAGGCGCCGAAATAAGGGTTGTTGATCTGCCCGGCATATATTCTCTTACGCCACTAAGTTTTGAAGAGAGCGAGGGAACAACTTTTTTACGTTCGCACAGGGACATGCTGGTGGTCAATATTTGTGACGGGAGCAATCTTCAACGAAATCTATATCTGACACTAGGCCTTTTGGAGGCGGGCTTTAATGTTATCCTCGCTGTCAATCAGATCGACAAAAGACCCATTTGCAAGATTGATTTTAGGCAATTGGAGAGCCTGTTAAAGGTTAAAGTTGTTCCTATCAATGCCTCCAGTAAAAAAAGTGTGGATTGTCTGAATGAGGCAATTATCTCATTTTCTCCAAACAAGAGTAAATCTTTACCCTATGTTCAAAATTTGTATTTTTCGCCGTTATCTGACATAAAAAACTTAAAAAAAGAGGACATATTCAGCAAAATTAAGCTTTTGGAAGATGATGAGGACGTTAAAAAACAGTTTGGAGTAGAGAGAGATTTCAATATGATGGAGAGTGTTGCATTGGCGCGGTATGGTTATATTGACAACGTGCTGTTTTCTTGCTGTTCCGCTAAAGCATATGCGTATGGACAAAGCAAACTTGATAAAGTCTTGCTCAACAGGTTTTTGGCATTTCCAATCTTTATTCTGATACTCTGCACTGTCTTTTATCTGACCTTCTTTTCTATCGGTCGAATGCTTAGCGATGGCTTAAATTTTCTTCTAAATTCGCTTATTTTCAATCCCTTGCTCGATTTCTTGATAAAAAACTTCGGCGAGGGCGGGATTGTGGTCGGCCTTTTTGATGGTGCTCTGGTGGGCGGAGTGGGAACGATCGTCTCCTTTTTGCCACAAGTGGCGCTTCTGTTTTTCTTCTTGACTCTTTTGGAAGAGACAGGCTATCTTTCTCGAGTCGCCTTTGTATTTGATGATATTTTAAGCAAGGTGGGCCTTTCTGGCAAAAGTGTTTACACTCTTTTGATGGGTTTTGGTTGCTCGACAACCGCCGTCCTTACAGCTCGCAATATGGAGGATAAAAATTCAAAGATCAAAACTGCCTTGCTCACTCCTTACATGAGCTGTTCTGCCAAGTTTCCAATCTATGCTGTGCTTGGCGGAGCGATGTTTGGTGCAAATAATATTTTTGTCATAATTGGGCTATATTTTCTTGGTGTGGTGGTTGCTGTGGGATTATCCTATATCCTTGAAAAGACAATTTTAAAAAGCAAGGCCCAATCCTTTATTCTAGAGTTTCCGCCGTATAGGGGAATGAGTTTTAAAAAGACCTTTTCTGTGCTTTGGCAAAATGTCAAACTCTTCCTTGTGCGAGTGGGTGGGCTTATCCTTGCGATGAATGTTATCGTGTGGATAATGTCGAATTTTACCATCAAGTTTTCTTTTATCGGGCAAGGTGAGAGGGTAAGCATCCTGCAAACCCTTGGCATGGTTTTATCTCCAATCTTTATCCCTCTCGGCTTCAACAGCTGGGGGCTTGTCAGTGCACTTATTGCTGGGGTTGTGGCAAAGGAGGTTGTGGTCAGTTCGATTGCAATGTTTAATGGTACTACTGTCGGGAACAATCTTGCAGACACCGTCTTTATGGCGGGATCGGCAGCCTATTTTGCAAATGCAAGTTCTGTTTTGTCATTTTTGGTGTTTTGCCTTTTGTATGTTCCTTGCGTTGCTACAAGCTCGGTTTTATTGAAGGAAATAGGAGGCAAATGGACCTTTATTGGAATTGTGCTTGAGTTTGTGATTGCCTATATTTTGGCAATGCTGACATACTCCATTTCTCGATCAATTGAGGTCTTTGGATTTTTCAAAGTGGCCATAATCTTGTTTGCAATTCTTGTCGTCATTGCCTCATTTGTTTATTTAGTAAAAAGGATAAAAAAGAAAAAACTTTGTCCATATGGCTTTGAATGTGACAAAGACTGTCCTCATAAAAAATAGTCACAAATCTTGATTAATTGGAATAAAATTTATTATGGAAAAACAAAAAGAAAATGGGAAATACAAGATTATCTGCATAAAGGCACCAAAATGGCTGGGCTTTCTTTTAAAAAAGCTTTTTAAATCAGCTTAATCTTTTTCCAAATATACAAAAGATACATAAAAAAAGACCAAATATACTTGGCCTTGTTTAAACAAAACATACCGTGATCTATTTATTGATAGTTTTCTAAACCAACCTAGGGCAAATGCAGTTTTGCTTTATTTTTTAATCTGATCAAGTCAAATACTAAAATTATTTCAAGCAAATTGGCTTATGCAACAAGAAAAGCTAAACAGAATGCTTCTTGGCAAATATTCGTACCAAAAACTATGCCTTTTTGGCATTTCTGATACATTTTGTGCAAGCCTTAACAGTCTTTTCCTGTCCGTCAACAGTCATTGTTGTCTTTTGAAGATTTAATTCATAAGTCCTATTATACTTCTTATTTGAGAAAGATACTTGTTTTCCAGTCATCTTTCCTCTACCACATACTTCACAAACTCTACTCATAACCTTTCTCCTTTTTTATCTTTGCATTATACTATATCATTTTTATGCCAAAAAATCAACTCTTTTTTTAATTTTTTTTGTCTATCCTTATAAAAGAGGTTTATTTTGGATAAATAATGCTAAAAAGTGTTGTAATTTTTTTTGGAATATAGTATTATATATTAGCAAAGTGTCTATTTAAGGGGGCAATCTTGACTGTTGATACAAACAACTACTATGGCAATATTTCGATATCCGACAATTCTATCAGGATTGTCGCGGGTTATGCTGCACTAGACTGTTATGGTGTGGTTGATTTGGTTTCCAAATCCCTTAAAGATAGCGCTCGAGAATTATTTAAAAAAGAATCTTATTCCAAGGGGATTAAGATAAGTCATATTGACAACCGAATCTACATTGATGTTTACTGTATTTTAAAATATGGTGTTTCTATTAGTGCTGTTGCGGAGTCTCTTCGCAAATCTGTCAAGTATAGCGTTGAAAACTTCACCGGTATGCTCGTTGACGGCGTCAATGTTCATGTTGTCGGTGTCAGAGTTTAGGAGCATAATATGATAAAGACGATAAATGGGGCAACCTTTCGAAAAATGATTTTGGCTGGCGCAAGCCTGCTTGAGCAAAATAAAAAATATGTGGATTCACTTAATGTTTTTCCTGTGCCAGATGGTGATACAGGGACCAATATGTTTTTGACTATGAAGAGTGCTTGCAATGAGGTGTCTCAATGCATTTCAAACAACATCTCTTCGCTTAGTGAGGCTTTTGCGAAGGGGGCTCTCAAAGGAGCAAGGGGGAACAGCGGAGTTATCACCTCCCAGATTTTTAAGGGCTTTACGAGCGAAACGGCTAAGGTGGATGAGATAACCACCAAGGTTTTTGCAAAGGCTATGCAGGAAGGAGCGAACATTGCTTACAAAGCCGTCACCAAGCCGAAGGAAGGAACGATTTTGACGGTTATTCGAGTTATGGCTGAAAATGCTGTCAATGTTGCTAAAAAATGTGACGACTTTGAAATCTTCTTAAAAAAAGTCTTAGAAACTGGCGAGGAGATTTTGAAACAAACTCCAGAGATGCTTCCAGTGCTGAAAAAAGCAGGTGTTGTTGATGCTGGAGGCAGGGGGATTATTGTCATTTTTACAGGTTTTTACAAGCTTATCATGGGAGAAGAAGACTTCGAGTTTACCTTTGATGACGAGAAGAAACCTCAGACAGTAGATGATGTTATCGCAGATATAAATGCACTTGAAGAGATTGAATTCGGCTATTGCACAGAGTATATGATTATCAATATGAAAAAGAAGACCACAGAGGCGGATATTGATAAACTAAGAGAGAAATTGGTGGCACTTGGTGATTCGGTGATCTGTATTGGAGATTTAAACCTAGTCAAAGTCCACGTGCATTCAAATGAGCCAAATAAAGCACTTGAATATGCACTTGAGCTTGGCGAGCTTTATAATCTTAAAATTGAAAACATGAGAGAGCAAAATAGGGAGCTGAAGAAAAAGGCAACTGTTCAAGAGGAGACAAAGGAGCACGGCATGATCGCAGTGGCTCCGGGTGAAGGGCTGTCGGCAATTTTCAAAGACTTATCTGTTGACGAAATTATTGTTGGCGGACAAACCATGAATCCATCCGCTGCCGATATCGCTGCAGCGGCTGACAAGGTTACGGCAAGAAATGTATTTGTTTTCCCAAATAATAAAAATATCATTTTGGCTGCACAGCAGGCAAACGATCTTACCAATAAGAATCTCATTATTATTCCTACAAAGTCCATTCCTGAAGGTATCAGTGCGGCCATTGCATTTAATCCTGATGGAACGATTGAGGAGAATTGTGACGCAATGAACGATGCAATAAAGGGCGTGAAATCTGGGTCTGTAACTTATGCAGTAAGAGACACACATGTTGACGGATTTGACTTAAGTGTTGGTGAGATCATCGGATTGGACGACAAGGCAATCCTAGCCAAAGGCAAGCTTGTTGCCGATACGACCGAAAAACTTGTTGAATGTATGATCAGTGACGACACAATGAACATTACCTTGTTTTATGGCGAGGACATACGAGAAGATGATGCAAACGCATTGGCAGAAAAGTTGGCCACAAAATATCCTGATTGTGAAGTGACAGCAGCATATGGTGGACAGCCAGTGTACTATTATTTGGTAAGTTTAGAGTAATTTCATCAAAATATTGAATAAATAGACAAAAAAAGTCAAAAAAAAGACTAATTTTGTCTTTTTTTTTGTAATTTTGGAATATATAATAAAATGCGTGCTATAAACTAATCTGTTTTTGTTCCAATATGACAATTTGAAAAGGGTGAAAAAAATGAGTCTTTATATTTTTAATGATTTGAATCAGGAATTTTCAAAAATCTTTGAAAAGCAATTTCAAAAAGTTGATATTTTTAACAAAAATCATGACAAAATCAGTCATCTTGATTTTATTGTCGGCAAAGATTGGCTAAATGATATATTATCATTGATAGACAAAGTCTTTATATTTTGCAGTGAAATCAAAATCAACAAAACAGCTTTTAAAAATGAAATTATAAATCATTTTGCAGGATATAATGAAGAGATATCATCAACATGTGCTTCATTTAGGCATCTTAAAAGCGATGTTGAAAAAGTAAATTTAATAAAACAGATATCTTTTAAATTTTTATTAGAGAATGAAAAGTATATAATCAAAAACCTGATAAGGCCATATAAGCTGTATGCTTTAAGACGAGAGATTGAATATGTTGAAGACCATGAATATTAATTAAAGCTGAACAGTTGCGTTGAAAAAGATTTATTGTTTTGATCAACAATATTTCACGGGATTCTTATAATTTGTTTTCTATTTTTTTTAAAATTTGCTATAATTTTATAGAAAAATTATGCGAATTGATATTCTTGTTATGCAAAAATTTGATATTTCTCGCGTAAAGGCCCAGGATTTGATTAAAAGCGGGGCTGTGTTTGTTGATGGCAAGGCCATCCTTAAGCCATCTCAAAATGTTCTGCCGGAGAGTGATATAATCTTGCATGAGGATGAAATCTATGTCTCTCGTGGAGCACATAAGCTGATCAAAGCGATTGAAGAGTTTGATATTAATTTTAAAGATAAGGTGGTGGTCGACATTGGCGCATCGACCGGTGGCTTTACCCAAGTGGCATTAAAGATGGGAGCGAGAAAAGTATATGCTGTGGATGTTGGAGAAGATCAACTTGATGAAAAACTGAAAATTGATCCTCGTGTGGTAAATTTGCAAAACACAGACTTTCGTGTATTAAAAAAAGAGGATGTTTTAGGATGTGATTTGGTTATAGGAGATATCTCGTTTATTTCCCTTCGAAAGATTTTGCCCCATGCCAAAGAGTTGTTTGGCAATTTGGAAATGGTATTTCTGTTTAAGCCTCAGTTTGAATGCGGGTTGGAACTTGCAAAAAAGTATAAAGGCGTTATCACTGACAAAAAAATCCATATTAATTTAATTGATGATTTTGCGCTCTTTTTAAAAAGCCTTGACTTTAAATTGACCAATCTTTCCTTTTCGCCCATCAAGGGAAGAAGTGGCAATATTGAGTATCTTTTGCACATAAATGGTCCTTTTAGGCAGTTTAGTATAAAAGATGTTATCGATCAAGCCTTTAAAAGCCTTAATTAACATGTTTTAAAATAGTTTGCAAAATGGAGAACTAAAGAATCCAATTTAAGAACAAAAACTTTGAAAATTAAGAAATATATGGATAAAATTATTGAAAAGAATGCAATGTAATTTGAAATCTTACGAAAAACTGAAATTAATAAAATTTTGACAATAAAAAAGTCCAAATTTTTGGAAAAACATGAAATTTGGGCTTTTTATACTTATCCAAGGATTTAGTATCTATTGATTTGTGATGCCGTTGGATAAAGTGGAAGATCGCTAAGTCCAGGACATGCGTTGCAACTTGGGCATGCTTGACAAGGTGGTATAACAGGATAGCCATATGATGGAACAAGCAAATCCACAACTGCAGTTACTTTTACAAGCACCTGAAGACAGCCTGTCACCGTAAAACTGCTATCTGGAGTAAATGTGCCAATAGTGCTGTTGAAAACGGCATTGACCTTAATGTCAATTGGGCTAAAAGCAGGTTGAGGTACAAAAAGTACCGCACTCTTTGCAACTGTGATCGAACTTGTGCCCGTTCCGATGACTCCGCTTGCATCTCGGTAGGTGACGGTTAGCGGTATAGTGATGGTCATAGAGACATTTGCATAGTTTGATGTTGCATCCAATCGATCTATGACAATGTCACTTACCACAATGTCACTTCCTATCTGATTTGTTGCAGAAATAAAGGTCAAAGGAAGGGTTGGAGATGCTGGATTAAAGCCTGTCACCGGCAGAATAATTCCAGTTTCAGTTGTTTGAGACACACAAGCATCAAACACTTTTGTGGTCTCAATAAGTACTTTTTCACAAATTCCATTCATTGGATTACCACTCATCGGTCCTGGACGATTAGGATTTGTGTTGTTGATATAAAATGACATTAGAAACCTCCTCATTTTATGGTATTTGAGTTTGCCTATAACTCTGATACAATTTAGCATATGCGAGATGGCCTTGTTTTTGTGCATGCTTTGTTAAATTATTGCATTTTTATTTAAATTTTGTTAAAATAGTGTATCTGTGGAGGAATTTATGAATTTAGACAATGTAAAAGAACGAATAACAGCGGCAAAAGAAGAAATGACATTTATTAAGGAGTGTCTTTGACGAACAAAAAATAAAAAGAGAGCTTGAAATCTTAAAAGCCAAACAACTTGAAAGCGATTTTTATCTCGATGTTAAAAAAGTGCATGACACTGGAAAGAAGATAAAAAATTGTGAGGATAAGTTGTCACTTCTGTCAAGTCTTGAGGCAAAAGACAGCGATCTGGAAGCTTTGGTTGAACTATACCAAGAGGGAGAGCCCATTGAAGAGGGAGAGATTGAAAAAGAGTTACATGATTATGAGCATGCTATTCAAACGGCGAAAATCCAAACTCTTTTATCAGGTAAATATGACAGCTGTGATGCAATCATGACAATTCATTCAGGTGCTGGTGGCACGGAGGCCCAGGATTGGAGTGAGATGCTTCTTAGGATGTATAGAATGTATGCAGAAAAAACTGGATATAAAGTAAAAATTCTGGATATCTTGAATGGCGATGAGGCGGGAATAAAATCTATTACATTTGAAGTGGAAGGGGTCAACGCATATGGATTTTTAAAATCGGAGAAGGGTGTTCATAGACTGGTACGAATCTCACCTTTTGATTCAAATGCCAGACGCCATACTTCGTTTGCGAGTGTTGAGGTGATGCCAAAACTTGAACAAAGTCCTGATATTGAAATCAGACCAGAAGATCTTAAGATTGACACCTATCGCTCAAGCGGTGCAGGTGGCCAGCATGTCAATAAAACGGAAAGTGCAGTGCGAATAACACACTTGCCTACAGGCCTTACAGCATCATGTCAAGTGGAGCGCAGTCAGGTTCAAAATAAAGAAATGGCCATGCAAATGCTTTATTCCATGCTCGCTGAGAAAAAAGAGGCTGAAGAGCAGGCTAAACTTGCGCAAATTCGTGGTGATATTAAGAAAATTGAATGGGGAAGTCAAATTCGAAGTTATGTATTTTGTCCTTATACTCTTGTCAAGGATCACCGAACAGGCTTTGAAGATAGCAATATTAATGCTGTAATGGACGGAAATATTCAAGAGTTTATAAATGATTACCTAAAAAAGACAAATGATATGGGATAATTTACTTTGTCGAAAATTGCACAAATGCTATAATTATTGCGAAAGGGGTGGACGATGAACATGATAGCATACAATCGTGCCATTGCGTTTGCACGAGAAAAACATAAGAAGCAAAACAGAAAAGGGACTTTGCTTCCTTACATCGTGCATATATATGAAGTTTTGCAGCTATTAAAAGAAGAGAATGCGGATGATGATACCATTGTTGCCGGTATTTTGCATGATGTGGTTGAGGATTGTGGGGTCAGTATTGAAGAGATTGAGCAGATTTTTGGCTATGAGGTTTCGGTTTTGGTGCAGAATGAAAGCGAGGATAAATCTCTTAACTACTGTCAAAGGAAAAAATTGCACATGCAACATATTGCAAATTGTTCAGATAGGGTAAAGCTTATCAATTGTGCAGATAAACTATCCAACTTAAGAGGAATTTATCTCGATTTACAGTGCTTTGGCGAAGAGGTGTGGAACAGGTTTAATGGAACAAAGAATGAGATTAAAACCTATTATTGTTATGCGCTTGATGCCTTAAATTCGATAAAAGATAGAAAGGTTTATAAAGCCTTGAAATACTATTTTAAAAAGGTTTTTTATAATAGAAAGGTTAATGGAAAAATAGTAAAATTAAAAAGTGTTTAACTTGATTTTTGTGATATTTGCGTAAAATTTTATAAATAATAGTTAAAAGAGAAAAATTATGAATTATTATGATGAAATAACAAAAAAGTTTGAGGATCTTAAGACAAAAAAGGATATAAATATTCTCTCCATTGAGTCATCTTGTGATGAAACAAGTGTGGCGATTGTTAAAAATGGGAGAGAGGTTTTGTCAAACATAATATCGTCTCAAATTGAAATTCATAGACGGTTTGGCGGTGTTGTGCCAGAAGTTGCTTCGAGAAATCATATACTCGCCATCTCGAACGTCTTTAATGAGGCATTAAGTGAGGCAAAAATCACTATTGACGATATAGATGCGATTGCAGTCACTTATGGAGCGGGGCTTATGGGAGCACTGCTTGTGGGT
>CALWTP010000018.1 GCA_944384495.1 uncultured Clostridia bacterium
TGGAATTATGCTTTTTCTATTCTTTTACAAAAACATTTTTTTGAAACTACTTAAGTTTTATCCTGTATGTCGTTTCGATAATTTCAATCCTTGTTTTTGTTGAAGAATTACATAAAGGTTTCTCTCCCGCCTTGCGAAGAGGACTTTTGAAAAAAGTCCCAAGGAGGACTTGTCAGCCCTCCTGCTTTTGGCTCTCGCCAAAAGCCTTCGCAAGGCGGGTCCTATCTTATTGTTAATAATCCCTAGTCATATTATACACTCCCCCCCCCCGCAAAATGTCAACTTTTTTCGCCTCCTTTTAAAATTTTTTTGACATTTTGCATCTTTTTTTTTAAGCGGATGGCTGATTGTCAAGGGAATAGCTATAAAAATATAGTGACCCGACTTTAAACCTTATTCGAAACAGTCCACCTTTTTCCAAAGCATTTCTTTCTTATTTCTCTTTTTTTAATCCAACTTTTATCTTGATTTTGGGAAAATGAGGAGAAAAACAAAACAATTTTAATCAAAATCTATTTGGTTTGATTTTGGGATACTGCTCCGACTTCAAACCTTGTCAGAAAACCCCTCGCCTTTTTCCAAAGCATTACTTTCTTATTTTTTCTTTTCCAAACCCATCCTTTTTGTCTTAGATTTGGGGAAATTAGTAGAAAATCAAGCGATTTTTGTCGAAATCTTTTTATTTTGTCAAAATCAGTTTGTCTTGATTTTTGGAAAAATTATAAAAAAATAAGATTTTATCCAAACCTACTTTTTGTCTTTATTTTTGAAAAATCAGAAAAAATATAGGAATTTTATTAAATATAAGTTTAAAAAAAATATTTTTTTCGATCTTTGGAGACGGGATTGTTTAATTTAACAAAATTTTATATATAAGTTTCCACTCAAGCCTAGACATTTATCACTATTTATGGTATAGTAGCTTTATAATGATTAAAAACAAGGAGTAGATATGGCAAAATTTAATGAAAAATACTTTAATGCCGATCCAAAGGATAATGTAAGTATTGAAAGTTTATTATCCACAGATGAGCAGGTTTTATTGAGGATGAAACCAAACAAAAAGGCCTTTTTGTTATCGCGTATTTTCTCGATGTTGCCTATTGCTCTGATTTGGCTTGCCTTTGACGGTGCAATTCTATATTTTTTCTTTACTTATTTTCCAGATAACAGCATTAAGGCAACTATTACAGTAGTGCTTTGTATATTTTTAGCCCTTCACTTAATCCCCGTATGGATTTGGCTCAGTCGTGTTATCACAGCATATGCTCAATACAAGAACAACGAATATTGCATTACAAACAAGCGGATAATTTGCAAAAGTGGACTTATTGCCGATTTTAAAAATATATATTTTCAAGATATCGTTTCGGTAAATGTAAAAGTTGGGTTATTTGATAAAATGCTTAAAGTCGGAGACATCTATGTGCGAAGCACAAATGAGGCAGTAGTTTTATCTGACGTAGCAAATCCATATATTTTGGGAAATAATTTGCAACAAATAGTCAACGATATTAAAACTGATATTCAGTATCCAAATGCACTGCGTCCACAAGCCAATCAAGGATACCAAACAAAATACACTGTAGATTTACAATCTAATCAGCAAAATGATGATCAAAATTGATTTTAAATATAAAAGAAGCCAAGAAATACTCTTGGCATTTTTTTACTGTAAAAACATAGCGATATAATATGGACTGTATGATGTTGTTTTGCTCACGATGTTTGCAACCCTTTTTGCTAAACGTAAACCCACAACAAATTGTGCCATCACTTGTATGTATAACCATCAGCCTCGCTCAAATGTGACTTCGTCCCGCTTAGCTCGGCTTGCGATAATATTTTTGTTTTTTTACATTATCAAATTCTATATTTTATTTTAGCATATCTTAAATAAAAATAATATATTTATACGATTAAAAAAAGTATATAAAAACATAGCGATTTTTATCAAAAAGTTAATAAAAAAGACCTCTTTATAATCAATTAAAGAGATCTCGGATTGGGCTTGAAAAAAAACATTTTTTATTAAATTAATAATGAAAATATTTTTGGACAACAAAAAAATCGGCAATCATAGCCGATTTTTTTATTTTCATGAGTTTAAAAATGAAATTTGAAATGAAAATTATTCAATAATTGAAGATACAACACCACTACCAACAGTTCTTCCGCCTTCACGAATAGCGAAACGAAGTCCTTGCTCAACAGCAATTGGGTTGATAAGTGTGATTGTCATATTTACGTGGTCACCAGGCATAACCATCTCAACACCTTTCTCAAGTTCAATTACGCCAGTGATGTCAGTTGTTCTGAAATAGAATTGTGGTCTATATCCATTGAAGAATGGAGTGTGACGTCCGCCTTCTTCTTTCTTAAGAACATACACTTGAGCAGTAAATTTTGTATGAGGATGAATTGAACCAGGTTTGCAAAGTACTTGACCTCTTTCAATATCACTTCTGTTGATACCACGAAGCAACAGACCTGCATTGTCACCAGCAATAGCAGCATCAAGTGATTTGTGGAACATTTCAACTCCAGTGATAACTGTGCTCTTAGAAGCGCCGAATCCTACGATTTCAACAGTATCGCCAATCTTAACAGATCCTCTCTCTACTCTACCAGTAGCAACAGTACCACGACCAGTGATTGTGAATACGTCCTCAACAGGCATCAAGAAAGGTTTGTCTGTGTCTCTTTCAGGCTCAGGAATATAGTCGTCAAGAGCGGTAATAAGCTCTCTGATGCAATCACAAGCAGGGTTGTTTATGTCTCCAGCTTGAGCAGCTTCCAAAGCTTTAAGAGCAGAGCCCTTAATAATAGGAGTTTTGTCTCCAGGGAAACCATACTCTGTAAGAAGATCACGAACTTCCATTTCAACGAGTTCAAGAAGTTCAGGGTCGTCAACTTGATCAGTCTTGTTCATAAATACAACGATGTAAGGAACACCAACTTGTCTTGCAAGAAGGATGTGCTCTCTTGTCTGAGGCATTGGACCGTCAGTTGCAGCAACAACGAGGATTGCGCCGTCCATTTGAGCAGCTCCTGTAATCATGTTTTTAACATAGTCTGCGTGTCCCGGGCAGTCTACGTGAGCGTAGTGACGCTTTGGTGACTCGTATTCTACGTGAGCGGTATTGATTGTAATACCTCTAGCCTTCTCCTCTGGGGCCTTATCAATTTCATCATATTTCATTTTTTGTGTACCGTAAATCATTGTGATTGCGGCTGTAAGAGTTGTCTTACCATGGTCAACGTGACCAATTGTACCAACATTTACGTGTGGCTTCGATCTAACATAAGCTTCTGCCATATTATAAAAATCTCCTTTTTTTAGTATCTATAGTGTATTCTAGCATATTTAATCAAATATGCAAAACATTTTTTCAATTTTTTTTATCTTTTTTTATCTATTAGCTCTCGCTCCAATAATGGTCGCAGCTATTGATTTTGGAACTTCTTGATAACGCAAAGGTTCCATTACATAATTCCCTCTTCCCTGTGTTTGAGAACGAAGGTCAGTTGCATAACCGAACATTTCTGCAAGTGGAACTTCAGCGTTTACTATTTGAACTCCTGCAGTTGACTCTGTGCCTGTAAGCATTCCTCGTCTTGAGGTTAAGTTGCCCATAACTGTTCCAAGATAGTCATCTGGCACCTCAACAGATACCTTCATAATTGGCTCTAAAATCACAGGATCTGCTCTCTTTGCTCCGTCCTGGAATGCCATTGAGCCGGCTATCTTAAATGCCATTTCTGATGAGTCGACTTCGTGGAATGATCCATCAACAAGTGTAACTCTAAAGTCAACAGTTTCGTATCCAGCAAGCACACCGTTCATTCTGGCTTCTGCAATACCTGCATTTACTGCCGGAATGTATTCTTTTGGAATGGATCCACCAACAGTCTTGTCTATAAACTCATATCCACTGCCCGGTTCAAGAGGCTCCATTTCAATGATACAGTGTCCATATTGACCTTTACCACCACTCTGACGGATAAATTTACCCTCTGCTCGAACAGGTTTTTTGATCGCTTCCCTATAAGAAACCTGAGGATTTCCAACGGTTGCTTCAACTTTGAACTCTCGGAGCAAGCGGTCTACAATAATTTCAAGGTGAAGCTCTCCCATTCCTGCAATAAGAGTCTGGCCAGTTTCACTGTTTGTTGAAACTCGGAAAGAAGGGTCCTCTCTTGAGAGTTTTGCAAGTGCAAGTGCCATCTTCTCTTGCATATCTTTTGTCTTTGGCTCAATTGCAAGTTGGATAACCGGTTCAGGGAACTCCATGCTTTCAAGCTGAATAGGATGCTTTTCATCACAAAGAGTGTGTCCTGTAATTGTATCTTTAAGTCCAACAATCGCTGCGATATCTCCAGCTCCAACCTCTTGAATTTCTTGCCTGTTGTTTGCGTGCATACGAATCAATCGGCCAACTCTTTCAGTCTTGCCGGTGTTTGAGTTGTATACATAGCTTCCAGCTGTAAGTTTTCCGCTGTATACTCGGAAGAAAGTCAGTCCGCCAACAAATGGGTCAGTCATAATCTTAAATGCAAGTCCTGCAAGTGGCGCATTTTCGTCTGGTTTTCTGCTTTCCACCTCACCTGTATCAGGATTGATTCCAGTGATTGCATCGATATCGAGTGGACTTGGAAGGTATTCAACCATTGCATCTAGAAGCATTTGAACACCTTTGTTTTTATAGCTCGAGCCACACAGAACTGGTACAAATGATTTGTTTATGGTACCTTTTCTTATCGCTTTTTTTAGTTCGTCAATGCTGATTTGAGAACCTTCAAAGTATTTCTCTAAAAGTGCATCATCGGTTTCAACAATTTTCTCAACCATTTCATCATGAAGCGCTTGTGCTTTTGGAAGAAGCTCTTGTGGAATATCGGTGATTTCGATTTCCTTTCCAAGGTCATCCTTGTACACTTCTGCTTTCATGGTGAGAAGGTCAATTATGCCAGAGAAAGTATCAGCTTCTCCTATTGGCATTTGAATTGCGAGGGTTTTTGTTTTTAATCTTCGCTCAATTGACTCAAGACAGCCAAAAAAGTCAGCCGCATCTCGGTCCATTTTGTTTACATAGATAATAGTTGGAACTTTGTATTTGGTTGCCTGACGCCAAACAGTTTCAGTCTGAGGCTGAACCTTGTCACGCGCTGACAAAACAAGGACTGCGCCATCGAGTACTTTAAGTGAACGTTCTACCTCAATTGTAAAGTCAACGTGTCCCGGGGTATCAATAATATTGATTTTATGATTTTTCCAAAAACAGGTCGTACAAGCGGAAGTGATGGTAATACCTCTCTCCTGCTCTTGAGCCATCCAGTCCATTGTGGCCTGGCCATCGTGAACCTCACCAATTTTATGACTTTTACCAGTGTAAAACAAAATTCTCTCGGTGGTCGTGGTCTTACCAGCATCAATATGTGCCATAATTCCAATATTTCTAGTCAGTTCTAGATTATTTGCCATAATATTTTCTCCTATTTAAATTTATATCCAATTTATTTGGGGATATAAGCCAAAAATATATAGGTTAAATCAAATCGAGTATATTTTTTTAATTTCCCTTTCCCTTTGGACACTCTGTGAAACTCAAATTTGCCAACTGAACATCAATTCATGTAATCTGAATTTCCCTTCGCTATTAAAATTGAATCTTTTAAGCCTCATTTTGACTTTTTGCAATTAAAATTCATCTTCTAATTTAAGTTTCAAATTCCAGCTCAAATTGTCAAAATTTTAATTCGAATTACCGGCTTATTGTTGATTTTGATAGAAACTCTCATCCTTCCACATTCAAATCTCCCTGCAAAGACAAATTTTGAGGTAAAGAGGCTTTGCCCGGCCTCAATAATTTGGCTTGCTCCTCTGCTCGCAGAAATATCTAGAGGA
>CALWTP010000019.1 GCA_944384495.1 uncultured Clostridia bacterium
TTCATATCTTCGCATATCTCTATAATGCCGACTAGGAATACTAAATAACCAACCTAAAAATTTCATAAAATTCTCCCTTAACAATTATCCTTATTATCAGTATATAAAAATAAAAGTAAAAAGGCAAACAAAAATAGATATAATAAGTTTTATTTCTCTCGGATTTATTAAATATTTGCTCTTATAATTCAATGCCACCATCTTTAAATTCAAAGACATTTTCAAGCATTTCATCCTTAGATATTTCAACAATCGACATATCTTTTCCATCAAACTCGCCATCAAGGCCGAATTTATTGTAATCGCCATAGGAGACAAATTCAGTCAAAAAGATATGGCTAACATAGTCGATATCAAATTCTTTATCAAGATATCTCCATGTGCGAATATATTTGCATACGCCAAGGTTTTTAATTATATTGACTTTGATATTAAGCTCTTCCATAAGTTCTCGTTTGATTGCCTGTTCAGCGGTTTCGCCATCATCGACGCCGCCACCTGAGAGCGAATATTTATATTTGCCCTTGTTGTTTTTTAAAACAATAAATTTATCGCCTTTTTGCGCCACAGCATACACCTTCTCGAAGGGTAATCCTTTTTGAAATTTCTCATATGCAATTTTTGCCTTACTATCATAATAATTCATATTTTTCCTCCTTGTGTTTATTTTGTTTATCACAAACAGTGATTTAACCACGTTTATACTTTTTGTCCGTGATATTGTCTATTGCAATCACAAGCGCCACCAAAAATGGTAATTCATCTTGATCGGCATCAAGTTCAAAAGCATCGCTAATGACAGAAAACTGACGATTGATATTGCCAATGGTCTCGCCATTTTTAAGGATTTGGGAATTTAAGCCAAAAAAGTTTCCCTGAATCTTAATTTCATCTTTATAGCCAAGCACAAAATATTCACCCTTTGTGTTGAAGAATTTATCCTTTACAGTGGCAATTTTTCTCTTGTTTTCGTCATAGATATATGCCTTATGGACAAAAAAGTTAAACCATTTGTTTCTCACTTTAAAAAGTCTTTTACCCTGAAGATCGCAGATATATTTTACCTTGGTGATGCTAAAGGCTCTGCCCTTAACCTTAAACACATCGTTTTTGTTTTCATCAACAACTGACGATCCTCCACCAATCGACCATAATTTGTTTTTTATATATACTTTCATTTCTCCTCCTTATAGATATTTAGCGATCAAGAATGCGATCGAGCATCCAAGACCAATCCAAACCATAATTTTTAAAATTAAGAGCAAAATCCATCGTTTTTTTGCAATTTTATCAATATAAAATCTGTTTTCGATCTCGCCAGGCTCATTTGCGCCTTCCAAAGTCACAGCCTTTCCTTGAGTGGAAAGCGGATTAAATTTTAAGGTGATAGAATTTTGACTATCGAGTTTTACTTTAAATCTTGCATCGATTGCAATACTTTTTCTATCGTAGAATGGTTCAAAGATACCAAAAATACTCACGATAAATGAAATAACAGCAAAAAGCCACCAGAATTTATATTTAAGTTCCAGCTCGCGTGTTACAACCAGCTCAATTTCATTATTCTCAGTCTGAAATTGACACTCGTATGAATCAAATTCATTCTTTTTAAATTGAAGGATATTTCCATCTATCGAAACTTGTGGACGAGTTTTTTTGTTAAGGCCGACAAGCTTAATTTTTACATCTTTCATTTTTTTACCCCGCTATGGTGATGATTATGGACACAATCGTCACTGCAAGAACAATTGACGCGATCACAATTTTGCCCTTGTGTTTGTTTTGTTTGTCAAGAGCAGAAATTATAATTGACAGAATCGAAAATGCCACAGCAATTGACGCAAAAATATAAAAATTGCTCATCAGAAACTCAGAAACATTGCCAGCGATGTTGATTCCCGAGATCAAATTACTCCAAAAGTTTGGCATAATCACAAAGACGGTACCTAGTGTTGCGAGGGTAACGACAATTCCAAAAACAATCATAATAACAGTTGAAATAAGGGATAAAATACCACAAATGCACAGCACAAGGAAGAATATTGACAGATTGAAAAATATTTTTCCGAGTCTAAGGCTAAAACACCCAAGTTCTCGCTTAAAGGTATTTTGTGGGTTGAATTCAACCGGCTTATTTTCAATATCTTTCATACGTTGATTATATCAAAACAAAAAAAGCAAGTCAAATAAAATAAATCTTTAACTTGCCATTGGAATAAAAATTTTATTAAAAAATGACGAAAATAAAGGTTAAAATACTTTTCTATATAATATAGCAAAGTTCGTCAACTCTTTTCATCAAAATCCACTTCACTTCCAGGCATAAGATTTTTATTGTTGGGAGATGAAATCAAAAGAAGTTGCCGTTCAAGTAAAGAGACAAACTGATTTATGTGGAAAGCATGAGGAACGATTTGCTTGTTGTCGAATTTTGCCTCTTCAAAATAGTCATGTTGTTTATTTATTTGCACAATACCAGCAGTCCGGTCATTAAACCATTCGGTATAATAGTTTTGATTTCTGGCATTAAATACAAAATCCTTGCCATTTAATGTAAGCAGTGAGACGTTCTCAACAGTTGCCTCCGCCATGATATATGCATCATTTTTTGGGACAAGTTTACCCGCGTATGAACTATAGACCTTTTGCATCGGGGCAGAGTAAACTTTCCCTTCAACCATATAAGGCTCGCAATAGCAGTTTGCAAGTTCGTCAATTTCTTTGAGCTTATCTTCATCCACTGGCGAAAACCAACAAAGCTCTTTCATGAAATTAATACAATCTGTGATGTGTTTGTTTTCATGAAAAATTGTTGTGACAATAACGGGTTTTATCTTTCCTTGCAATATATTCTCATAAACTGTTGATAATTTGTGATAATATTTCTTTAATACGTCGTTTTTGTAATAACGTAACGAAAGACCTTTACAGTTTAGTGAATGGATAAAGGCAATATTTCTCAGCACATCTGAGTCAAGTGCAATAGAGATTGTATCATTGTTTTTTTGTTTTATTATCATTGTTTTGCCCCTTGATTTTACAATTATTTTTTTTGATAAATTGATTATATTCCTCCGTCAGCTGAAGTCGAGATTTTGTTGCCATCTCCTCTTTAGTCAGTTTATCATTCTCTTCAATTGATTTTTGAAACTCACTGTACAGTTTATCAATATCGATTTTTTCTTTCATAAATTGCTCCATAGATTTATGATATGACTTTTTTCGCCCGATGTCAAGATAAAATTTAAACAAAATTTGATATTTTATTTTATCCGCATCACTTTAGGAAAAAAATATGTTTTTTTGAGATAATATGGTATTTTTGACAAAAATCGTTTCAAATCCATCCTCATTTTTTGGAAATTAGTGCCAAAAGTCAACTTCCTTTTGGAAAAAAGGTAAAAAAAGTTGACTTTTGGCGGGGGGGGGAGTGTATAATATGACTAGGAATTATTAACAATAACATATGCCCGCCTTAATGAGGTTGTGATTGACAGCGGAGAGGTTTACACCCAGCTTACCGATGACAGCGAAAAGACCTGCGGAGGGCTTATCACCAATGCAAACACCATCAAAGTGCGCACAAGTGTGGTAAGTTCAAACACAAACTCATTCTTGACAGACACCTCACTCTTTGCAAGATCGACAGAAGGAAATTATACAGTGTTTACAAGGGTGTAATGCAAGACCGAGATTCTGCTGATTTATAAAGTTTAAGATTAAAGTTTGATGACATAAAATCTTTTAAAAACCATAAAACTTTCTCTTTCAAAATAAAAGCAGAGTGAAATCATTCTTACAAGACTTACTTTATTCAAAGTCAACGATGATTATACTCAACAAATCTTCTTTGCTTAAAAACAAGAATTTTATGCTTAAACTTTCTCAAAAAATCCGTTTAGAATTGTTCCTTTTTGTTATTCAAAAGGCCAACAATCTAAGACGGATTTTTTATTCAATCATTTTAAATTTTCTTTAATAATTTTGGCGATCTTTTTGCTTGCATTGTTTGACGAGATATTTTTCATATTTTTGATATATTTTTCTTGATGTTTTACAATATCATCAAGGCAATCAAGAAGCTTTTCATTTGAAAACTCTTCCTCTTCAATCATCTTTGCAATGCCGAGAGAGGAGAAAAGTTTAGCATTTTCAATTTGGTCACCGCGAGAACACTTTTTTGAAAGGGGAATAAGAAGCATGGGCAAATTTTTGGCCAAAAATTCATTGATTGCACCAGAGCCCGCCCTTGACAGCACAATATCCGCCCAATCAAGATAGTCTCCCATATTTTCGGCATAGGCAAGAGGCAGATAGTTTTGATACGATGCCCCGGCAAGAGCATTTTTACCGGTCAAATGTATGACATTGAATTTTTTGGTGATCTTTTCAAGATTGTCGGCTGTTATATCATTTAAAAATTTTGCCCCGCTTGAACCTCCAACGATCAGCAAATTTCTTTTATTTTTATCAAAATTCCCATTTTTGATATTGTTTTTATTGCCATTTAAGATCTTTTTCCGGATGGGCTGACCGGTATAAATACATTTTGGAGAGAGGTCACAGGTTTGTTTAAAGGTTGTGCACATGACAAGGCAATACTTTAAAATAATTTTATTCGCAAGCCCCATACTCAGATCTGATTCATGGCTTATTACAGGAATTTTCAGCCAGTGACCAGCGATCACAACGGGAACAGCGACAAAGCCTCCCTTTGAGAATATGATGTCGGGCCTCATCTCTTTTAAAATTTTTTTTGCTTCAAAAATGGATTTTATCAATTTAAGAGGTATCAAAAGATTTTTTAGTGTCAGCTTTCTCTCCAGTTTGACGGGATGAATCTGATGATAAACTATTCCTTTTTCCTTTGCAACAATATCTTTTTCCATTCCCTCTCCGCCGATGAAATGAAACTGATAGTCACCTCCAAGCTCTTCTTTGACGGCAAGAGCTGGATATACATGTCCGGCAGTACCGCCACCAGTTAGTACGATTTTTTTCATAATTACTCCTTACTTATCTTACGCAATTTATAAGCAATTATTACAGTATATGTAAGTTAATATGCTGTATTTTGCATAAATATACATCAATATCTATATTTATACAGTTTTAAAAACTAACAAGAACGATTTGGGATATTTTTCAAAAAAAACAATTGTTTAAAAATGATAAATATGTTATACTAAAATAACGAGATTTTGTTTTAGGAGAGAAAATGGCAGAGAAAAAATATGACGCAAAGGATATTGTTGTACTTGAAGGACTTGAAGCTGTCAGACTTCGTCCGGGAATGTATATTGGGACAACCGGTTCAAAAGGTATGCACCATCTTTTATGGGAGATTGTTGATAATGCAATCGATGAGATATCAAATGGCTATGGTGATACGATCACCATCACAATAAACACCGACAATTCGGTCACCGTTGAGGACAATGGACGAGGTATACCAGTTGATGAGCATCCAACACTTCATAAGTCTGGTGTTGAGGTGGTCTATACCACATTGCATGCGGGCGGAAAGTTTAACACTGAAAACTACAAGTTTTCGGGCGGACTGCATGGAGTTGGGGCTTCTGTTACAAATGCTCTTTCCAAATGGTGTAATGTGACTGTTTATAAGGGAGGCAAGGAGTATTATATCGGTTTTCACTCTTATATGGATGAGAATGGGAAAATGCACAGCGGTGTTCCTGTGGAGCCTATCAAAATGGTGGGAAAAACCAATAAATCGGGAACAAAAGTCACATTTCTTCCTGATAGCGAGATGTTTGGCAATTTAAAATTTAATTTTGAGACAATCTGTTCAAGAGCAAAAGAACTTGCTTTTCTAAATAAAGGCCTTAAGATTAAGCTTGTTGATTTAAACAGCGACAGAGAGGAGCTATACCACTATGAGGGCGGAATAAGTGATTTTGTGGAGTATTTGGCAGAGGGAAAGAGTAAACTCTTTTCAACACCCATCTACTTCCATGGCGAGGATAAAAATTTTGACCTCGAGGTTGCATTTATTTACACCGATAGCTATACAGAAAGCTTCTTCTCATTCGTCAACAACATTCCAACCATTGAGGGAGGAACACATGAGACAGGCTTTCGAAGTGCCTTTACAAAGGTGATGAATGATTATGCACGCAGTAACAACTTTTTGAAAGATAAAGAACCGAATCTTCTAGGTGAGGACTTCCGAGAAGGTATTACATGTGTGCTTAATGTAAAGATGAACAATGTTCAGTTTGAAGGTCAAACAAAGACAAAGCTTGGCAATCCTGAGGCAAAGACACTTGTTGAGTCGATTACACTTCGGCAGTTGTCTGCTATATTAAGGGATAAAAAGTCATCATCGAAAGCCGAGGTCATTGTCAACAAGGCAAAAGGCGCAGCTAAAGTACGAGAGGCGGCAAAGAAGGCCAAAGAGCTTACGCGTGCCAAAAACTCAGCCGAAAATTTTAATTTGGTTGGAAAACTTGCCGCTTCTACTTCCAAAAATAGGGAAAATGCAGAGCTTTTCATCGTAGAGGGTGATTCTGCTGGAGGTTCTGCAAAACAAGGTCGAGATCGCCGTTTTCAGGCAATTTTACCTTTAAGAGGCAAACCGCTCAATGCCGAGAAAAAACGTATTGACCAAGTGCTTGCAAATGAGGAAATCAGAACGATAATTTCAGCTTTAAACACTGGTATTGGCGAAGATTTTGATCTGTCGAGTCTGCGGTATAACAAGGTGATAATTCTTAGCGATGCCGACCAAGACGGTGCACATATTCGCGCTATTCTTTTGACCTTTTTCTTCCGTTATATGCGAGAGCTTATCAATGATGGGCATGTATTTATCGGTCTGCCACCTCTATATAAGGTATATAAAAAGGAATATAGCGAGTATGTGTACTCTGATAATGAGCTTCCTGATGCCATAGCAAGAGCTGGGAGAAACTATAATCTTCAACGGTACAAAGGACTTGGCGAGATGAACCCAGAACAACTTTGGGATACCACAATGGATCCAGCTAAGAGAAATTTAATTCAAGTGACGATTGAAGATGCAGCACAGGCTGAGAGAATGGTTACAACTCTTATGGGAGATGATATCGAGGCGAGAAAAAAATATATCAATGAATATGCAAACTTCGATAAGGAAGATGAATTTTTGAAAAATTATAAAAAGATTTAAGATGTCACAGAAAAATAAGTAAAAAAATGATTAAAAATCAATTTATGTTGGGAGAAAATATGCAAGAAGAAAATTTTGAGCAGGAAAAGATGGATATTGAGCAAGAAGAGAGCAAAGAAAATACACCCCCATCCTCAGGCAATGCTGGCGGTGAGCGGGGTATTATTTACAAGAGCATGAGCGAGGTTCTTCATGAATCAATGATTCCATATACTGAGAGCGTTGTTATGGATAGGGCTTTGCCTAGAGTTGAAGATGGCCTCAAGCCGGTTCAGCGAAGAATTTTATACTCCATGCTTGAGCTTGGAGTTACGCCAGACAAGCCATATCGAAAATCGGCTAGAATTGTGGGAGATTGTCTGGGTAAATATCATCCGCACGGCGACAGCTCTGTCTATGATGCAATGTGCAGAATGGCGCAGGGCTGGGTTTTAAGAGCGACCCTTGTTGACGGACATGGCAACTTTGGCTCAATAGATGGCGATAGTCCCGCAGCAATGCGTTACACTGAGGCAAGGATGACTCCTTTGGCACTTGAGCTTATGCGAGATCTTGATAAGGATACCGTCAGATGGAGCTTGAACTTTGATGATACGACAAAAGAGCCAGATATGCTTCCTGGTCGTTTTCCAAACCTGCTTGTCAATGGCGCTTCAGGTATTGCCGTTGGCGTTGCAACTAATATTCCTCCTCACAATTTGGGTGAGACAATCGATGGGGTGGTTGCATACATTAACAACCCAAACATCAAACTCGATGAGATGATGAAGATCATTAAAGGGCCAGACTTTCCGTCTGGAGGAGAGATAATTGATGAGGATGGTGGCTTAAAACAGGCCTACGCCACGGGAAAGGGAAAAATCACCATCCGCTCAAAGGTTTCAATCGAGAAAACTGGCGATCG
Organism: uncultured Clostridia bacterium; assembly: GCA_944384495.1. Lineage (GTDB taxonomy): Bacteria > Bacillota > Clostridia > Christensenellales > UBA1242 > Caccovivens. Next base: position 8,076 of record CALWTP010000019.1, read on the forward strand.
AAGTAGCATTGTCATCACCGAGCTTCCTTACCAGGTCAACAAAGCCCTGCTTTTACAAAAAATTGCAGAGCTTAAAGAGCAAAATAAGGATAAATTATCTCAAATCACAGAAATTCGAGATGAATCAGATCGAAATGGTATGCGAGCGGTGATAAGGCTTAAAAAAGATGCCGATCCCAAGAAAATTCTTGAATACCTCTATAAGGCTACAAATCTGCAAATTTCCTATAGCATCAATATGGTGGCGATTGCTGGAGGCAAGCCAAAACAATTGTCTCTGCTTGAGATAATTTCCTATTATGCCCAGTACCAAAGAGAAATCATTGTCAGACGAACCAAATACGACCTTGCTCAGGCAAGAGAGCGAGCACATATTTTGGAGGGACTGCTTGTTGCAATCAAAAATATTGAGGAAGTTATCAAGATTATAAGAAAATCGGAAACAACCTCGCAGGCGAAACAAAAACTTCGTGACAGGTTTAATTTAAGCGATAGACAAGCACAGGCAATTCTTGATATGCGTCTTGCAAGACTTGTGCATTTGGAAGTAGATAAACTTCAAGAGGAACTTGCTGTTTTGAAGCAAAAAATAGCTGAATATGAGGCTATTTTAGCATCCAAAAAAGCACAATACGACGTTGTTAAAAAGGAAATTTTGGAAATTAAGAAACAGTATAACTCTCCAAGAATGTCCAAAATTGGCAGTGATAAGACCATTAAAATTGAAACAAAAGAAGAAAATGATGACAGCGGAAAGAGTTATATTATAACAATAAGTGGCGGAAATACCATCAAAAAAGTGACTCAAAAAAATTATTCAATGTCGCAAAAAAATCTTGGTGATAATTCTACTATCACAGACATTCCTAAACAAATTGAAATGTACAACGGAAACGATACAATCATCATCTTTACCAGTCATGGAAATGCGATAAAAATTCCTGTATCAAACCTCAACGAATGTAAATGGCGAGACAAAGGCTTTTCTTTACTCTCAATAGAAAAATCCATTGTGCTCAATGAAACACCTGTTGCAATTATGAAAATGCAAACGGAAGGAAGTATTCTCTTTATGACAAAACAAGGAATGGTCAAAAAGAGTGCTATGAGCGATATCATTGTCAATAAATCCTTTTATCAGGTTTGTAAACTAGGCGATGGTGATGAGATAATCAACGTTGAAAAGGATGTGGATAAAACCAGCATTCTGATGTTGACAAGAAAAGGAATGAGCCTCAATTTTGAAAAAAGTGATATCCCAACTCAGGGTCGAATCAGTGGCGGAGTAAGAGGAATTAATTTAGAAGATAATGACAGCATCATTTTTGCCAGTCAGCAAACCTTCTCACATGTTGTGGTTGTCAGCGATAATGGCTTTATCAAAAAAATATCCTGTGATCAATTCCCAGTGTCGGTAAGGTATAGAAAGGGATTAAAATATATAAATTTCACAAAAAACTGTCAAAATGTTTTCTATGCGTGCAGTGCAAATCCAAACACCACACTGGCAGTTGATTTTGGTCTTAAAATCTTAGCACTTGACACAAAAAAATTACCGCAAAGCGACAGGCT
>CALWTP010000020.1 GCA_944384495.1 uncultured Clostridia bacterium
GTAACACGTTTGTTGGATGTACATCACTCGAGAGCGTTATATTTGGAGAGAATAGTCAACTGACCAGACTAGATAATATGGCATTTTGGAACTGTTCATCGCTTAAATCCATTGTAATACCAGCAAATGTAACATATATACAATATTCGTCTGCAGGGGTGTTTAGTGGATGTAGTTCACTTGCCACAGTCACAATAGAGAGTGAGTCAATATATCAAACTGTAGATGGTACCAATAATGGATATCTTTTACAACATGCCACGACTGTGAAGGTTCCGACAACCATCGTAAATTCATATGACAATTCATATCTTGAGAGCGCAAACTTTACTACTGGCACTGAAATGATCGGAGGGGTTCAATATACTGTGTTCACAAAGAATAATGCATAAAATTTAAAAGGACAAAACTTATAGAATTTAAATTAATTTTGCTTTCTATTTGTCTATATGTTCAATAAATAACATTATTACAATTTCTTAGATATCTTATAAGTTGATATATTTTTACCACAGATTTTCAAGGGTAGCAAAAAGTGCATAAACTTGAAGCCTGTGGTTTTTTATTCTTTGAAATTTTAAGTTAAATGGTATGTTATTTTTATTGTACAAGCAAAATTCGACATTTTTCATCATATACAAATACCAAGCATTTGTTTAAGAAGATTTTGGCATATGTTTTAAAGGGCGGTGTATATGGTTTATGAGAGTTTTGCTAAGTTTATGAGCAAAATTTGTTGTTTTACGGCGTATGTAAGCAGTATTCAGGGATTTCCAAAACCTTTAACCAAGGAAGAGGAAGTCATGTGGGTTGAAAAACTTGTACAAGGAGACGGGCAGGCGCGAGAAGTTTTAATCAATCACAATTTGCGTCTAGTTGCCCATATAGTAAAAAAATATTCAAATTCTTTGGAGGCTGATGATCTTATTTCTGTCGGAACAATCGGGCTTATCAAAGCAGTGGATAGTTTTGATGATAGCAAAGGAGTTTTGCTGTCAACTTATGCATCAAGATGTATTGAAAACGAGATTCTTATGCTGATTCGAGCCAATAAAAAGCATCGAGAGACAATTTCGCTAAATTCTGTACTGCAACCTAAAGCTGATAGCGATGATATGGAACTTGCAAACTTTATTGCTGCTGAGAGCGAAGAAGAGGTTTTTCAAATACTTGAGCGCAATTGCCTAATGCAAGATGTAATTGTTGCAATGGAGAAATATTTATCTCCAATGGAGTGTGAAATTATAAAATATAGATATGGTATTTGCGGATATGATTTAAAAACACAAAAGGAAGTGGCTGAAATTTTCAATATTTCTCGTTCTTACATTTCTCGAATAGAATCAAAATGCCTTAAAATATTGAAAAAACAATTGACAAAAGACGAATTATCATTGTAATATTTTTAAAAATTTTTAAAAAATAACAAAAATATTCTTGTTAATTTACAAAATTCATTATATACTAAATATGTGCTAGGAAGATTTTGATTTATGGATAAAAATGAATTTTACAAAGTTGTAAACAAATTGATTTTACCGCTTTTCACCGGCTCGATTATTGAAGGTGAAGAGCCTTCTTCCGTGCGTGATAATGAGATAGCATTTGGCAAACGCAATTCTTTGCTAATCAAACCGTCTAAAAGCGATGAATATAGATTGATATTAAAAAGGGGACAACCTTTTCAATCGTTTGAGATAAACCTTTTAAAATCAATTTTAGCAGAAATCGATAAAATTTCTACTCTCGGCTTAAATGATGAAAGCTATATTTCAGTTTTGCAATACAACGCCTTGGAAAAATCTATTTGCTCGAGCATTAGTGATGCTGATACTGCGAACACTATGTTTGGAATTATTTCTGAGCTGGGCAAATGGGCGATGCGAACTTATGAGGGGCATAAGATTGCAATCGGTATTATTATTAATCTATCTGCGGATATAAGCGAGCAGGGCGAGAAACTGCATTATACTCAAATCATAGATAAAGAGTTTTTTGCACTGTTGTCGGATGGAATAGATTCTTATATCGAATTTGATAGAAAAGGATACCTATTAGGATATACTCATACAAGCAAAATCAAAAAAATGCCGAGTATTGCTCCTTACGAATTTGAAATGGTTGCAAGATATTGCAATGAAAAACGTATTGGAATAGTACTTACAAAAAATAGCGATTTTTTAATCTTTAAAAATAGAAATCTGCTCTTCGCTAAAAGAGCGGGAAATTGGAATATTTATTCTCACGAGGAAGTGATTCAACTGCTGTCATATCGTGGAAATTATTCATTGAAAGATATCAGACGTTCAGTCTATTATACTGCTCTTGATACATCTTTTGCGTATACTGGCGGTTGCATAGTCTATTTAAACAAAGACAAAGTCGAACAGGCAATTGCTCATATCGATGCACATGATATTCTCGATGAGAAATATTTTGAAATAAAAAAACGGCAAGAACTCGAAAATGCAAATAAGTTATACAATCTGCAAACCTTATCAGCAGTAGAAGCCGTCTATAATGTGCCTTATTATACCTTTTTGCAACAACAAAACTGTATTAAAGCAGAATGTCTGCGTAAACTCATTATGGGCAAGCCTTTCCATGAACTTGGAAGGAAGCTTAGACAGGAAATTGTGAGCATGGATGGAGCGACGGTCATCGATAACGATGGAACCATTATTGCTGCTGGAGCAATTCTTAAAATTGAGGCTGGAAGTGAGGGAGGAGGAAGACTTGCCGCCGCCACGACACTATCCAAATATGGTATTGCTATTAAGATTTCTCAAGATGGCATTTTGAAGGCTTTCTATCCGGACAGAAAGAATGGCAAGGTAAAGGCTTTGTTTACCGTTGGTTAGTACTAATAAAATCCTATATTTAAAATAAAAAATGGCTTTAAAGTTGAAGTGAACCCCAAAAGTTAGACACTTAAGGAGGTTCACTTTTTTATGGCGAAGAAAGGAAGTAAATTTAAAAAATATAGTCCAGAATTGGGGTGCACCCCAAGTAAAGCTGTTTTTTTGATAGTATAAATCACTGGATTACGACGAGCTTGACTTTGTTTTTGGGGAAAACCAAGCTACAATCGCTGATTTTAATCCTTTTTCTACATTATTTAATTCTTTTTTGCTAATGACGATAACTTGACTTTTTTATATTTTTTTGCTATAATATAGCCAGTTATGCAGACAATCGCATCAATTTTGATGAGGAAAGTCCGAGCATCAAGAGAACTGGGTGCCGATTAACGGTCGGCGGAGGCGACTCTAGGGATAGTGCAACAGAAATAAACC
>CALWTP010000021.1 GCA_944384495.1 uncultured Clostridia bacterium
AATGGAAAATAGAAGAATTAATAGAAAATATAGTCCAGAATTTAAAATTTCGTGTATAATAGATATGCGTGATCATAATCTATCTTACAGTGAAACTGCAAGAAAGTATCTTTGTGAAAAGGGGCAAAAAAGCATTTTTAAAGGTAGATTAAAACTTTGGGAACGCATATTCTTGGAAGAAGGAGAAGCCGGTTTCTACATTGAACGGCGTGGTAGTTGTCTATGTCTTTATCGCGAGCAGTTGTTCGTCTTTTCTTAGTAATTTTATTTGTTTATTGTATGATGTATTTTACTGTTGTCCTGCTCAACTAAGTCGTAGATACAAGTAGGTAAGCAATTTAAATTTTTCACAGATGCAAAATCGTGCCATTTAAAAACCTTATCAGAGGCATCCGCGCATTTGAAGTTATCCTTTGTCAATAGCTCGCAATCTTCATCTAATTCTATGTTATATACAAATAAAAGTTCCTGCTGATAGCTTCCCATCCATTCAAAGAAGTTTTCGCAAACTTGAATAAGAGTAATGTTTTTAGGAGTAACGTTCATCTCTTCTAAAAGCTCCCTTTTAATGGCCTCGATAGAACTTTCTCCCATCTGAACTCTCCCTCCAGGCATATTCCAAAACTTGGATGAGGTTTCAAGCAAGACTTTGCCATTGTTGGTTATAAATCCCGCCACTCGATAATTAAATTTCTTATTTTCGTATGTAAACGAAACATTTTGATTTTCCATATTTCATCCCCTCATAGAAGAATACTTGGCAAAGAGAATAAAGTCAAATAAATTATAAATCAATCTAATTAAATTTTTGAAAGATAACATAATAATTAAAAATTTCCACTATTTTAATCATTGTTACAATTTTATGTATTGTGGGAAGGATTTTTATTCAAGATTATTTGGGAGTAAAAATTAAACTATGTTATACTGAACAAAACGGAGAATTTATGGTTTTAATATTTCAAAAGGCTACCATGAAAGATTTGCCAGCCATTTTACAACTATATAAAAAGGTTATTCAAACAACCTTTACCACTTGGAATGAAAATTACCCGAGCGAAGATCTTATTTTAAACGACATAAAAAATTCTAACCTCTTTGTTTTAAAAAATTCAAAAAACGATTGTATTGCTGTTAGCTTTTTAGGAATAAACGATGATAGTGAAGAAAATTGGTCTATTCAATTAAAAAGACCACAGGGCGTAGCTAGAATATGCGTGGATTCTGATTATCAAGGTAAAGGAATAGGCAGTTATTTTATGAGAAAACTTATTGATGAGGCAAAAATGAGAGGAGCTGATGGGATGCACTTTCATGTTTGCACAGAAAATATTTCTGCGATGAAAATGTATGAAAAAGTGGGTTTTAAAAACTATGGACCGGGAAAATCAAATTATGGATTTGATTATTACAAATATGAACAAGGCTTTTAAGCATTTTGAATTAATCTGCCAGCTTTAATCTATAAAGACTCGGGGTCGTACAAAGATTTTATAAAGGAGTATGTCTTGCCATGCAACAATTAAATAAAACTAGTGACATTGAAAGATTTCAAAATTATGGGAATCTTACCCAGCCTTTTTTACCTAAGGAGTTTATTTACAATCAAATAATGTTAGATTTAAAACATAAGCAAAAAGATCCAATCAGTTATGATTTTTTGATAAGTTTAGCGCTATGGATACACCACCACGTAAAATACTCCAGCGATGACGATATCCAACAACAAAAATTTATGCGCACCGCAAAAGAAATTTGGGAAAGCAAAAAAGCAAGCGGCTGCACAGATTATGCCGTTTTGTTTGCCACTTTTACAAGAACGCTTGGAATACCCACAACATTTTTACACACTGCAGAATATGACTGGCTGAAAAAGCTGAAAAGTGGCGAGAGTGGCAGAATGCATTTTGGGCACTCTTTTTGTGAATGCTTTTTTGGAGGTGGTTGGGTTTTGGTAGACCCGACCTGCAAACGCTTAGACAGTTCCTATAATCCAGAAAAATTGGAATTATCATACACAGTAGGCGGAAAAAGCATTTTTATTCCCTACTTTCGAGAACTTGACCTTGGAGAAAAACAAGATATTGAAACCCACAACAAAATGATGGACCAACTATGTAACAACATCGATATATGATTAAGCCAAGTTTCTTTTGATATATTGTCCGAAAGATTGACCAATCCCCTATTTTTGAATTGAATAGATATCTTTTGCAAAGATCAAAATTAAGAAGGCAGGAATATAACAAGCTCTATTGACTTTGTTTCCACTTTCATATATAATAAGAGTATGAATAAAACGGTATCAAGATTTATCGCAAGTCAAAACATTGATTTGGCCAAAATCTCAAAACTGGAAGAGAAAAAAATCTTTTCATCTGAGGATATAAACAGCATAACTCATATGTTTTATTTTATGAAAAGCAGTTATCGTCCAACGAGGATTTGTATCACCGATATCAAAGGATATAATTACAAATATATAAACTTAGGAAATACAAATGTGATAGAGAATATGCCCTATTTTTTCGATGAAGAAAAGCTGAGCTATCCAAGTAGATCTGTCTCTCTTTTAGATATCCCAACTGAAAAAATTATCAAAGAGCTTGAGAGAAGTTTCAAAGATGATCCTATATGTCTTGCGGAGGCTGATAGGGGTGCATACACAATCAGCACCAATGGTATGCATAGGTATCATGTAATAAAGGCTCATTATTTAAAGGAATTGTCAGCCTTAACAAGAGATGATTTAGAAGGACTACAAAAGCTTAAAAACAAATACACGTTCGAGGTCCTGCTAAGCGAAGTGGATCTTTTAAAGAGTTATTCTTCTTATCTCCTTCACTTGATAGCTTGTTTTCAGCATAAAAACATTGATATATCTGCAGTATATCCTGATAGTGGCGGAGTTTCACCAGATGTAAATGTTTGCGAAGGTGAAGAAATGCAAATTATGAATGATCAGCAACTTATTGGCCTGCTACAAAACAATCTAAAAAACTTTTTGCTAGATAAAAATATTTCAAAAAAACAGTTTAAAGAATTTTTTAAGGAAATAGATGATGCCAAAAGTCAATATTCGAGCTTTAATGATTTCATAACACAAAATCTTAAAGAATTTACACCCTATCTCAGTCTTAAAAATATGAAGCATTTTGGCAGGGAGGATGAATATGCAAATTTATAAATGTAAAAACTCCGATAGAGAAGATACGGAAAAGTATATATTAAAAGATGGGGACACTCAGCTTGGATATGCTTATTTTAAACAAGAAAAGATAAATCCGATCGAAATCTTTATTGACGAAGATAAGAGGTCGCAAGGTTTCGGAAAAGAGCTCTTTGTGCACATGGTCAAGATTGCCAAAGAAAAAGGCTTAAATTCTTTAATGTTTGAAATCAAAAATGAAAACTATCGAATGATAAATATCATTGCCTCGTTTGGAGGAGTGCCTCTTGGCACTTTCAATGGCATACAAAAATGGATTCTTCCAATAAAATTTTAAAAGACGATCACACAACTAAATTTGGATAATTTATATATTTTTCCCAATAAAATATCATAGTCGTGGCCAATTTTTAATAAAAAAGATTAAATTTTAATAAAAAAGTTTTAAATTTCAAAATTTTGGTATAATATTTTTATATGGAATAATTCTGGAGGTAAAAAAAATGACAAAGACAAAAATATTTTCTACCTCGCTCGCGCTTGTAACAATTTTATTATCACTATCCTTGTTTTTGTTTGGCTGTGGAGAAAAATATCCTGTCACATACGGCACTTATGTATACAGCGGAATGCGTCTGACAAATGTGGAAACAGAAGAAAACGTGGATCAAACCATAGACGAGATAACTTCTTTTTTGAGGCTTCCTGTCAATGTCACATTCAACGAGGACGGCACAGCACTTATCCAAGATGATGATGGCGACTATTCATATACTTGGAATTATAAAGTCAGCAGCAAGGGTTTTGTGACTTTTAGCGGAGATAATGCAGATATATTTGACGTGCCTGGATACAGCAACAATGGTTATTTTGAAGGCAACAAGTTTTATCTGAGATTTGCATTCAACACAAACACCAATGAGGAGATGTACTCTGTCTCAACACTCAGCGAAACTGGCACGGATGCAACGGCCTAAATGTATACAAAGATTTATGGCTGAGAAATTTTGATTCTGATCAACAAAACAAAAAAATAAGAGAACTTTTGAATGTGCATTCAATCGCACTAAAAAGTTTCTCTTTTTTATAACGAAAGTACAATGACAATTCTTGTATTTAAAAATTGATAAAACTTTATTTCAAGTTGTTCTACCTGTTTAATTTATTAAATTTTATCAATAATGTTTGAAAGAATTAAAAAATAAATAATCCAAAAGTGCACTCTTAAAAACCTATGGAATATTGAATTTTTGATTATATTCTATAACACTTTAAAAGGATAGCAAAGCTTGCTACCCTTTCAGTTTGTTTAATTTTGTTGGTTATGATTTTTATCTACAGTCTAAGCTCCTCTTTTTATCATTAATAGATTTCTCTGTGGCAATAATTGTTTCCTTGCGCTCTCCCGCACAACGGAAACAATAGCTTTTTCTAATAGCTAAACTTACATCTTCTGCTGATAAATAAAAGTTGACATCCGTGGCCTACCAAAAGTTACCAAAACCTCAAACCCAATGAAAACGTTGTCAAAGCGATGGAGCCAAATAGTTAAAAATATTTTAAAACTTTGGAAACAACCAAGAAAAAAACTTGATCACTCCAGAGAACAACCAATGTTTGCCTATCCCCTTTTTCAATAAAGAATCATTTGTCTTCTTTTTCTTGAGCTTCTTGACAGAGCCTTTTGCACTAAAAGAGCCTTTATTTGTTGATTGTTTTTCTGCTTTTTTATTTTTTTTCTCTTTTTTTGAGGCTTTTTGTTCCTCCCCATAAACATCATCTTCATCTTCAAAAGGATCTTCATAGTCATCGCCATAACCATCGTCTATATCATCGCCATAGCCATCTTCGTCATAGTCCTCATCGTCCAGCTCTTCTTGATCTTCATCATCTTCAAGCTCATCGTCCTCGTCAAAGTCTTCTTCGTCATAATCGCTCGTGTTGAAAGTGCCTCTCATAGCTCCTCCTTGTGTAATTTTGTTTTTTGGCTATATTATTATCTGCAAAATCAATAATTTTAATCTAGCCACCAAACTCTATCATTAATGATTATGCAAATGATATCAATTAGCCATAAAAATGGAATACCAAAAATGATAAGAACAATTGCTAAAACAATTCCAAGTGTGTTTTTGCTGTCAAGTGAGCGAATTAATCTATAAACCATCCAAATGATATCCAAAAATGGAATTGCTAATATAATCTTTACAACTTTTGGCAAACCATCCATTGCAGAAATAAAGCTTTTCATTGCCACCCACCTTTTATAATATTTTATATCGTTTATCTCAAAAAGTCAATCTCAAAGCTGAATTTATTACAGATAAAACAATTGACCTTTAAGTAATATACTGTATATATGCTTAAAATATAAACTACGTGATGTTAAAATTTTACTGTCATAAAATTTTATTAAATTCTATCGAATTTGTATGCTGACGCATACTCATCACTTGTATGTATGACCATCAGCCTCGCTCAAATGTGACTTCGTCCCGCTTGGCTCGGCTTCCAATAATATAAACTACGTGATGTTAAAATTTTACTGTCATAAAATTTTATTAAATTCTATCGAATTTGTATGCTGACGCATACTCATCACTTGTATGTATGACCATCAGCCTCACCCTTGCAAGCAAGTTCGGCTTCCGATAATATTAATTAAATCAAAAAAAAATCTTTTCTTCTGTTTATTAAACAACAGACAAGCGAATAAGTATATGTATTTAGATTGACAATTATTTTCTGATAAGATATAATTGGTCCATGTTGGAAATAATAAATTTAAGCTATCGTGCACAGGACGATAATCAAGATAAAGAAATTTTAGATAATATAAATTTAAAATTTGAAGACAATTATACATATGTCATAACTGGACCAAATGGAAGTGGAAAATCTACACTTGCAAAGTTAGTTATGGGAATTTTGCCAGCAAGCAGTGGAAAAATTTTATTTAATGGCATGAATATCACCTCTCTTCCAATTAATGAAAGAGCAAAACTTGGAATCAGCTATGCTTTTCAGACCCCTGTTACATTTAAGGGATTAAAGATTCGGGATTTGATAGATGTCGCATGCGGTCAGAAAAAGAGTTTTGATCAAATTTGTGAAATTTTATCAAAGGTCGGTCTTTGTGCCAAGGATTACATTAATAGGCCTCTTGATGACAAACTTTCTGGGGGAGAACTCAAGCGTATCGAGATTGCTTTAGCTCTTTGTCAGGAGGCAAAACTCAATATCTTTGATGAGCCAGAGGCCGGAATCGATTTGTGGAGCTTTGATAACCTTATAGATATTTTTAATTCTCTTAAAAATTCAACAAATATAATAGTCAGCCATCAAAAAAGGATATTACATATCAGCGACTATATTATACTGCTCAAAAATGGGCAAATAGAAAAGTTTGGCAAAAAAGAGGAAGTTGTGCCCCTGCTTGAAAAACGACAGTGTGCCCGTCTCGTGAGGTCAAAATGAATAAATTGGAAAAAAAACTATTAGAAAAAATATCCGACTTGCATACAATGCCAAGCGGTGCATTTAATATTCGCAAAAACGGACAACTCTTTGATCGCGCGAGCACTAAAGAGATTGAAATAACTCCTAAAAAAAATAAAAATGGCATTAATATCAAGATTAAAGACGGGACAAAAAATAAAAGTGTTCATATACCTGTCATAATCACTGTTGGTGGCCTAAACGATTTGGTATATAATGATTTTTATATAGGAAAAGATTGTGATGTGTTGATTGTTGCCGGATGTGGAATTCATAATGCAACTTGTAAGACAAGCTTGCATAGCGGTATTCACTCATTCCACGTCGGACAAAACAGCAAGGTTCGCTATGTTGAAAAACATATCGCAGAAGGAAAGAGCGGAGATAAAATATTAAACCCCATCACCAAAATTGTTCTGCAAAAAAACAGTTTTATGCAGATTGAAACCCTCCAACTTGACGGAGTAACTTCATCATTGCGAAAAACCATTGCTCGTCTTGGTGAAGGTGCAACGCTAAAGGTTCAAGAAAACATTTCGACAAGTGAACAGCAGTGGACAAAAACTTATTTCAAAGTTTTGCTGGCAGGACGAGATAGCAGAGCAGAAATTGTCAGCCATAGTGTTGCAAAAGGAAGATCTTTTCAAGAATTTAAGTCAAACCTAATTGGCCAGGAGCTGTGTTTTGGTCATGTGGAGTGCGATGGCATTATGATGGATGAGGCAAGAATAGTCTCTGTGCCAATGATTGACGCACAAAACAGCAATTCGTCTCTAATACATGAAGCGGCAATAGGAAAGATAGCCAGTGACGAGCTTATCAAACTTATGAGCTTGGGCCTTAGCAAAGAAGAGGCTGAAAATATGATCATCGAGGGATTTTTGCTCGGCTGACTTGACTATAAAATTTAGAAAATAATAAAAACAAATGCTATAAAGACTTAAAAAATACCCTGAATGGTAAATTCTGGGTATATTTTTATATAAAAATTTTGATTAATCAGATAAAATTTTAATATTTTTTGTTCGAGCTTTCGGCTCTAAGCCATGATAGGTGATCTTTGCATTGATTAAATTCTGACAAATTCGCCTCTGCGATTGAAGAAGAGGTGTTCTAATACAAAATAAGTCGACAGCTTCCCAAAGAAATACCCAGCCAACAACCGTTATAATCTCGTTTAAAATGGGCAGGTTTAATTTTATAATTAAAAGATACAAGATGGTAAAAATTGCAATAGCGACAAGGGTCAAAATTGAGCCTATCAAAAGATAGAAATTCTGTTTTCTTTCAATTTCGCTCTTTTCGTTGTTGTAATAATTTTGTATTGCCCTTGAGTAAACCTTTTGCTCGCTTTCCTCTATTTTATTGCTCGAAATTTTGATATGGACTTGTTTGTGTCGTTTCAATCGTTTCGCTCTGCTATTTAAAAATCCGGCAACTTCTTGGGAAATTATCTCCTGATCATCGCCAGAATAGGGAGATAAAAAATCCTCATCATTATAAACAACCAAATTTATAATTTCCCTTTGTATGCCATTTTTTAATTCTCTTTTATTATTTTTATCCATGAATTTAATTTATAAAATATTTGGCCAATTGTCAAATAAATAGAACAAGAAAGAATGATATTTGAATTTTTTATTAGAAATAAAGGTCTGCTGGTAAAACAACTTCACAATAGCCTTGCTTTGCTTGACAAAGCGGACACTCCTGCCAGGCTTCTTTATCAAAACTTACATAACCGCATGCCGGACATACCCAGGCAACCTCTTTTGCTTTTTTATAGAGCTTTTTGTCTTTCATTTGGCTGTAAAGCTCTTGAAAAACTTTAGCATGACGGATTTCCACCTCTCGGATCATTGTAAACAGCTTGGCAACTTCTTCAAAGCCCTCTTCTTCGGCAACTTTGGAAAACTCCAAATAAGCCTTTGCCTCGTCAAGTTCATCTTCGCTTAGAAGTTTTAGATTGTTCAAAAGATCCCACTTCTCCTTAAATGGCAAGGAAGAACAAAAATCAATATTGTCAACCTGCTTCATTTCACTATCTTGAATTTTCATATAAAGCATTCGAGCATGGTTAAATTCCTGATAAGCAATTTTATCGATAAGTGTGGCAATAGCCTCATATCCATTGTATCTAAATCCATACTCACAGAACTCATATCGCGCCCTCGCTGAACACTCAGCCACATAGGCTTTGGCTAAATTTTGATAAGTTTGACTATCTTTTAATTTCATAATTTTCTCCTTTTAAACATCAAGATTAGTATCGATATATTTATCAAAATTATACAAACGGAAACCAATGTTTGGAAAAAAAAAATATGGTCAAAATCTTTAAAGTTTTGTTTTTTACAGCAAAATTTCAATAATTTGACCAATTTTTATCATATTTTTGCAATTTTTGTATTAATTTGTGACTTTTTGTTATTCAAAAAAAGCTTTGTATGCGGTGTATGCACTATAGACATCGGCCTTTGATATCAGCTCATATGGCGCATGCATAGAGATCACTGGAACTCCAATGTCCACAGTGTCAATATTGAGCTGTGCAATGAATTTTGCCACCGTTCCGCCACCGCCAATGTCAACCTTACCAAGCTCTGATGTTTGCCAAACCACATTGCTCTTTGCAAATATTTGTCTTATCTGTCCAACGGTCTCTGCCGAGGCATCACTTGCTCCTGCTTTACCAGCCGAGCCTGTATACTTGTTCATTGCAACACCGCAAGAGAGCATCGCTGCATTATTTCTTTCATAAACATCTGCAAAATTTGGATCAAATGCACTTGTCACATCAGCTGAAATACACATTGATTTTTGTCGAACTAGACAGGCGTTTGCATTGAAAGCACGACATATCTCGTTTAAAATATCCTCGTAGAATTTACTCTTCATTCCAGTATTACCTTCGCTTCCAATTTCCTCCTTGTCAACAAGAAGGCAGATTGCTGTATGCTGATTGTCGACATCGAAGATTGCTCTTAGCGAAGGAAAAGCACAAACTCGATCATCTTGACCATACCCTCCAATCAATGCACGATCAAATCCTATATCTCTTGCCTTGAGTGCAGGGACAAGACTAAGCTCACTACTGATAAAATCCTCCTCTGTCATACCATATTCCTTATACAAAATTTGAAGCACGCTGGCCTTAATCTTTTCTCTTTCATCCTTGTTTTTTACAGGAAGTCCGCCAACAACGATATTGAGCTGTTCAGCATTGATCACTTCTTTTGCTGATAGTTGCATTTGTTTTTGACCAAGGTGCGGAAGCAGATCACTTATATAAAAAACTGGATCATTTTCTTTCTCTCCAATGGAAACATTTACTTTTTCTCCATTTTTAAGATATACCACACCGTGCAAAGCAAGTGGCATCGCCGTCCACTGATATTTTTTTATTCCACCATAGTAATGCGTTTTAAAGAAGGACAAACCATCACTTTCATAAAGCGGAACTTGTTTTAGGTCCAGCCTTGGGCAGTCCAAATGGCTTACCACCATTCGCACACCCTCTTTTTCAATATCCTTTGAGCCAATTTTAAAAAGTACCACACCTTTGCCTCTGTTTGTGATAAACTTTTTGTCTCCCTTTTTTAACGTGTCGCCAAAATTATATTCGCTGTAGCCCTGCTCAACTGCTTTGCGTATAATATAGTCATTTGCTTCTCGTTCAGTCTTGCACTCATCCAAAAAAGCCTTGTAATGCTCGGCAAAATCAAATATTGATTTTATTGTGCTCTCGTCCGCCACATCAAAATAATTTTTCTTCACATATTTATAGTCCACCGCTTGTTTTTTCTCAGTTCCTATATTTTCCATAAAAACCTCCTATTAGGAATTATATCATTCTGAATTATTTTAAGCAAATTAATTAAAATAATTATCTCTATAACGGTAAAAAATAAAAAAATTAAAATGAAGACCCTTGATCTATTGCTTTAAGAAATGCATTTAAGTCGCTCTTTGTCTCAAATGTCTTGTTTTTTCATCAAATAATCTATTTTTTCTATTCTCATTCCGTTTTTTATATAAACTAGTATCTTATCTATAAATTTTATGCTATAATGATTTTATGAGACAATTAAAGAAAGAAACCAAAATAAAACTCTTAAAAACAGGCTTAATACTTGCTGTTATTGTTGTAATCGTGCTTGCAATATATCTTCCTTTAAAACTAAGTGGTGCGCTTGCAAAGATTGACTCTGCCGAGAAACTTCAACAAATCATTCAACAAGGTGGCGCATACAGCTATCTCATTTTTATTGTAATTCAATTTTTGCAGGTCACCTTCATCCCTTTGCCCGCTGCAATCACCACAGTTGCCGGTGTGCTTGCATTTGAGAATATATGGCTGGTGTTTGGGCTGAGCCTATTTGCAGTTTTGCTGGGAAGTGTTTTTGCCTATTTCCTAGGATATAAAATAGGTCGAAAACTGGTGTTTTGGGTTGTGGGACAAAAAGATGCGATCAAATGGGAAATGAAATTAAAACGTGGAAAATATGTTTTCTTCCTAATGATGCTCTTTCCACTTTTCCCAGACGATATTCTCTGTATTGTGGCAGGATGTATTGGAATGAAATTTAAGTTTTTCCTCGTCACAAATATTATCACAAGACCAATAGTTATTCTTCTAACTTGTCTATTTGGAAGTGGCTCAATAATTCCTTTCAGTGGCTGGGGTATTCCGGTGTGGATTGTGCTGGTAATTTTGGGCATAATTGCCTTCTATATAAGCTATAAATATCAAGCCAAAATTGAAAACATTATATATCGGATTTCTTGTCGCCTCACCGGCAAGAAAATTGTTGAACAAAAGTCATCTTTGCCAACGACAATGATATTAAGTCAAAATAGTATAAAAAATAAAAACATAAAAAAACACTCAATTTATGATGTACGAATAAAAAATCACGACAAAATGTTTTCTTTGTATACAGATACAGAAGATAAGTTAATAAAAAAGATGCCAAAATCAGAAAATGAAAAAGATGAAAAAGTAAATATAGAAAAAATTGAAAAAACCTCCGAAATTTCAGGTGAAATAAATATTTCAGAAAATGATATAGATAAATATAAAAAATTAAAAAAATAGCAATTATTTAAATAAAAATATTTGCTATTTTTTTATTAATTTTAATTTTTATTTTTTTAAAAAATTTTGTTATAATTCCTCAATATTATTCCACATTTTTTAGAATTTATTTTGCTTATAGTCTCTATAATCTAAAGCCGAGCCAAGCGGGATTTAATAAAGTTTTATGACAGTAAAATTTTATCATCACATGGTTTTTTATAATTTTTTATGTTTTGTTATAACATTTTTTTTGTTTTATACTTTCTTCAATAAGCTTTGTTGCTTGGTCCTTTAAAACACATTTAAGTCTCTGTTTATTGCAAATTGTATCTTGCCACAATTGTTGTTTCAAACCCGTGCAAAAATAAGCATAGCGGTTTAAATCATCTAGATGCAATTTGCTTCTATTGTAAACTGATCATTTGAAATTAATCGGCAAAACAGGCTTTAATATTCTTTTGCTCTTTGATTTTAAAACAAAATTTGTCATGGTGGCATTAAAATCTTCCACCGCCACCACCTCCAGCTCCACCGCCAGAAAATCCACCACCGCCTCCAACTCGTGAAACTGTTGTTATTGCTGCAATCTTTGCTAGTGACTTTATAATATTGGCTGTCATAAATCTCGCAATCATAGCTCCGCTTACTAATATTCCCCTATTTATGCCAAACATGACTGTCCAAAATGCTATTTCTCCACTTGTTGTCAGCCATTGTGGTGGCGGAAGCGGAATATCTTTAAATTTATTCATATAGACATCACTCACTCCAAGCACATAGGCAAAGGGTAATACATTATAAAATACACTTGGATCATCTTTTACAAGCATCTCAAGTCGATCTTTCTCAGCAACTTCAATATATCTTTTTAAACCGCGCAGTCTCCCAAGAACACTCGCGCCCTCTTTGGTATATTGTTCGAGAAATGGATAGATAAAATAAAGCATCAGCACAAAGACGGCAAAGATAAACCTTGTCCCAAATGGATCACAATACCCCTCTCCAATTATGCAAATTGTTATAAGTCCCGCCAAAACAAAAGCTATATTGATGATCTTATACAAAATATATTCCCATTTCTTATATTTAAACTTATTCCTCTCAATTCTAGGCAAAACCAAAAAGGCTAAACTTGCGACAATTAAGAGCAAGACCTTTAAAAATGAAATCAAAAAATTGTGACTTTCAATTCCCATTCTGATTATTTGCACAAAATAGAGAGCTATGGCAAACATAACCATAAAGAAAAAATTCCTTCGCGGTCTAGTTTCAAAATAGGTCGCTTTTTTTCTTTTGATCGACTTTGAGACCCTGTTCCCGATTCGCACGTCCATCTTGCCGAGCTCAGAAACATCAACCGGTTTTTCATCTTTGAAAACGCTTGCAAAAAATATCTTTTCATGCTCTATCGCATCTTGAGGTAAATCCTTTATTTTTTTCACAAAGAGTTTATTTTCTTTCTCTTCAATTTGCACATAACCCTTTGAAGCCCAATAGACCAAAAGCGCAGAAATATCTTGACCATGAACCTGTCCGTCAATGATATATCCTGCTTGAGCCGGGGTTATCCCTGGAGGCGGAGCGAATTCAACAACATCCACGACAAGATGGCGTTTTTTGTTTTTGAGGAAGAATATAACAAACATCATAATAGCAAAAACTAATAATCCGATCAGCACATAGTCAAACACAAAACTTCGTGGCACATCAAAAAATCCATTTTCAAACGTTTGGTATATGGTCACTGCTTCGCCGTAACTTAGTCCGTTTACATTTCCCCATACGCGATTGCCTTCAACAAATAAACTCATTCTCTCGTTTGAAGATGTAATTGCATTGTCACCATTCATTTCTCCATATCGGCCGATGTAAAATTCAAAAATCTGGTCATCGCTTTGAGCGATGCTTTCAATATCGGTAAAATAAGTTATACTAAAGTCGACATTTTCAATATCTGTATCCCAGCCAGTTCCTATAATGTTGAGATATAACACATCCATGCCGGAAAGTCTGTCGTCCCCAAGCTCATAGTCATACCTAAAAGCATAGGAGCAGTTGTCTTCAGTGTTTCCCCAGTCTCCCATTGCATAGAACATATACCCGTATTGCTCATGGCTTTCAAGCAATGTTGTGCCTGCTGTTGAATACTCAGATAAATATTCAAAATTGCTGATCTTATGCACATAGTTTTTTTGAGTCAGCTTTCCCTTTTGATTGTAATAACCTATCGTCTGCTCAAGCGGAATATATCTATAAATTCCATTTTGCTTACCCTGCTCAAAGTAAACATCGATTTTCTCTTCTATTGTTAATGAGCGGTCCTCATGAACAATAATATCAACAGAATAGTTGGTAATTGTATAACCATCATCCTGAGCAGGCAAATATATCTCCATTTCTCCACATCCAGTAAAAAGAAAGCATGCAACAAAAAACATGCTCAAAAGAAATGTCAGCAATATTCCTCTTTTTAGCTTTAACGACATTTTCATCTCAAATGCCCTTTAAAATTGAACTTTAACGTTCTTTCGCTCACTCTCGTCATCAACTTCATAAAGTGGTTTTTTCTCAAACTTTTTCCAGTTGGCAATGATTGATGATGGGAAAACCTCCCGTTTTGTATTATATTGACGAACGACACCGTTATAGTATTTCCTTGACGAGGCGATCTCATTCTCAATTGATTGAAGTTGATTCATAAGGTCATTGAAATGAGTGTCTGCCTTGAGCTGTGGATAGTTTTCGCTCAGCGCAAACAAAGACTTGAGAGTACCTGTCAAAGCATTTTCATTTTCCATTCTCTTTTCAGGATCTGTTGCAGTCATCGCAGCATTTCTTGCACTTATAACATTTGTCAGTGTTTCGTTTTCATGCTTTGCATAGCCCTTTACAGTTTCCACCAAGTTTGGAATAAGGTCATATCTCTTCTTAAGATAGACATCCATAGTCGAAAAAGCCTCTTCTATTTGGTTTCGAAGTCTTACAAAAGCATTATAGACAGCGATCGCCCAAATTGCAAAAATAATAGCAAGCAAGGCAATACCACCCACAATTATTCCTATAATAATTCCAATAGCCATAATTTCCTCCTATAGAAACATTATATCATATGTTATGTGATGTTTAAAATAATTTTAAATATTTGTTTAAAATTATAAAATGTTTTTTTCAATTCAAAAAAAATATTGACAAAACTTTAAAAAAGTTTAATAATTCTCTTATGAATTTACTATTATCTATATTTGTTTCATTAATTTCACTGGTATCATTTACTCCAGAGCAAGAAGTCAAAATTATTGCTTCCTCTTGTTATTTGTACAGCGAAAGTTCTTTTTCAAGCGAGTATGTCACCTATCAAGATCAACCTGTTATATTAAAAAATGGCGATATGGTGGAGATTGTCGCAGATGAAGGACAGTTTGTAAAAGTTAAAATTGCCAGTAAGGTTGTAGAGGGGTATGTATATCGATATTATATCAGCGCAACAAACGCACAAGACGTCTATCCAACTTTTAATGCAACTCTTCGCACAAACAGCAACCTCTATTCATTTGATCTAGGACAGGTGCTGACCTCTTTGGAAGAAGGGACACGGCTATTTTTATATGATGGCTATGATGATAAACAAGAGTTTATACCAGTTACGGTTGTGCTTGAGGATGGAACACTGGCAAATGGTCTGGTGGCAACAAGTGACATAAAGCCCGACGGAATAAGCTCGCTGTTGATCGTTGGCATAACGATTATCGCTGCATGTGTCACTGTCCTGCTCTCTCTTATATTTATAAAAAAATATAAACACAACAAGAAAACAAAAAATAAAATTTAAAGTCAAAAATTTGCTATACTCTTATTTTGCAACCATGAATTTGCGCTCGTAAAATTTTTGGCAGTAACTATTGAAAAATGTATCCCACAAGTTTTAAAATCTTTTTGAATATTATTCAAGGAGATTTTTTTATGAAATTATTTTCAAAAGATTTAGAAAAAATAAAAAAAGAATTGTGGTATTTAAGAAATGAATTGATACCAAAACTTAAAGATTTGATTGAAAACAGCTCAAGCCAGCTTGGACAGTCTTTGAACAATAAAATCAATGCACTTGTTCAAAGTTTGGAGTCGGCAGAAGAGACCATTTCTTCTCATACAGACAGCATAAACTCGATCAATAATTCTATAATTGCAATAAATTCCTCCATTTCTGAAATTGTCAGCGATATTTCCCAGCTTGAAAATGCAAATGCCGATCTTAATTTGGAAATAACCTCATTGAAGGGGGCAGACATATTAATAAACAGCAATATTTCCACCATTAATTCGACAATTCAGACAATCAATACCACCATAGAGGATGTCAACAATGATATTTCTAGTTTACAGTCAAAAGACGACTCTATAGAAAGTGATATATCAGCAATAGAGTCCACCTTGACCAATCAAAATAATTCTTTAAACACTATAAATTCAACTATACAAACTATAAACAAGGATATAGAAAATATAAACAGCGATATCTCTTCTCTTGAAAGTACTGATGCCACTTTGCAGACAAATATCAACACCGTGGATGGCAAAGTCACCCTAAATACTGCAAATATTGCGACCATAAATCAAACATTAAGTGCCATAAATGAAAATGTCAATTCGCTTGAACAAGATATCACCTCTCTTGAAAATGCCGATACCTCGCTTCAGACAAATATTGATGCAGTTGATGATAAGGTGGATTTGAATACCGCCAACATTTCCACCATCAATCAGACAATAAATGGAATAAACAGCAATATTTCATCAATAAATCAAGATATCTCTGACCTTGAAAGCGCGGATAGCGAGCTCGAAACTTCTATTGGCGAGCTTAATAACTCCCTCACTGCTCAAGCAAGCAGTATAAGCTCTCTCAACTCTTCCATTGAAACAATAAACAGCAATATAACTTCAATAAATCAAGATATCACCTCTCTTGAGGGCGCGGACACCACACTTCAGACAAATATCAACACCGTTGACGGTAAAGTCACATTAAACACCTCAAATATATCCACCATCAACTCGACCATTGGCACGATTAATACTTCACTTTCATCTCTTACAAGTCGAGTGACCGACCTTGAAAACAGCTCTTCTGGTGGCGATGATAGCTCTTTGCAAGCCCAAATCACCCTTATAAATGCATCCATCTCCACCATTAACTCGACCATTCAGACCATGTTATCTCGCATCACCGCGATTGAACAAGGCACCAACTTTGATCTGTTGTTTTATTCCTACAGTACTGATGCAAATATTAATTATGGATTTACAAGTGGCCTGCTTGCTGGAGATTATTTGACCTTGGATTTTAGTCCTTATGGCAGGTTGAAAATTTTTGCAAGGCTCAACACTGTGCCATGTCAAATTGATGTTAAAATCAAAGATACCATAAAGAATGAATTTGTGCTATTCGCAACTCCAACCACATATACAGGATTTTACTTCCTCAAATGTCAGCTTACAACCGCCAAAAATAGACTTGTGGTTTTAAGATATAGTACTTTTACATTTGATTCTTCCGCTGGAACATTCGACTTCGTTCAAGGAACGGCCCATTCCAACTTCTATATTTATCGGATTGAAGGATATGATAAAATAGAGGAATAGATTATAGATTTTCTTATATTCTAAAGTAAAAAAATGTAATTGATTTAGATGTGAAGGATAATCTATCGGCCAACGATTATCTAAGTATTTTTGGCGGGCAAAGTTTGAAAACTGGTCGGAATTTATTTTAAATTTAAGACTTGCAAATTTTGATATCACAAAAATTTCCCCTGTTAAACAAAAAAGAAAGACATCTTTTTGTTTAACAGGTTTTTTTATTGCGAAAAACTTAAATTTCTCAAAATTATAAAAAAACTATCTAGGCACAATTGCTTAGATAGTGATAGTTTAATTAAATTAATACTAAAAATTCACAGTCAGCTCTCCAACACAAAAACCGTATATAATGATAAAGACAACAAAAAGATACATAAAAATTGCGCAGGCAAAATTTATTCTTTGCCAAGGATTTCCCACCTTTATGTCCTGGAGATTACCGTTTAGCGAAAATATTGTTCCAAGACTGTAGACTATGAGCAACAGGCATAGCCATTCGTCAATAACCTCCAAAAGTTTCAAAACAAGTCCAGTAATCGCCACTAAGCATGCAAAAATACCAAAAATCCTTGAAATCATCATCTTGCGCCTTAGGTACGCACTTAATTTATCCATATCTTTCTCCTGATTTATTGTAATGAAAATAATACTCTCTTGTCAAGCATTTTAAAAAGAAGGAATAAAAGATTCGTCTGCAGACGAAAAATCTTGAATGTATCCACGAGTCAAACCCAATTTTTGGGCATGAGAGAGAACTATTTTATATTCAAGAGGATAAATTTTTCGTTTAATCACGCTGTTTTCTGTTGGAGTGAACTGACACATAAGGCTTATAAATGGACTTGTTATATTTTTTGCGATAAAATCCAAAAGCTTGATGCTGTCTGAAGAATTTTGGGGTATAACCAAGTGGCGTATTAACAATCCGCCTATAAGTTGTTCTCCCTGAAAAACCTCTTTCTCTTTGCACTGTCTCATTTTTATGATCGCTTGTCCAGCAAATTCAAAATAATTTTCAGCTTTGGCGATGGTTTTTGATAAAGAGGTTGAATAAAATTTCAAATCTGGCATAAACACATCAACTATTTCGCTTAGTAATTCAATGGTCTGCGCTTTTTCATAGCCTCCACTGTTCCAAACGATGGGAATTTTTTTGTTAAAGTGTGCAAGCGACTCAATCAGTAATGACGAAAATTGCGTTGCAGAAATAAGTTCAATACAGCTATACTTTTCCTGGTTAAATTTTTCCAAAAACTCGCAAAACTGCTTTGGGGTAAATTCATTGCCGTTGGTGGAAAAGGAAATCTTATAATTTTGGCAAAAATTGCACTTTAAATTACAGCCGGCAAAGAAAATGGCAAGACTTCCTTTCGCTCCACTTATGCAAGGTTCTTCCCACATAAAATTTTCAATCACCTTTGCCACTACAATTTTATCTTTAAACCCACAAAACCCCACTTGTGTTTTTCTGTCGATATTACATTCCCTTGGGCAATCATTGCAAATCATAGGTTTATTATAATAAAAAAACAAAAAAAATCAAAGTTAAAACTAAAGATAGAAATTTTTGTTGTCGCACTTATCTATTTGTTCCATTTAAACTTATAATTTCATTTCATGTTTTTAGATTTATTTTCGATTTTTTTAAATTTTATTTTTAAATTACAGTGTTTTAATTTTTATTTTTTATTTCTATTTTTTTAATTTTTTCTGATTTTTTTTGCTTTTGCTATTTTTTAAGTTAAAATTTTATTTTCAATTTTTTATTTCTTTATTTTAAATCTGTTTTTTTATTAATCTATTTTTTTTATAATCTGATTATTATTATTTTAATCTAAATGGAATTTTAAACAACAATGATTGTTATTCCAGGGTTGTTTTTGTTGAGATCTTCATCCTCTAAAAGACTTTTATCTTGCTGTAACAATTCAAAAGTCTTGTCATTGAATACATTCCACTGATCTCCAGAAAAATAATCTCGAATTTTTCCACTTTTTTTTAGCGATCTTAGTCTGCGTCGAAGCTGGACGATTATTGCCCCTCCCCTTCCATGCGAGCCATAACCATGGAGCACTTTTATAATGCTTTGTCCATAGGATTTATTGTTTTCTATTGCTATTTCCACAAGCGCAAGAGCATAATCAACAGTTGCATTTTCTCGTTTCAAGTCAATAAACGTAAGCATTTGTCCCTCACTGAAAAAATTTCAATTGTAATTTTCTATATGTCCTGTAAAAACCTTTCTGCCACATTTCTAACTGACTTATTATAACACATCCGCTGAAATTTTGAAAACTATTTTTATCCTTCCATGAGCATTTTGTCGGCAATAAGGGCAATAAGCTCTCCATTTGTTGGTTTTTCATTGCTTCCATAAATTTTTAATCCAAAAAGAGAATTGATATTTTCAATCTTACCTCTATTCCAAGCCACTTCAATCGCATGCCTCATTCCTCTTTCAACCTTAGAAGAACTTGTGTCAAATTTTTCCGCGATTGTTGGATAAAGTCTTTTGGTGATTGACCCAATAATCTCCGGTTCTTCTACCGCAAGCTTGACAGCTTCGCGCAAAAACTGGTAACCCTTGATATGTGCCGGGATGCCAATGCTTATAAAAATATTTGATATTTTCTCGTCTAATTGCTTGTCGCTGGACTGTTGCTGAGAATCCATGCTGGAACTGAGCAGATCAACCATTCTCTCCTCAAGATTCTGAGGCATAACTGGCTTAACCATAAAATAACTTGCTCCCTCTTTGATAGCTTTAGAAACAAACCCGCTATGCGAGAGATTTGAAATAAATATGATTTTCGGACAATCCCCCTGCATTTGGCTTTTAATCTTTTCCATGACCATAAACCCATCCATACCAGCCAGCATTACCTCCATAATAAGAAAATCTGGTTTTAGTTTTTCAACCTCAGTGACAACGGTTTCACCATCACTGCTTTGACCAATAATCGCAAAGCGCTCACTTCTTTTAAAATAATTTTCTATTGTGTCATCCTGTGGTACATCTGCTAAATAAATAGTAATTTTTTTGCTTTCTTTTTCCATTTCTATCTCCTTTTGAATTCCCTAAATTTCTCTCTTTTTTTGGGTCATTCTAAAGATATCATACTTTTATAACAAAATAAAACATAACTCTTGGCAGAAAATGCCGAGTTATGTTCTATTTTGTCGTATTTTGTCATATTCTTTGTACAGCTTGTCAAAAATTATTTCTTTAAAACCTAAAAACACCATTCAACCTTTGAACTATCTTATTGGAAGCCGAGCTTGCTTGCAAGGGTGAGACTGATGGATATGTGAAGACACAATTTTCACGCGTTTGCATCAGCAAACATATTTTCGAATATCGTGAGCAAAATAGCATCAGTCGATTAAATTTTTTCCACTTTTGCGACAAGCTCCACATTTCCCTGCTTATCAGTTCGGTGCATATAATATCTCGTATCAGAAGAAGAGTCATCATCTGCTTCTAGTTGAGCAAAGTAGTATATATAATTTCCATCATATCCACACTCTCCGCTTATCAAAGTTGCCTCTGAAACAAGAGTTGTGGCTGTCATGTCTCTTACACTCTTGCAAGCGATGCTTGTGTCGTTTGAGTAATAAATATAGTCTCCGTCAACAAACAATACATCGCTATAATCACCAGTGTCGAGCACTTTCACTGCGTCAGAGCCAATCTCTTTATACATCAATGCTGAGCTTGTCGTGGAAATAAATATATATCCTCTCCAAATTTGATCCACGATGGTAATCTCGCTTGCGTCATAGAAATGATGTGCTGGCTGAGCAGAAAAATAATTATCACTGTTTGCAAGATCTTTATAGTAAACCTGAGGCTCTTGTGTGACTCTGTCAAAGCTATAGAACACAACATCTCCTTCTCTGCCAAGAATGGTTGTGGTTGTGCCAACAACTTGGGTGTCGTTTCCATAACTTATTTCATCACCAGTGGCAAAATCAATACCTTTAACCTCACTGGTTTGTCTATCGCTTCTTTGAGAATTTACTGTGTAGACAACATTTTTTATTGTAGAATTTTCATCGCATATGGCAACTGAAAGGACATCTTCAGCCAAAAGTCTTGTATCTCCCAGCTTGTCGCCAATTCGAATTGAGTATAAATTGTATGTGTCTTCACCGCTTGGACAATATATTACAATATAATGATTGCCGTCTGACCCTTCTACTGCCCTTATCTGTGAGTTTTCGTCATATCTGAATGTATCGAGCTCTTTGAAATTATCACCGTTAAATTTAACTCTAAAAAGAGAAACTCGGGTATAGTCATTCTCGGTATTGCTGAGCCTATGAGTGTTTGCAGATGTGAAATATAAATAGTTTCCAAGTGCAAACATATATTGATTTTGATATCCTGTCAGCTTGTCATTTACCTTTTCCACTCCTGCTGGGCTTGGATCAATATATCCATCTTCATCCTCGGTATTGTCATACTCAAGCCTGTCTCCAATGTATAGTCTTGCAAGATAGCCAGTGTCAGATGCTTGATTATAATCAAAATCCTCCCCGTCACTTGCAGTGTAGCCATTGCCATAATAAAGATAATCTCCAATGAGTGCCACTTGGCCTTGGAAATATTGAATGTCATTATAATAAATTCTGCTTCCGTCTGGATTTGTAATATTGCTTACCGTTGCACACCCTGCCAAACAAAGTGCCATGCAGAAAACCAATGCTAAAACCTTTAAAATATTTTTTTTCATGAATTACTCCCGTTTGCGATAGTTTACATCATTTATCTCAAATTGTCAATTAATTAGCCATTGAGATTGGAAATTGCCTTGACAATGCTGATATCAATCGAATAGAGTTTTGTCAAAAAGACTAAATGTTAAACCTATTCTATAAAATCTGAACTAGTTTGTTGGAAACCATATCGCATGATGTTAAAAAATATGGAATGTTGTCCTTGTTAAACTGGGTTTCCAGTTTATTCTTTCCATGCAGATGGCCATAGACCACCGCGCTTACATTAAACTTTTTAAAAAGCTCACTCATTTCGTTGTCGTCTCTGGTAAAGTTGAGAGGAGGATAGTGCATCATACAGATCAGATAATCGCCATCTTGGCGAATTTTGCTCCCCGCCTCCAAAGTCAGATTTAGCCTGATAACTTCCCTGTCATAAATCTTTTGATCTTCCTCTTTTAAGGAGTTTCCTCTCTCTGGCACGCTCCATCCCCGTGTTCCACACAGCACAACATTTTCAAACTTGATTGCGTCATTTTGAATGGCATAGAAGCCTTTTGGAAGGCTGTTTCTTAAACTTGAAATTGACTTCCACCAATAGTCATGATTCCCGCGTATCAAAACCTTACGACCTGGCAAGGACTCAAGCATCTGAAAATCTGGCATTGCCTGCTCAAGAGTCATCGCCCAAGAAAAGTCGCCACACAGTAGCACTAAATCATCATCCATGACCTTTGCGTTCCAGTCTGAAAATATCTTATCAAGATATCCTTGCCATGTCGGACCAAAAATATCCATAGGCTTAGGATTATTTACAGAAAGATGAAGGTCGCTTATTGCAAAAATCCTCACTATATCTCCTTAAGAATTTGACCCACTTCTCTCATGTCGCATTGGCCATTATAGTTTGCTTTAAAATATTTCATAACAGCAGGAACTGACCTGTCAGATAAGGACAGAATGAGCTCTTTGATTTCATCCTTAGAAAGCTGTTTTGGAAGATAATTCTTTGCAATTTCTATTTGCCTTGAAATATTTGAAACCTCTTCGATATTGTTTACCTTTTGATAGTTTAATTTTTCCTCTTCCAGCTCTTTGATGGTCTTTTGAAGGATAATGAAGATATCCTCGTCTTTAACTTCTTCTCCTTTCTCTCTTTTTTTGATATTTTCAAGCATTATCTTATTTAAAAGAACGCTATAAAAACTGCGTGCAACAGAATCCTTATCCTTCATTGCCTGAACATTTGCCTTTTTTATATCATCGTATAGCATAGTATCAATCTCCTTATCTATTTATTATATTTATTTTCTCTTGAATTGTAAAACAAAAACTTGAATTTTTGGCGGTTTAACCGCTAATTTACACAAATTTTTGATTTTCTCTTGACAAACACCGCCAAGTCTATTATACTTTCATAGTGTCCTTAAATGGCAGCATAGCTCAGGTGGCTAGAGCGCAAGATTCATACTCTTGAGGTCACTGGTTCGATCCCAGTTGCTGCTACCAACAAAAATGCGTTCGCAAATTGGCATGATTTGTCAAAATGCGGACGCTTTTATTATAAAAATATTAAAATTCTAAAGTTGTTTATTTGGCGAGCAATTTTTCAAGCTTTTTACATTTTTCCTCGTCCATATCACTGACACCTTCAAGCGGATATTTTATATTTAAATCGCTATACTTGTGTACCCCAAAGGTTTTATACGGCAAAAGCTCAACTTTTTCTACATTTTTGATGTTTTTGATATATTCTTTTAACTTCAAGATATCGCTTTCGCTGTCGTTTAACCCCGGCACAATCACATGCCTTAGCCATAACTTCTTTTCAAGCCTTTGGCAGTCGGCTAGGAATTTATTAAATCTTGCCATTGTGCTCCCTGTCAGTGCTTTATATTCTTTTTCATCTGTCGCCTTTATATCGAGGATCACAAGATCGGTATTTTCCAATATCTGCTCATAGTCGCCAAACCCCACTCCAGCAGTATCCAAAACAGTGTTTATCCCCGCTTTGCGACAAAGCTTAAGACATTCAAGCAAAAATTTGGGTTGCAAAAGAGGCTCTCCGCCTGAGAAAGTCACACCGCCTTCAGTGCCAAAATAGGGCTTAAATCTATTTATTTTTTTGACCAAATTTTCAGGTGAAATTTCTTCCGAAAAAAAATCTTTATTCCAAGTATCTGGATTATGACAATAAAGACACCTTAATTCACAACCTTGCATAAAAACTACAAACCTAATACCAGGTCCATCTACAAGCCCCATTGATTCAAAACTTCTTATTTTTCCTTTAATTTCGTCCATAAAAATTACCATTAATCATTTAGAAAGTCTAATACGTTTTAATTAAATAATCATAATTGTGTAACTTATTTTTGTTAAATGTATTTTCTACACCAACTGATAATAATCCCAAATCTTTTGCTAATTTTAAATTAACATCAACATCTTCAAATAAAATACTTTTTTTGCAAGTAGCATGAGTATAAAAATATAAATTATTTAAAAATTCTTTTTTAGTTAAGTTTAATGTTGCAAGAGAAAATATTCTTTCGAAAATATTAAATATGTTTTTGGCTTTCAGAATGGTAATCAATAATTGTTCATCTTGATTTGACAAAATATAATATTTTTTTTGAGGATAAGTTTGAATAATATCAAAAAAATAATTAAAAATTTTCAAATTTTCATTTAACAATAACTCTTTAGATTTTTGTTTTTTCAATTTTATCATTGATTCTTTATCAAAATCTACATGAAAGTCTGTTTTATACTCCTCGAAAATAACATTATCTGTTTTGCCAACATATTTTTCAAATTCTCTATTAGTCAACTGAATTTCTTTACCTAAAATTTTAGATAAAACGAAAGAATGTGCTTGTTTATGAATAACTTCTGAGTTTAACAAAGTTCCATCAAAGTCAAAAAACAAATAATCAAAATTTGCTATTCTATTTAATAATTCTTTCATAACATTAATTAACAACCTATTCTATTGTGAAATGTTCTTGCTATAACTTCTTCTTGATGAGCACGAGAGAGTTTGTTGAAGTTTACAGCATAGCCTGAAACTCTTATAGTGAGAGTTGGATATTTGTCAGGATGATTCATTGCGTCAATAAGTTTCTCTCTATCGAGTACATTGACATTTATGTGTTGAGCACCTTGTACAAAGTATCCATCAAGAATACCAACAAGATTTTTAACGCGTGAAATCATATCGTGACCAAGTGCGTTAGGAATGATTGAGAATGTATTTGATATACCATCTTGACAGCAGTCGCAATAAGGGATTTTAGCAACTGAATTAAGGGAAGCAAGTGCACCAGAACAATCTCTGCCATGCATAGGATTTGCTCCAGGAGCAAAAGCCTCGCCCCCTTTTCTGCCATCTGGGGTTGCTCCAGTTTTTTTGCCATACATCACATTTGATGTAATTGTCAAAGCGCTCAAGGTGTGTGTTGCTTCGCGGTAGAGCTTATATTTCTTTAATGCAGATATAAAGTATTTTACAATTTCAACAGCAATTTTATCCACCCTGTCGTCATCGTTGCCATATTTAGGAAAATCGCCATTGATTTCAAAGTCTTTTGCAATGCCATTTTCATCTCGAATAGGTTTGACCTTTGCATATTTTATTGCAGACAGAGAGTCGCAAGCAACAGACAGTCCAGCAACCCCAAAAGACATCAGTCGCTCTATATGAGTGTCGTGAAGTGCCATCTGCCCTGCCTCATAGGCATATTTGTCATGCATATAATGAATGATGTTTACAGCATCGACATAGATTTTGGCAATCTTGTCAAGAGTGGCAAAGTAGGCTTTTTTGACCTTGTTATAATTCAAAATCTCATCGTCCATTTTGTCAATGCTTTCTATGACCAGATCTCCGCTCTTTTCATCCCTGCCCTCGTTTATCGAATAGAGCAAGCTTTTTGCCAAATTGCATCTTGCGCCGAAAAACTGCATTTGTTTGCCAACTTTCATGGCAGAGACGCAACAAGCGATTGCATAATCATGTCCATAGATTGGACTCATAACATCGTCGCTTTCATATTGAATGGAATCTGTAAGAATTGAAATTTTTGCGCAGTATTTTTTGAAGCTTGAAGGTAGCTTTGTTGACCAAAGAACAGTCAAGTTTGGCTCTGGAGATGGATCGAGATTGATAAGAGTGTTGAGAAAGCGGAAACTATTTTTTGTCACCAAGCTCTTTTTCTCGTCAAGCATTCCGCCAATACTTTCAGTCACCCAAGTAGGGTCTCCTCCAAAGATTTCATCATATTCTGGAGTTCTAAGGTGGCGGACAAGTCGCAGTTTTATCACAAACTGGTCAACAAGCTCCTGAGCAAGAGGTTCGCTAAGCAGACCAGAGGCAATATCTCTTTCAATATATATGTCAAGGAAAGTTGACACCCTTCCAAGGCTCATCGCTGCCCCGTTGTTTTCTTTTACTGCGGCAAGATATGCAAAATATAGCCACTGAAAAGCCTCTTTTGCATTTGTAGCAGGTCGTGAAATATCGAAGCCATAGCTGGATGCGAGAAGTTTTATCTGCTGTAAGGCACGAATTTGCTCACTGACCTCTTCACGAAGGCGAATTTTCTCTTCGCTGTCAATATTAAGCATGTCGTCAGCATTGAGGTCGCGTTTCTTCTCCTCAATCAGTTTATCAATTCCATATAATGCAACTCTGCGATAATCGCCAATAATTCTTCCTCTTCCATAGGCATCAGGAAGCCCAGTTATAAGTCCAGCTCTTCTTGCTCCTCTTATCTGAGGAGTGTACGCATCAAAAACCCCATCATTATGGGTTTTTCTTATCATCTTATCAAAAATCTCTTGATTTTTTGGATTCAT
The DNA here is from genome assembly GCA_944384495.1 of uncultured Clostridia bacterium. GTDB lineage: Bacteria > Bacillota > Clostridia > Christensenellales > UBA1242 > Caccovivens. The sequence continues at coordinate 26,964 of CALWTP010000021.1, forward strand.
TTTCAAATTGTACGCACTAAGCGCACTTTTGGCCATCCTTATACCACCATATGGATTTATTATCCTTTTAAGCGGTCCATCTGCCTGCAATCCAAATATCACCTCATTTTTCCTGTCAATATAGCCATTTGGAAAATTGTTTATCCCTGAAATTCTGTCAACATCCACAGACACAATTCCCTTTTTTCTTTCCACTGCCAGAAGTTTTTTACATCTACTCCAAACCTTTTCCGTCTTTTTTGAAGAGGAGGTCAAAAACGAGTCATCTCCTCTGTATTCCTTGTAATTATTGTCGATAAAGTCAGAAACATTTATCTCATTTTTCCACGCATTTCCTTTAAATCCTTTCCACGCGTCTTCATAACTTAAATTCATGCTCTCTTTTTTCATTGGTTCTCCTTTAAAGCAAACATATTATATCACAAAGCTCAAATTGATACAAATGTTTTGATAATGGTCTAGCCGATTTTTAGATTAAATGATCCAAAATTTCTTTTGAGGATTTCAAAATATTCTCATCCGGCGGAGCTGAATTTTGGTCTGACTCCTTGTCGCCTTCCTCGTCTATATCTTCTAAATTTTGATCTCCCTCTGACAATGCCTTTTCCTCAAAATCAAGCTCTACTTCGCTTTGCGAATGTCTTTCTTTGGCGTCAAGCAAAAATTGATAGACGTCATCAAGCGTTCCCTCAAGGTCCAGATAGAAACACCTTCCTTCAAAGACCCCATCATTTCCTCGAATTAAATTTATTCCATGACAATCCTCGCAAACATTCAAGAGCAAACAGTCAAAAGGCATTTCGCTTTTTACAATTGTATCGTTATATATAAACTTTATCCAAAGCCCCGATTTGAAGGCTTTTTGCGTGTAATCATCAAGGCTCACTCCGTATGCAGGCATTTGCCTTGCGTCCTTTAATGCATCACAAAAGATGTTGTCAAATTTTTCTTGCTGCTCATTTGTGAGCCAAAACTGCTCGCCGTTGTAATAATATTCAACCATTTTCACCTCTTGAAATAAGTTTAGCACACCCATCGAACTTGAACATAACAAAATTGGCAAAATCATAAAAAAATAACACATCCTCAACATATCCACCCCTTTTTTTTATTTTGAGAAAAGGATTGATATTTATGCAACGACTTTTTGTCGAATTTTAAAAGTATTTTGTATTGCCTTTTGAAACC
>CALWTP010000022.1 GCA_944384495.1 uncultured Clostridia bacterium
TTGTCCCCGGCAATGATGCCACGGCTTCTGAAACACACTCGTTATCCACTGTGGTACTTCCCTTTCGTAGCCCTCCAGGCGCACCTGTGGCGACTGGTGATCCCGGCCCAACTGGTGATACTGGTCCGACTGGCCCTACCGGCCCAACTGGTGATACTGGTCCGACTGGCCCTACCGGCGCAACTGGTCCTACTGGTCCAACCGGTCCTACCGGCCCTACTGGAGCAATAACAACCTTTACTGTTGCTGCCACAAACACTCTTGACCCTGGCAATGATGCCACGGTTTCTGAAACACAATCGGGATCCAATGTTGAACTTACCTTTGGTATCCCTCGGGGTGCAACTGGGGCTACTGGTGATACAGGTCCAACTGGTGATACTGGTCCGACTGGCCCTACTGGTCCGACTGGGGCAACTGGTGGAGGTCTTGCTGCATATGGCGGTCTTTATAACAACGCAACTCAAACTCCAACACTTACAACTGCAAATACGTTCGTGCCACTGGAGCTTAATACCGAGTTGCCACTTCTTAATACCACCACAGCATCAAATGCTATTACTGTAACTGAAGCTGGTGATTATGAGATCAGTTATAATATAGACCTTACTGCCACTGCTGAGCTTACCTTCCAAGCCGAGGCAAGACAAAATACAACCGCGATAACGCAGACCATCACGCAAAACACTGCAACGGTTACGACGACTGGCGGTGGTACTTTCAATGCTACTTTGACTTGCTCTGCAATTGCAACTCTGTCGGCAAGTGACTCGATCGATCTTGCAATAACTACAACTGGAACTCCATCTGGTACTACAACTGTTCAAGCAAACGGAAGCTGTATTTTAACAGTCAAAAAGCTGAACGATTAATCAACAAAAAAAAGAGGTTTTATTGTATTATTTGATTTTTGGTCAATACAATAGCGCCTCTTTTTATTTTGGCCATGTAATAGATTTGGTGTTTATTATTCGGCGAGGGAGCATATCCCGCCCTTGCGTGCAAAGGCGGGATAAAAAAAGCGAAGGCTTTTTCAAATTTTAAACATCACATGTTTAAAATTTCGCTCCCTCGCCTAGTCAAACACCTCACTATACCTATCCATGCACTCTTTAATAATTTTTGTTGCCTTTTCTCTTCCGCCAAGTTTTTCAACATGGACGATCTTGTTTTCAAGTTGTTTATAAACCGTTAAAAAATGTTTTAGCTCGTCAAACAGATGTTTTGGAAGGTCTGAAATATCTTTAAAGCTGTTGTACTGTGGATCACCAAAAGGAATTGCAATAATTTTTTCATCATCTTGCTCCCTATCCGTCATCATGACCACCCCGATAGGATAACACCTGACCAAACTCAGCCGTGCAAGTGGCTGACTGCAAAGCACAAAGACATCAAGCGGATCATCATCCTTACAATAAGTCCTTGGAATAAATCCATAATTCATCGGATAAAGGGTGCTTGTATAGAGCACTCTATCCATAATTAAAAGACCGCTTTCTTTATCAAGCTCATACTTTGTTTTATCCCCTTGCTGAATTTCAATGCAAGCAATAAAATCTTCTGGCGAAATTCTATCCTTATTTATATCTTTCCAAATGTTCATATTTCTCCTTTAGTCATAAAGAAAGTTTATTTTGACCCCGTCAAGCTCTTTAAGTTTCTTCATATAGAGTTTTAAAAATTTCTTTCTCTTTACTGCCACCACAAGGTCGACATTGCCATTTTTGTCTTCGGTGACAATTGTTTTCCCAGGTTCTTTATCAGTATCCACTTCCACAGTGGTTTTAACTGTTTTAAATAAGCGTTTGTGAGTTAAATACAAATATGCACATGTGTCGTTTGTGGCAATTCGCTTATCAGGATATCCGTGTTCCCAATACTTATCATACATCAAAAACAGAAATTTGCCCACATCGTTTGTGTCACGAATTTGATATACCATTTCCTCGGTGAGATATGCTTTGGTTCTGCCCATTGCACTTGGAACCATCACAAGTGGAATTTTGCTGTCTAAAACAATCTTAAATGCTTCAGGATCTGAGGAAATATTAAATGATATATGATTTGGAAAATCTGGATGCCCATAAGGCGAGCCACCCATAAAGATGATTTTCGGAATTTTCTCAATAATATCTGGATGTTTGCTGAGCAGTACTCCCATGTTGGTATGTGGACCAAAAACGAATGGAATGATATCTCCATCACCCTCTTTTAGTACTCTGTACATTGCCTCTACTGCAGTTTCGTCCAAAATCTTATGCTTCTCTGAAGTTGCCGGTATCCATCCGCCCATCCCTTCGGCAGAATGTATATCTTCAGCATGTGGACTTGTTCTCATCATCGCCTTTTTTTCTCCCTCTGCAACAGGCACATCAATATTAAGTAAATCCAGCAAGTGCAAAATGTTTCGTGTACATATATCAACTCCCACATTTCCAGCAACAGTTGTAATAAGCTTCACATCAAGTTTTTTATCGTTTAATGCAAACACAAGACAAGCGGTGTCATCAACTCCCGGGTCGGTGTCAATTATAACTTTATATTTTTTCATATAGCATTCCTTTTAATCTAGCAGATTTTTTTAAGTTGTATACAATTAAACCATTTAAATAGCCAAAAAATGGCAAATATTTTAATTATCTATACTACCTATTTAATTATACGCAAAACACAAAAAATTGCAAACATTTTATTCTATTTCCTTGTGATTTAATATATGATTGACAGCTTTTGAAAAGTAATATTGAAAAAATCTTTTATATTTTTCTTGTATTTTATTTGAGAATTTGTTAAAATAAGCAACGTAGGAGATGTACCGAAGTGGTCGTAACGGGACGCACTCGAAATGCGTTTGTCGGGGAACTGGCACGTGGGTTCGAATCCCACCGTCTCCGCCAACAGTTTTTTAAATTTGTTTGTCAAGGAGTGAATGTGAATACTTTTTGGTCAAAAACAATTCAATCAACCGAGCTTTTGGATACCTCTCGCCAAGAGAAATTTAATGGGCATAACAGAAAATTATGGTTTCATCTATTGCAAGTTCGCGATAATTTGAAAATCTTGGAGGTTGGGTGCGGAAGTGGACACTTTATTAATATGATAAAACTTTATCATCCTTCTTGCGATGTTTACGGCATTGACCTTGATGATGAGCATATAAGATTTGCAAAAGAAAAAAGTAAAAGGTTGAAAATTGATGTGCACTACCAAGTTGCAGATGTGAAACATTTGCCTTTTGATGACAACAGCTTTGATCTCGTCTTTTCTCACACCCTTGTCGAGCATTTGCCATTTGATGACTTTGTTCAAGAACAAAAAAGAGTGCTTAAAGATGGTGGCAAATTGATCGTTATGCGTGTGGATATGGGGAAAAATAACGACAAACCATTTACATATTTAGAGGACGAAATCAACGCACTTTATGCTGGAATTCCCTCTCCTAAAAATGCTCGTGTCGGACAATATGTGGAAGATCCCGATATAACAATGCAAAGACTAGATCAATATCAATTTAAGAATATAAATTTTAATTACAACAGAATTATTTATTACATGCCAGATGCGTTGGGCAATAAAAAAGAAGCAATAAGTCAGATTGAGAGAAATTATCAAACAAAACTTGCTTATGCCATGTTTGTCATTGACAGAAGCAAAGTTGGCTCAAAAACACGGAAACGATTATTGGACTTGTTAAAACGTCAATATGAGGAAAGACTCAAACTTTTAAGGTCAAACAAAAAGATATTTGATTATCAATCTTCCGCCCTCATCACTATTTCTGCAAGAAAATAGCATAAGCATAGCCAATAATTCACCGCCCTACTTTTTGGGTTTTAAGGAGCAATATGATAGGCAATTACAAAATTATCACTCTTTGTGGAAGTGTGAAATTTAAAGATGATTTTATAAAAATACAGCAAAAATTGATACTTGAAGGCAATATTGTGCTTTCTGTCGGTTTTTTTGGGTATAATAGTAACAAAAGAGATAAAATTCATGCTTGATGATATGCACAAAAGAAAAATTGATCTTGCAGATGAAATATTTGTGATAAATAATGGAGGATATATAGGAAAAAGCACTGCCTCTGAAATTGAATATGCTCTTCAAACTGGCAAAAAAGTAAACTATTTGGAAAAAATTTGACCTTTTGGTCAATTTTTTTTATAATTACTGCATCATATTGAAAATATTTTATTGAATATGTTGGAGGTTGTTATGGCGCTTATTATAAATATCTATTACACAGGCAAGGATGGTAACGCTAAAAAATTTGCTCAAGAAATGCACTCAAGTGGACTGGTCGACTTGATACGCAAAGAGGAAGGCAATCTCGGTTATGACTATTTTTTCCCACAAAATGATGACGAAACTGTGCTTTTGATAGATAAATGGACAGGGCAAGAAGCTCTTGATGCACATCACAAATCTGATATGATGCAAAAAATTGCCTATCTGCGTGACAAATACAAATTAAAAATGCATGTAGAGCAATTTAGACCGGCAAATTTTCTAACCTATGACGAAATTATCAAAAAAAGATCTTCAACTCGTAAATTTTGCAATAAAAAATTGGAGGAGAACTTGCTTCAACAAATTTTGCAAGCTGGGGCTGTTGCTCCTACTGCTAGAAACCTGCAACCGCAAAAGATTTTTGTATTAAAATCTGCAAGCTCATTAAAGAAAGTGGATAAAGTCACTCCTTGCCGATATAATGCACCTCTTTGCCTGCTGATATGTGCCGACAAAGACATGGCTTATAAAAATGGCAATTATTCTAGTTTTGAAATGGATGCGACAATCGTAGTCACCCATATGATGCTTATGGCAACAAATTTGGGAGTGGATAACATTTGGATCAGAAATTTTAATGCACAAGATCTTCAAAAAGAATTTGACTTGCCAGACAATATCATACCAATTTGTATAATGCCTCTTGGCTATAAAGCAGATGATTATATAGGCAGTCCAAACCACAACAATCGCAAGCCACTGTCTGATACTGTAACTTATTTATAGTTAAAATTTAAAAATGTACAGTCAAACATTTTGCAACTAAAAAACACTTTAACCATAACAAGTTAAAGTGTTTTTTGAATGAAAGGTGAAAAGCATTAGGATAAATGGGTGGCCTTGCCAAGCTAGATATCTTAAGACTGCCCCTCTAGTATTGGACTCTCCACCATTTGATTTTTAGTTTTAAAAGAAAGTAGTTTAAATCTTCTTTCAAAACTTATTGTATTTCAATTTTTGAAGAATTTTCAATCTTTTTTTGCTCTTTTGGAAGAACTATTTGCAGTATGCCGCTCTCAAGTTTGGCATCAATATCCTCTTTTTTAACGTCTCCAACATAGAAAGAACGAGAAAAATGACCATAGCTTTGCTCTCTGCGAATATAGTTTTCCTTTTTGTCTTCCTCGCTGATCTTTTTCTCTTTTTTTGCTGAAATGGTCAGGTAGCCATCTCTAAGATCAATATCGATGTCTTTTTTGTCAATGCCTGGCATCTCAATATCAAGTGTATAGCTGTTTTCGCCTTCCTTGATATCTGTCTTTAAAATGGTATTCAACCGATTCATTTCTTTTCGGTCAAACATTGGCATCCTAAAGAAGTCATCAAATAGTGGGTCAAAAAATCCTATTGGATGATCATGTCCCCTTTTTACTAAATCATATTTATCATTATTTTTCATATTTTACCTCCCTTGCATTTTATTAATGCAAGCATATTATAGCACTGACTGCTAGCACTGTCAAACGATTTGTGCCAATTTTTTAATATTTTTTTAATTTTTTTAAAAAATGATCAAACTCTTTATTCTCTTTGATATTTTCAAATATAATTGCCTAAAATCTAAATTTTATTCGCTGTTTTTGCTTTGTTTATCTGTGATAAAAAATTTTTCATTAAACTGCACTCGTTGATCATCTGGTTTAAAACCTTTGGAAATTTCATGATAACATCGCGATCTCACTATGTCTCCTATTTTATAATAACAAACGCACAGTTGTAAGGCTGGCAAAAATTGATAACAATTAATATTTATAAATCCGCCACCATCAAAATTAGGCTTACTATTCAATGCAAGTTCATACCAGTAAATCGCCTTTTTGTATTCTTTTTTTAAAAAGAAGATATTGCCTATTTCATAAAGGATTTCACCTCTTGGAATATCATAGACAAAAGAACCAAACAAAGATGTCAAAGCATTGTCGATTTCTTTGTTTATTTGATAACATTTGCTAAGATTTAAACAAGCTTCAATTTTGTTCTCACTCCATCCATCTTTATTCGATATAAAAACGGCAAATTCGTGGATGGCTTCACTGATATAGTTATTATAATATAACTCTCTAGCATAGTAAAATTGTTGCCTTGGTGTAAACTTTTTCCCCTCTTTCAACATATGCCGATAGATATTCAAATTGCGGTCTGTATGGATCTTATTTTTTTTATTATGATAGACCTTGATATTTTCGTTTACCACAACTTTTCCATAAGGAGTGATGACTTCGTGGACTGGATCATGCCATCTTAGGACGGGCAGATTCTTTAAAATGCGTTCACGATTAAACATAAAGGTGGGATTATACTGCTCGTCAAATCCTGTCACATATGGGCACATCAATGTGTCAACATCTTCATCGCTATTTTTCCATTTTAAGATCTGTTCAATCGAGTCATCAAGCAAAATATCATCAGCATCCAGCCACATAATATACTCTTTTTCCGCCTTATCAAATGCAAAATTTCTTGCTTTGGAAAAATCATTAACCCACTCAAAATCATATACTTTATCAGTATATTGGGAGGCAATTTCTTTGGTTTTGTCAGTAGAACCTGTGTCCACAACAATTATCTCATCAGCGAATTTTTGCCCGCATTTAAGGCAGTCGGCAAGGCATTTTTCCTCATCTTTCACTATCAAGCAAAGCGATAACTCTTTCATATAATCTCCTTTTAAAATTATATGAAAAAAGACAGCCGAAGTGATAAAATTAAATTGTTTCGACAATATTTCGTTTTATAAATATATTAAAAAACTAGGCAAAATATAACTAATTTTTGAAAATTATAAAATTTGAATTGCCACAAAATCGATCCAATGTTGCAAGTTTGCAGTATGGAAATTTTCAATTTGGTGATTTTTTAATGTTTTTCGAAGAAAGAGTCAAAAAATATTATAAAATATTTAATTTTTTCCATTTTATTTTGAGCAAAAAAGCAACTTATTGAAAAAATAAAAAAAATTATAAAAAATATTTAAATTTTTAAATTTCGACCAAATAATTAGCTATATTTTTTTAACAATTTTCATATTGTATTTATTTCAGTTTATTTTTTGTTATTTTGTATATATTAAATATAAATTATATTTTTCTATATAACTTGCAAAAAATATTTTGATTTTTATACATGGTATGGTAAAATCATAACTGTAAAAATAATTGTCGAGGTGTAATATGATTAAAGCTAAAAAAATCTTTTATTCTCTTATAATTGCATTGATGGCTTTGGGCCTTGTATGCGGAGGATTTTTTATCCAAAATAAAGAAAAAAATATATTGGGCGCCGATGCGGTGACACCAACCTATGGATTTATTTCAAATACATTGCCGGCTGAAGGATATTTTAATATAACCCCTTCCTCTGAAGAAAGCAATGCAGTCGGTTATGTGGGAAATGAAGCATTTTTGTTACAGCCAACAAGCACGATTGCAATTTCTGTGGCAGATGACTCAATCAGTGGAACGGCAGAAGATTCCAGTAATGCTGGATTTATTCCAAACAATTCAAATTCGCAAGAATATTATTACTTCGACTTTACATCGTTAGCTTTATATTACAACCTGACAAATACTCAAATTGAACAGGGACAAAGCTCGACAAATCTTTTGACAAATGAACAACTTTCAAATTTTGTAAGCTCAATTGAGGGCTCTTTTTCTGTAAACGATTTAAATTTTACACCTGAAAAACTTAACACAACCTTCCAGCTCAACACCGCTCTTTCTAATGTCAGTGTAACAAATTCAACTATAACATTGAATAACGAGGGTATTTATACATATAGCGTGAGATTTAATCTTTATCACACCACAAATGGCGGAATTACTTTTGTTTCAAGTGCGGTTACTGTCAATTACACCTTTATGGTCTTTAATGCAAATCGATATTTCAACTCGGTTGGTCTTCAGCTAATCGAAATTGATGATAATATGCAGGAGAGCCAAATTCCAGCCAGCGAAAGCTATTCAAGATATTATTTTTACAATTATTCGCATTACAACTCAGAAAATCAGTTGCCTCGCATTACATACAACCCAAACATCTATCGCATTTCAATATCCTACACCGATATAAATCAAAATTCTTTCTCCTCTACTCTGGATTATAGCGATGGACAAATCACTCAATATGATGCAAACGGAAATGTTATCGATGCAAGTGACTATTTTGTCTATCCGGTATTAAACTCAAGTGATGTCTTAAACTTGTATTTTACCGATCTTGGTGTATATGATATAAATTTTGAATATCTCTATGTCTCTTTGGTTGACGGAGTGCAAACAACCTATCGCCTACCT
>CALWTP010000023.1 GCA_944384495.1 uncultured Clostridia bacterium
TTTTGGCCATCATCCATGATTAAAATTTCAGCGGGAGAGGAGGTATTATAATTAAAGATAAATGCTGTGACAAGCCCAGATATCATGATGGCTACTGTCACTATAAGGAGTATTATTATTGTCAATCTTTTACTCTTTTCGCTCATGCTTTCTCACATCTTGCTTATAGTATAACCTAAGGTGCATATTTTTTCAAAACATTTTTAAAATAAAAGTAAAACAATATTGACAAACAATGAATTTTGATATATAATAATCTCAATTATGGAGGGTTTATGTTTAATTATATGACAGATTCACAAATTGCAGCGCTTATTGTTGGTATCGTTTTTTCTATTCTTTGTATAGCGACCACTTTGCTTGCAATTAAGTATGCTGCAAAGCTAAATTCTTTTGCAAAACTTATTTCTATGGCATTGATTACACCTTTTATTGCGATTACTGGCTGGCTATTCTTAATCTTTTCTTTCCTCGACGGATTTAGAAATGATGAACTTTTAAATCTTATCATTTCAATAATTTTGTCTTTAATCATCGTGGGAATGATTATCATTGTTTCAAAAGCTCTTTATGCAAAACACAAGGACGCATTTGAGGCAAAAGTGGAAGAGGAAAAGGTTGACGACGAAAAAGCAGAAGACGTTGTTGATGCTGAAGCAGAAACCGCCACACCGCTCTTGGTCGCAAATGTGGACTTGCAAAATGAGGAAGAAGCTCAACAAGAGGATGAAATCGAAAATACTGAAACAGTTGAAAATGTTGAAGAAAGTGAAAATACTGAAACAGCTGTGGACAGCGAAGAGATAGCAGACGAAGACACTGAAGAGACTGCTGAAACAATAGCTGAAGAAGGTGTTGACGAAAAGACAGCTGTGGACACAGAAGAGGTTGAAATTTCTTCAGAAGAAACAGCTCAAGACAGCGAGGAAAACGCAGAAAGCACCGAACAAGCCGAAGATGAAGAAAAACCAGAACCAGCACAGACAGAAGAAACACAGAGTGATCAAACTCCAGAGGAAGAAGTTTCTAAGGAGCAAGAAGTTGAAAATGAGGAAGCGGTAGCAGAGTCTCAAGAAGAAAATCAAGATGAACAAACCACTACAGAACCTCAATCAGAAGAAGCAACAGCAGAAACTTCAGCAGTTGAAGAACCTGTAACAGAAGAGAGCGAAAATGCATCAATCGAAAGCGAAGGCAGTAATGAAGAGATCGATAAAGAATTTGAACAATTCCTTGAATCTTTAAGAAAACAAATTGAAGAAAACCGAAAGAATAATGCAAGCGATGATAGTGACGATGAAGAGTAATTCAATTTCGTAAAAATTTCGTAAAATAATATGTTCTATAAAAATCTAAAGTTACAATTTGACTTTAGATTTTTTTTCGATTTATGTATAGAATTATGAAATAAGCTATTTATCTATATCTCTAATGTGAAAAGTTTGACAAAGACAAAAAAACACGATCAGAAAAATATGCATAAAATCTATAAAAAAATATGAAACAGTTAATTCTGTCTCATATTTTAAAGTCTTTTTAAAGAAGTCATAAGCATGTTTTCCATTTCTAGCTTTTAATCTTTTTTATATTTTTTTTCTTGCTGTAACTTTGAAAAATCGTGAGCAAACCTTTTGAGTGTTTTACCTAATTTATTTTGCTATAAAATTTATAATTCTATTAGGAACATAAATAACCTTGATGATATTCTTGCCCTCTAGTGCGCTGGCAATCTTTTCATCCTTCTGAAGCTGAGACACAATCTCATCTTGTGTTAGGCTTGTGCCGATATTCACTCTTGCAATGATTTTACTATTTAACTGTACCGCAATCTCAACAAGGCTTGTCTTTAAATCATCCTCGTTATATTCCAGCCAACCTTCATCAATTCGACCTTTATACCCCTTTTGCGACCACAATTCTTCACTTATATGAGGAGCAAATGGGTTTAAAAGCTTTAACAAAACCTGATAATCATAGTCTGTGACCCGTTTTGCTTTTTCAAGAGCCGAGGTCAACACCATAAGTTGCGATATTGCTGTGTTAAATTTCAATCCATCAATATCTTCGTCAATTGATTTTATGCTTTGTGCTAAAATATTCTTATTTTCGCTCTCCTGGCCCTGCTCAACTCTATCAGCCAGTGCAACAATTCGTTTGAGCAATTTTTCGCAAGGTTTCATGGTGTCTTCTCTCCAAGGTTTGGCCTCAACATAATCACCCATAAACATTTGACCAAGTCTTGCTACATCTGCTCCAAATCTTTCCACATAAATCATTGGATCGACGGTATTGCCTGCACTCTTGCTCATCTTTGAACCGTCAGCAGCCAAAATAATCCCCTGTTGTATTCGACGATCAAAAGGTTCGCTGTATGGAACTAAGCCGTTGTCATATAGGAATTTATGCCAAAATCTTGCATAAAGCAGGTGTCTTGTCACATGTTCACCGCCACCATTATAGATATCAACCTTACCCCAATATTTCATTTTATCAAAATCGGCAAATGCTTTATCATTGTGTGGATCCATGTATCTTAACCAGTACCAGCTTGATCCTGCCCAGTTTGGCATAACATCAGTTTCTCGTCTAGCTCTTCCTCCGCAATTCGGACATGATGTATTTACCCAATCATCAATCCTTGATAATGGACTTTCACCATCATCTGTTGGATGATATTTGTCAACTTTAGGTAAAGTTACAGGCAATTCTTCTTCTGGCACAGCCACCCAACCACATTTTTCACAATAAACCAAAGGAACAGGCTCGCCCCAGTATCGCTGTCTTGAAAATACCCAATCCCTCATCTTGTATGTTGCAATCTTTTGACCAAGTTTATTTTCTTCAAGATATTTGTTTAGCGCTTCTTTTGCCTCTTCAACAGTTAATCCTGTAAATTGTTCAGAGTTTATAAGACGACAACCCTTCCCCAAGTATTCACCTTTTTCAAAGGCTTGCTCTGCAATATTACCGCCACTGATCACTTCGATTACAGGAAGAGAGAACAGTTTGGCAAAGTCATAATCTCTCTCATCATGAGCCGGAACTGCCATAACAGCACCCGTTCCATATCCAGCAAGCACATAATCGCTAATAAACACAGGGACTTTTTGTCCGTTAATAGGATTGATAGCATAAATTCCCTCGAGCGGACATCCACTTTTTTCTTTGATTAATTCTGTACGCTCAAACTCTGTTTTTCTTTGTGTTTTTTCAATATATTTTAACACCTGGTCATAATTTTTAATCTTGTCCTTTAGTTTTTCAACAAGAGGATGTTCAGGAGCCAGAACAAAATATGTTATTCCATAGATGGTCTCTATACAGGTTGTAAATATATCAAAATCATCCCCAGTGTCAAGTTTGCAGTGAAGAAGAGTGCCTTCACTCTTGCCTATCCAATTTCGTTGCATTGTCTTGATATTATCCCAAAATCTTGTTTCATCAAGTCCTTGCAACAGCTTTTCAGCATAGGCGCTCATTTTGAGCATCCACTGAGTTTTTGGTTTTTGAATGGTTGGCGTACCACACCTTTCGCACACTCCGCCCTCACTCTCTTCATTTGATAGGCCTATCTTACAACTAGGACACCAGTTTATATTTACCGTAGCCTTATATGCAAGTCCTTTTTTGAAGAATTGTAAAAATATCCACTGAGTCCATTTATAGTAATTTTCGTCAGTAGTATTTATCTCTCTTGACCAATCAAATGATATACCTAGACTTTTTATCTGTCTTTTAAAATTATCAATATTCCTTTCTGTTGCCACAACTGGACTGACTCCATGTTTGATGGCATAGTTTTCGGTTGGCAAGCCAAATGCGTCCCAGCCGATAGGATAGAGCACATTATATCCCTCTGCCCTCTTTTTTCGTGCAATTATATCCATTGCAATCTGATTTGGTGTATGTCCAACATGCAGTCCTGCCCCGCTTGGATATGGAAACTCGACTAAGATATAGTATTTTGGTTTGCTATCAAAATCAACAGCCCTAAACCTACCTTCTCCCTCCCAAATTTTTTGCCATTTTTTCTCAATTTCTCTAAAGTCCATATTTACCTCTTCTAAAACATATTTATACTAGCAAAATTTTCAATCATTGTCAAATATTTTCTAAACCAAACCATAAATAAGACAAATCCTTGTTTAAAAATTGTCTTTAATGATCAAAATCCATACCATAAACAGAGTCTAATTAAAAATTAGCGGCTAGAACTGACAAAATATAAATAAATTTTGAAAATATAGTTGACAAGCTTGTATTTTTAGGCTATAATTACACACGTTAAGATAAAATCTATCCGTAGACCGCAAGTGTGAAAACATAAACACAAATCCTTGTGTGCTTGCCGAGGAAAGAAGTTGATAGTTTGATTATTTCATCTCTATGCTTTTTTCCGCTGGCATAGAGATTTTGTTTTAATAACACAATATTCAAAAAAGGAGGAAAAGATTTCATGAGTGCTAACTTAGAAGCAAAAAAGCTTATTGTTGAAGAAATTAAAGAAAAGCTTTCAAAGTCAAAATCTGTTACTTTTGCTTCATACAATGGCTTAACTGTTCAAGAAGATACCCAAATGCGTCGTGACTTTAAGCAAAATGGCGCTGAATATAAGGTATATAAAAACAAATTATTGCTCCTTGCACTAAGCGAACTTGGAATCAATGGTGCTGAAGAATTTCTTCATGGCACAACAGCGGTTGCTTTCAGTTATGAAGATGAAGTCAGCGGTGCAAAAATTGTATGTGACACTGCCGACAAAACAAAGAAATTGACCGTAAAATTTGGTTTACTTAATGGTAATTTCGTTGAAGGCAAGGAAATTGAAGCTTTGGCTAAACTTCCAAGCAAAGAAGTTCTTATTGCCAAACTACTTGGTACTCTCAATGCACCTATCAGTGCACTTGCAAGAGTGCTTAATGCCCCAATGCAAGGGCTTGCAATTGCTCTTAATGCTATTGCATCAAAAGAATAATTTAAGGAGGATATAAAAATGGCTGATATCAAAAAATTAGTTGAAGAAATCAAATCTATGAGTGTTCTTGAAGTTAGTGAACTTGTTAAAGAACTTGAAGAAACATTTGGAGTTAGTGCTGCCGCTCCTGTAGCTGTAGCT
>CALWTP010000024.1 GCA_944384495.1 uncultured Clostridia bacterium
AGTGCTAAGATCTTGAAGAGGAGAAAACAAATGAGAATGGTTATTGACACACTAAACGAAATGTCATTTGAACTGCCGGAAGGCTACTCTGTCAGCAAGGATAAATATAATCTTGTCAATGGGCAAGGATTTATCAATAAGGAAAATTATTTGTCTAAGGATGGACAGGTCATAAGCATATTTGAAGTGCACAGAGATCGAGACGACTTTATTGAGTATTATACAGCACTTGTTGAAAATTACAAGAATATCACCGATAAATTTGAGCTTGTGAAGTTTGTAAGACTTAACATAAAAGATTTTTCTTTCCCAATGTACGTTATCAAAGGTTACAACGATAAACTGATTTACAATCTTCAAGTCTTTATCAACTGTGGCGATTGTCTTGGATGTTTTATGATTACGTTGACAAGATTTAACAGCGACATAAAGCAACTTGCACAAGAGAGCAAGCTATTTAAAGACTTAATCGATATTTTAAGGACTGTGGAATGATGAAAAAGATGCTTCTGCATAGTTGCTGTTCGCCATGTAGTACAGCAGTTATTGACGTTTTAAAAGATGAATATGATATTACTATATATTATTATAATCCTAATATAGACACCAGTGACGAGTACAGTCTTAGACTAAATGAGCAAAAAAGATATTGCAAAATGCTTGGAATAGAGGTGCTTGACGATGGATATTTGCAGGAAGACTTTTATTGCGTTACCAAAGGACTTGAAAATGAAAAAGAGGGCGGGGCAAGGTGCTCGCAGTGTTTTAGGTTAAGGCTTGCAAAAACGGCCTTAAAAGCAAAAGAGCTGGGTTTTGACTGCTTTGGTACCACTTTAACAGTAAGCCCATATAAAAATGCAACAGTTATCAATTCCATAGGAAAGGAAATTGAAAAACAACATGGAGTTGAATTTATCGAAGGTAATTATAAAAAGAAAGATGGATACAAAAAAAGTATAGAGCTTTCAAAAAAATACAATCTATACCGGCAAAATTATTGCGGGTGTGAATTTTCAAAAAGAGATAAAAAGGATACGAATGCAGTTTTATAGATATTATCAAGATGAAAAGGATGAAGAGAGGGCAACAAGGGTATTTATTACCCTTGTCTATGTGCTTCTGCTTTTTTGCCTTTTGGTCTTTGCTTGCACGGCTATTTTTGAGAAATATTATGGCTATGTCACAATACGAGGCACCTCCATGCAACCAACTCTCAATGCTGATCCAATTTATGAAAACGGTTATACATATCAGGACTGCGTATACATTCGCTTTACCAAGAATGTGACCTATGGAGATATCATCATTATTGAGAGATCGGCAGAAAGTGATAGAAGCTCAACAATCATCAAACGAGTTTTAGGCTTTGAGGGCGATAAAATCACCATTGCGATGCTTCCATTTGAACAGGACGATGGCTCTTTAAGAATGGAGTATAGGTTTATAAGAATTAAAGATGAGCCAAATGCAAAGGTGGAAATTTTGCAAGAGAATTATTTAAGTGGGCAGATTGGTGATTATTATAAGGACGGATATCTGCAGTGGAGCTATTCTCCAAGAGTGCTGGACTCCTCGACCGGTCAGGTCATCTATTATGAGGAGGAATTTTATAATCAGTTTTTAGCTGATGGCAACGTCACCGTTGAGCAAATTCAGCACGAAAATTATACTTACTTCATGAAATTTTTTGAGATCGGTTCTGATAAGAGCGAATCTGAGCCCGATCAAATTTTCTATATGGGCGACAACCGAACGGGTAGTACCGATGCACGTTTCAACGGAACGGCAAGTGTGGATCGCATTGTGGGAAAGGTGATGTCCATTGCTCACAATGCATATAGTGCGAAAAATAGCCCTTGGTATTGGCTTTATATGGTCAAAGGGTACTTGGAACTTGCTTGGAAAGAAATTGTCAATTATTTTTCGATAATCGCTTAATTTGCTTTGTTTTTTGGAAAAAATATGATATATTTAGGCTAGACATAAGTCGAAAACTAATAAAAAGGAGATATTTTTGATGAACAAACAACAATTTATTAAAGCTTTCGCTGAAAAAGCTGGTTTTACTCAAAAAGATGCAGGTATTGCATTTGACGCAATGGCAGCTACCGTTGCTGACACTCTCAAAAAGGGAGAAAAAATTCAAATCGCTGGATTTGGTACTTTTGAAGTAAAGAAAAGAGCTGCTCGCGAGGGAATCAATCCTATGACAAAGGAAAAAGTTAAAATTCCTGCTTGCTCTGTTCCAAGTTTCAAATTTGGAAGCAGTTTCAAAGATGGAATCAATCAATAATTGTTGACTTGATGTTCAAAAAACTTGGTTTTAAAGCCAAGTTTTTTTTATTTTTTTTCCTTTAAAATTTGTTTTTTTACTAAATTTTTAAAAAAAATCAGAAATTTTTAAAAAAAATGCAAATTTATTTGATTTTTTGGCGGGCGGGGGTATAATAGAGGTAGAAATTATGCAAAATAAGAAAAACCCGCCTTGCGAAGGCTTTGGGCATCCGCCCAAAGCAGGAGGGCTGACAAGCCCTCCCAAGGACTTTTTCCAAAAGTCCTCTTCGCAAGGCGGAGCCCAAACCTTATGACATCTTCTCATAAAAAGCAAATTGAAGTTATTCAAACTCTAACTAAATTAAATTCAAACAAAAATTTCAAATCGATGTTTAAAAAGAGAATAATAAGGCAACCTAATTCCAAAAACAAAGAGGAGGAAGATATGAGTTTAAAAATGAAATTGACATCTGCGATTATCATGTTTATGCTTGCAATTGCAACTCTGGTGATCGGAGTGCTTGCCGCCCAGACCCAGTCAATCAAGATGGAAGGGACGATAAAATTCGAGGTTGCCGACAGATCGCTCTATGTCAAGAATGTCCGCCTTGAGGACCCAGATGGCACAATAACAGAGACCTCAAGCTTTATGCCAGGATATATCAACGATGGCATAACCCTTAGTCTTGGCACTCACACAGTCTCAAACACCAGTTTTAAAATTCACTTTGACATCATCAATACGACCGAAGAGTTGTATGCTGCAACTGAAACAACGGTGTCATCTCCGCTGTCACCTTCAGCCGTGACTGCAAGCACGAGTGGTATAATTCAAGCCGGCACCGGAACAGACCTTAACTCGGACGGATATTTTGATATCACCCCAGAGAGCGAGATAAACGGAACCCTTACCCTTACTGTGATTGCTCTGCAAGGCTCACAGATTGATTTAAGTGGGATCACAATCACAATTGAGGAATACAACCTGTTGCAGGACGAGGTTTCCTTCACATCTGTTGCAAGCGCGGAGCCACAACCTTTTCCGACAGTATCTTACAGCCTAGGGTTGGAAGAAGGCGCTTGGTATACAATTACATTTACTGTAAATGGCGAAGAGTTTGTCAAAAATCAGCAATGCTTTGCGGGCGATGTTCCAAATAATATAGGTGTTGCTGGAGCTTTGACGTTGTCTGATATGAGCGCGACTAATGGGTGCCAGTTTACTTTGTCAGATGGGAAGTGGGGGATTTTGCTTATAATGCAAAATGCCGTTTTAGATGTTGATGCACAGGATTTTGCTTATGCAGAAAATACAACTTCCTTCATGGTGCAAGTGATGACAAGTGCAGATAGTGGCGTCATGGTTGCAACAGATGTTGTAATAAAATCAATTATACCTACCACATAAACTGAACAAATACTATTAAAAAAACAAATATATACTATGCTTTAGACACAATTATGTATATATTTGTTTTTTTTATCTTTATCGTAAATAGTTAAATTTCTTTCGGTAAATTTAACAAAATATAACCCTTATCATGTCCACAAAAAGGGCAGTGCGCCCATCCCTCTTTTAAAGTATCACTATAGCCACAATTGCCACATATAAACCTTGTTTTATTACTGTATTTATACAAGCTTTGATTGTCAAAATCTTCACTTAAAGATTTAAGCAAAAGAGAGTTTTCGATTGTAATTTTGCTTAAATATTTAAAATT
>CALWTP010000025.1 GCA_944384495.1 uncultured Clostridia bacterium
AAAATATAATCAAAATCTCCATCTTCTGGTGTCACGGTGATTGCCAACAGTCCAGTATTTCCAGGACGCGCAAATATCGATGAAGAGGAAATCACCCCATCGGCTTCATTGACGTTTGGATAGTTGCTGACAACAATTGAAGTGATATTTGTCTGATCAAAGTTGATATAGAACGACGTGATCTGGCTTGTATTTGAAGATGCAATGATCACTATTTGATATCGACCATAGATGTTTGTTTGATATCTTTCGGCAAACAAGCTACTCTCTTTATTAATGCTTATTTCCATTTCAAATTTCTGATCGGTAAAACCTGTAATAAGAGTATCTGCAGAATAGGTATTCTCGTCAAGTCCGCTCACAGTAAACAGATAGTCTCCCTCTTTCAATTGATAAGTCAAATTAAAGCCTGATAAGCTTTCAAGCGCTTCACTTCCTTGAAGCAGTTGTCCGTCAAGCCCGATAATATAGTAATATAACTCCTCTTCACGCGCATCAGAATTGACAATCACTGTTTCATTTATTTTTTGACTTGATATAATTGGAGTCTGATCATATTTTATATTATTTATCGACTGGGCACCCTTTTTATAATCAATGGTTGTATTCTCAATCCTTTTCTCTAATTCTTTTATATACTCTTTATCATCTATCGTCCGTTGCAAAATTGGAGTGATGACCAAAGAATATACAGATGTTTGAGTGTTCTCATTTCTTCGAATGTTTATGATATTGCCAGAAATTTCAATATAAAGTTCATTGTTTGCGTCAACTTTGCCTTCAGTTTCTTCATCGACACCCTCTATTCTGTCACGCTGAATATTGTCAATTTTGGCGGTGACTTCTCGATTATCCTCAAGTTCAAAAGTAATATTTTTAAAATTTACTCCTCCATTCGAATCTGAAACAAATTGTAAAGCACTATTATATTCACTTTCGTCCTCGCCGACACTGTTAAAGTCCATACTAAGGCTATAATTTGGAATTACATAGAGAGTCGCTGTATTATTTCCGCGAAGTTGAATGATGGTGTCATCAATTGGCTGAGCAGATGTTGATCCATTTGGATAAATGATCGATCCCTGGTATTTTGCATTGAAATAATTTATGACATATATATAGATGTCAATTGCGTTGGTATTGTTCAATATGCTGGATGCGTTAATCACCGCCAGCCCAGTGCTATTAACTGTTATTCTCCCGCTCTGATCGATTGATAAAATATTCCCATTCCGTGATACAAATGACATCTCACCGTTAGCAACAAATGGATAAAGGTCGCTTGTTATTGAAACTCGATTTAGGTATTCATCCAACAGAATTTGGGCATTTTGAGTCTGCTCTCCATCTGCGGCATCAAAATAATACATGAAAAATACTTGCTTGTCGCCACCTGTGAGACAATTGTCAAACTTTTCACTTACTGATAATTGCCCGTCCTTATCTAAATAGAAGAAGTGCTGAGTTTGTACCATCTGATTTCCATCAGAATCTGAATTTAATACAACGAAATCACCGTAGTAAGTCGATCTTGTGGAGCTGTTCACCAGCAAATCGTCATCGCCTTTGATTGCTTGCTCTCTTGACAAGAGATATGACAGTGAGTTGATATAGTCACCTTCTGCTTGCATCACAGTACCCATAGCCGATATTCCAAAAGCAACCTTTGTAAGCGTATCATATTGATTTGAATAAGCTGAAGATGCATACAAGATAATCATTGAGGAATCACTTCCAATTCTTCCTTGATCAATGGCTTGCATAGCAAACGCAGTGGACAGATTTGCTCCTGCTGCCACATTAGCGATACCAGCCACTTTAGCTTCTGTATAAGTGCTACCAGAGTTAAACAATTGACCACGAACAAAAACCCGACTTGTAAGTCCCGAGAGATTCTTGGGATTGACACTATCTGCATATCCGATTATTCCACCGACATAATCATGACTTGAAATTTGTCCTCCAACGATAATTCCTTTACCAGCTGAATAATTGCTATCATTATACCCTTCATAATCACTATATGATACAAAATCTATGCTTGAAGTATTGCCAGTTGTCGTCACTTGATTATAGCCAGCATGCACAGTTCCACCCTCAGAGTATCCCACGAGGCCTCCTGCATATACGGTTGCCCCAGTTGCAGTTTTTCGTATATCCATAAGCGAATAAGCGGTGTAATTTGTATATCCAGCGGTTTGCAAAATTTGGGAGTCAATTTTTCTAACAAGCGCATCTTCAGTTTGATAACCCACTGCACCGCCAACATAGGCCTGTGCACTTGTTGCATGGCTTTGCACATTTATTGTACCATTCATATACACGAGTATCTTCGGCGTCATTCCGGTATAGTCCAATCTGCCTGTATTTTCACCACTTTGAAGGGTGGAATTTAAAATGTAATCGCCCATTAAAGTTTTTGCATATTTCTCATCTTCGACGTTTTCGAAAAGTGTATAGTCTTGTACAATGTTGCCATTGTTTTGACCAACTACACCTCCAAAATAGGTTCTACTGTTGACAAAGATGTTGCTTTCATTTAAAATCACTCCCACATTTAATAAGGTACCATGATTTTGTCCCGCAACAAGACCGATATAGTTCTTCTCTGCACTATCGGCTTGATTTATGCTTATACTGCCTTCAAACTCAACATATTCTATTAATGCATCGTTTGTCAAGGTCGTAAAAAGACCATAATACGCGTCGTCCCCATCAGTAAACGGTGTTTGAACACTAATTCCGGTAATCTTTGCATATTCGCCAACTCCAATTATAGAGCCACTAAACTTGCCAAGTGGCAACTGATTTGTAATTGAAGAAATGTCTATTGTGGTTTTGATCTGATAATGAGCTGATAGGTTTTGTTTGATATTTGCCACATCTTCAGCAGACTCAAGAGTAAACCGATTGTCTGGAGTGCCATTTGCATATCTTACTGTAATACGCACAACACTATTTTGATAATTGCTCATAAGATTGTTGCCACTATCAACCCAGCCGGCAGCGGCAATTATAATTGTACCACTTATTTCTTCATCATAATTTTCTGCAAGCTCTATAAAACTAGGATTTGCTTTAAAAGTAAAACTATAGCGGTTGTCACTATTTATGATTTCTACTCCACCTTCATAATTCAATAAGCTTACAGTTTCGTTATCAACCGTTATTTGAGCACCAGAAACAAGGGCAACGAGTTCTTTATTTGTGGCTTCTTGATTTGAAGCATATGCTACAACACTGTGCTCTTGACGCAAGGATGAGAATTCAAATGTATCGACTATTTCCTGAGATTCCACTCTTTCAACATCTATATATTGTGTGATCGTGATATTTATTGTATAGGAATAAACCCATCCATATTGTCTAACATGACAAGTCAAGATCAACGTAGAACCCGCATCACTTGTACTGGATGCCAAAAAGGTATTGGTTGATGTATCAAATGTACCCATAAATGTACCCGCATTGGTTATGTTATAAATATTTGTAGAGCTTGGATCATAGTACATTTGGTTGCATTGTCGCTTATCTAAATATATTGTTGCATTAGCTTCCCAGTATACATAGGCCTGATCAAAATAGTCCTCTGTATAAGATATAGAAGGATTTTGCAAAGTAGAAGGCTCAGCAAAAAGATATGCATCTTCATTTTCTGGCACCACGTGAAAAACCGCCTTTCTCGCATTTTGTGATGTGGTATTGGTATACACGTTGGCATATGCCGCACTAACTCCATATTGGCTGATAATTGAAGATGTACTATTTTCGTCTTTATAAACTCCTACTCCATCACTTTCCTTATACACATTTAGACGATCAATGTATGAGAATGATACTACCGATATTTGATGCGTTATCGTCTTTGGTGTTCGTTCAAAATTTTCTATATTGTATCCCGTCATCGTCAAATTGACAATCCCAGTACCATTTTGGATTAAATTAATGTTGAAATTTTTGTTGTTGTTGGTTACATTATCAATATTAATAACATTTGTTTCAACATTAAATCTTAACGTTTTGATGGCTGTTGAATTTGAATCATTATTGGCAATAACAGACACATCAAAATAATTATTTTGACCATTATAAGCATAGAATTTTGTCGTATTGTTCTCTGTATCTATAATAGTGTTTCGAATGGTGTTTGTCGAATTTTTGGTTTCAACCGTAATTGTATCAAGCGAATGATCGACATTGATAGTAAGTGCAATCTGCCTTCCATTATCTATGGAGACAGTATAAGTTCCTGTTCCAAGCGAAGTAGGCATTAAGGCCATATTCAAATGATATCTGTCGCTTTGCTCAATGTATGGCTGGTCAATGTCTATTTGAAATCTTGCAACGTCCACGCCCGAGTTAAAAGTCACACTAAATGAATTGAAAATTGCATCTGCAAAAATATCAGTAAATTCAACATATTGTTGCTGATTTAAATTAAGATAAATTCTCTCCTCATAAGCATCAGTGGCAAAGTCTAAAAGTTCCGCTCCCTGTATAATTTGATATTTAAAACCAATTTCAATTGAATCCTCTTCGATAATGTTAAAATGCAACGATAAAGGCAATTCCTCAACTCCCTCAGTCAGTTGAGCTCCATCTGCTCCTTTGAGATAGATCGGATAACGCAAATCACTTATTTGAACAGTGCCATCTGTATACACCCGATTCATATACATGAGTTGCAAATCACTTTCAGTTAAATCCACTTCAAGATATGAAATCTCAGCATTTTGTGGCACACTATTAAAATAAAATTCTTGCCATCCATACATATCTCCAGCATATTCGTTATAAAAGGTATAAGTTGTGTCAATAACCCCCAAATCCACATTGTTTACAAGTAGACTTGTAGGAATCACCCGAATATTTACCGGAATGCTGTATGTAAAATTAACATTTTGATCTTCACTGTTCTCAAAACCATCATAGTAGAAATGGACATTAAAAGTTTGGGAGTTTGAAGAACCATTTGCACAATTTATTTCATAAAAATATGATGTCGTGCCATCAGAATTATTTACAATCTGGCCAAGTTTTACACTTGTTATAATGTTCGTATCGCTTGAAAAAGAGGTCTCATTGATAAGATCGCTTGTCGTTGGAAAGACAACTTCCAGATATACAGTGATAAAATTGATAGTCTCGCCCACCAATAAAGGATTATCGCTTATTTCCATCGTATAATTTGGAATAAGTGTGATGTTTGAATGGCTGTTTTGCTCAAATATGTAAAGATTATCAGAACCAATTGTATAATTCCTATCTTCGATTCTATATCCATAAGTGTGATAAATGCTTCCATAATCAATGTCTAGTAGTACAGAAAATTCTCTAGCACAATATATTGGATCTTGAGAGTTGGAATCATAGAGTGCAATAAAGGCAAATGAGTCTCCCGCTTGCACAGCCGTTGCCTGCTCAGAATCAAACACATAATTTCCATTTTCCATTGTCACAGGAAGAAGTGCATATTTAGTATTGATTAGTTCTGGCACAGTGCTTCCAACAAGAGAAGATGAGCCAAGTGTAAATAGTTGTCCAATAGAATCCTCAAATATCAAGTAATATTGATCATTTTCTGGACTATTCATCAAGGATATGGATGTAAATTCATTGGTAAATTCACCATCTTGCTGAACATCACCGAGTACAAGACTGCCAGCCTCTTCGGTCTGTCCAAAGAAATAATAAGATAGATCTTTTTCTGTTGTGTCGGCAGAGAATACAAAATCATAAGAGGAAGGTTGCAACGGAGTACTTTGAGTTAGATACAGAGAATGCTCTGCTGGCATCAAATTATTTGAATAAGCTCTGACATAAATATCAATTGAAGCGGTTTTGTGGCCTTCAATTGTTTGAACTTCAAAATTGGTTGTACCTCCTCTGATTCCGCTTATCTCATATGTTGTTGAGTTGCGTGCAGAGGCAACGACATTCACACTGCAAATGCTGGAGTTTGAAAGTGCATAAGAAAGGGTTGTATTCATTCCGCTAACAGGATTTTCAACAGTAAAAGTGACACTAGTTGTTTCCCCTACAAATAAGCTTAAACTGCTGTCGCTTACAGAATTTGAGATTGTGACATTGCTATAATTTTTTGATCCACAGCTTGCAAAAATAAGACCTGCCAAAACAAGTAAAAAACTAGCCACTATTAAACTTATTTTTTTTGAAATTGTCATTTTTTACTCCTAAAGTCTTTTTAACGCAAGATATCATGCCATAAGGCATGATAATTACTCATTTTTATCTTTAAATATTGATGTAACATAATCGAGCGAATGGATTTGGACCATTGTTCTTGCAGTAGGCGCAGTGATGATGAACGCCTGTCCAACACTTGCCGAGACAATTCTATTTCTCTCCTCTTTATTGATACCACCCGAGTTTTTGTAAAGCTCTATAAGGTCATTTACATCGTTTGGCGATAATGAGAAGATCAATGAATACTGACAGGCATTGATAACTGCCGTTGATTGTCGTTTGATTTCTTCTGAACCAACAAAGTCGTTGATATTTTGAGTAATAACAATCTGCATTCCACCATATTTACGGATACGTTTAGCCATTGAGGTCATAAAGTTTAAGGCAATTGGATATCGTGGATTGATGAATGTATGAGCCTCGTCTACGACAACTATAATTTTTCGGTTGGTATTATGTAACTTATTATAATCCTTGTTGTTGATGATCTCATTTTCAATATATTTGAACACCAAAAGCATTTGAGCATTTGTAAGCATATCATTGTTTCCTGCAATCAGCGATTGGAAATTGAAACATACAAAATTTTCATTTGTCTCAATTGATGTCGGACCATTCCACAGGTTGGAGTTTCGCCCGCCACTTGCAAATTTTCGAATATATGCTTCGGCAATTCTTAAATTGTTCAGCATAAATTCCTCTGTTGCAGTAGACAATCTTTCTTGTAATATTTGATACAAATCATCAAATGTTGGATAATCGGTTGGTTTAAGCGATTTTAAATCGGTATTGCCATTGATATTAAACTTAGTATAAAGATCAAGGACTAGAGAGTTGATAATTTCAAATGCATCGGAGGATATTCCTTCAAGAATTGTCCTAAAAAACTGTTCCAAGAACTGAAGATGTTGATTGAAGGAATCATCTTGTCTATCTGGTGAATCATCCTCTTCGGTCGTATCATCCTCATCTTTGTCAAGAGCTCTTATAACATGGAATGGATTGATAATTCCATGAATGGAAGTACCAACATCAATCAGTTTTCCTTTAAGACTTTCTGTCAATTTTGAATACTCTTTCTCTGGGTCACAAATAAAGATTTTTGTGTTGTCTGCAGCAAAGTTTGCAAGCAGAGTCTTAGTCGCATAAGATTTTCCAGACCCTGATTTACCTATAATCATCATATTCGAATTGACTCTTTGAGCATCTCTTTTAAAGAAATCGACAAACACAGGATAGATATTATCTCCAATATAAATTCCGCCTTCATCCTGAAGTTCACTTGAAACGAATGGGAACACACCTGCCAAAGTCGAAGTTGGTATACCTCGTTGAAGCTCTTTGATGTTGTCTCGCATGGAAATTCCGGTAGATATAAAGGCATCGATTTGTCTTGCGAACATTTCACTAAACCTATAGCCCTCTTGTTTAAGTAGTGCCTTAACGTCCTTTCTTGCAGCATCTTCACAGGTAATATAGGTGTTGACATCATAAAGCTGTTGGTTGTTATTTTTAAGTTCGGCAAGAAGATTTCGTAAGGTATCAAGGTGGGTTGTAAGTTCAATCCTGGTACTGCTCTTCCCCGTCCTATAAAGTTTTGTCTCCATATCCATGATGGCCTTATCAATTTTCTTTTCCGACTCAAACTTTGGAGCTTTTTTAAATTTCATGACCACCTTTGTTCGGTCCAACAGGAAGAAAGATGCACCCCAAGCATTCCCCACTTGAAGAGGATATTCAGTGATTGCATAAGTCCTATAGTTGTTTCCATCGATATTGTATTTGGCCGAAGAAAACTTGATCCTATTTGGCACAGCCCAATCAATGTATTGTGTAAAAGGTATGCTTTCTAGATCTCTCTCGTTAAATTCTCGGTTATAGTTTGCACGAAGGAAAATCGCAAGCTCGCTTCCCACCAGTCTCTTTGTTGTGACAGGTGTCAAGCTTGATGCAAATGAAGCAGCCATTCCACTTACTGTATTTTCAAGTGCTTCCAAATCCTTACCTAAAACCACGAGGTAGAAAAAGTCTTTATAAATTTTATTTGAGCGATTTCTGTCTTCAAGAAATGATACTCGCTCTTCCAGAATTGGTGCTCTTGCATCAACCTCAGCTTGGGTCATCTGCCCCTCGTACATTTGATCAAGGAGCCTATCAAATTTTTTGTTTTCATTATATGTATAATCGTCAAGCACCATAGCTTTGTTTATTTTTACCAGCTCGCAAACTTGATTGTCATCAAGTCTTCTCAGTGCATTTCCAAATCCTATGTCAATAACATTATTTTGGCTGTATTCATTTAGCAGGTCAAACAAAATTGGCTTAACCTCCAAAACTTCGGCGAAGTAACTGCCAAACGAAATACAACGGTCTTGATAAATAGAGTCAAACGGAATAATATCTTTGATATTTCCTTTCCCCTTTTTAGGAGTTTTTTCATACTTCTTCTTTTGCATTGAAAAACGAACCAGATGAGTAATGGTAACGTAAAATCTGTCACTATCGGCAATTTTGAAGAAAAGTGAAATTGCAAATATTGCCCATACCATCGCAACCCAAATATGTCCTTCAAAGTTTGATGCGGCAAGCAAAATAAGAATAACCGCAGCCACAACTCCGATTAAAAGGTCAAGACCTGTTACGCCTTTCATGAACTCAAGTTTTACCTTCGTTCGTCTAGGTATAATTCTAACCATATTTACCTCGCTAACTTATTCTACTACAAATATCACCAAAAATACAAATAAATAAGCGAGATTTTACAAAAAAGTATTTTATTTAATATAAAAATAAATAAGATAAAATTGAAAAAAATTAACAATTGAGATTATTGGAAGGAAAACCAAGTATGACGAAGTCACATTTAAGCGAGATTGATGGTAATATTTAATATGTGATGAGTATATTCCGACATACAAATTTGATAAAATTTATTAAAATTTTATTAAGGAAAATTTTAACATTATAAGCATTTTTTATTTTTTTTTAGAAATATTTAAAATAGATTAAAAATTTTAATACCAATAAAAGGCATTATACGTTATTTTAATTAAAATCATAAAAAAATATAAAAACTGGCTTTTAAAAGATAAAATACCAAAAAAATAGTCATTTTTTGTTTTTATCACCAGTTTTTTAAAAATAATAAAATATATTTCGAATTTAGTAAATAGAGGACACTTAAATTTATTTGCTATAATAAATTAATAAACCCAATTTATTATGCAATTTTGCTTTATTTATTATTTTTGTTGTAATTTTTTCATTTTTTTTAACAATTATTTCATTATTTAGCCCAAAAATATCACTTGTGGCCACTCTTCCAGTTAAAATATTTTGATTGGCTGTAATGCGATAAGGCTTAGACTGACCACCGGTTTGGTAGGAAGAACTTGTGTCATTTGTTATTATATTTGTCTGAGCCTGTTGAATATATACCTTGGGCATATATTCATCTTGTCTATTAAATTTAAAATCAGTTTTCTTTCCCTTAGTGCCATAAATGATAAAATCGCCGATTGAATAAATATATCTTTGCAAAAATTCACACTTGTCGGTAATGATTTTTTTGACAACCCTTCCACTTACTATAACGTCAACCACCCTGCCAAGATTTACCCCATCTTTATCATAGACAATTTTGCCAAAAGGATTATTACAGTCGTCTTTAATATAAAACTCAAGCTGTGTGTTTGAATAGATGACAATGCACTCATCATTGATGTTTTTTACATTTTCAATCCGAACCATAAAGGTGTGTTCACTCTCATCATCGACCACGATGAAACCCTTTAATGCTTTAAGCTCTTCGTCAAATGCTAAATTTAGGACATACCCTACATCGTTACCTTCCCTTAAAGAGATGACTTTTTTCGAAATAAAACTTGATAATTTTTCCATGCTATATAGTACTAGCCTTGACTATAATTTATAACCAAACGTCAAAAAAGTTTAATTTTTGACAAATTTTTTCTGAAAGTTTCATTTTAATTTTGACATTTGGCGCCAACCGTGATAGAATAATATTCATGGCAAAGAGTAAGAAACAAGAGATCACAAAAGATATGATTATTGATGACGTAATAAACCTTGACAGTCGCCTTGGCGATGTGTTTTTAGGGTTTGGCATGCATTGTATCTTCTGTCATTTAGGACTAGAAGAAACAGTCGAAGAAGCGGCAAATGTGCACGAAGTGGACTGTGATTTTTTGGTTAAAAAACTAAATGAGGTTTATAATCAAAAATAGGATATAAAAGAAATTGATAGTTTGCCTACTATTTAGATATAAGAATAGGCTCCCAAATTAGTAAAAACAAATATTAAACAAACAAAACGATAAAATCAAATCACTACTCTTAGAAAGTAGTGCTATAAAAACACATCGTGAAATTAAATTACAATCATTAATAATTTAAAATAAAATAAAAAGTAAAACGCAAATATTTTAACAAATCATAAAAATAGACACAAATACCAGCAAAATATGGAATACAACCAAAGTTTTGCTGGTGTTTATATTATTACTCTAAAATTAAACATTAAACTATTATAAATTTAAAATAAATAAAATCTGGATCTTGACTATCTTGTACAGTCCCTTGCCATCGCCAGTGTGCCTCAAAAAATTCGGTCCATACGGGATAATCCGGTAAAAAGACATATTGTCCTTCATAAATACTTAATACATCTCGTGCAACTCGTATCTCATTAGGATACTCAGCGCCAAAATAATAGTCTAATTCTTGCCAATCCTCATCAGAAGACATCGTTGTTAGCAAACTTAGAAACCCTAAATCCTTGATGGCAACAATAAAGTCGAGACCTGCTTCCACCCGTCTGTATCCAGCAATGGCTCCAATATATTGTATAGCTTCATGCTCCCCACCGACAGCTTTATAAAAGTTATCCCCAAAGGTAAGTATTCCCTCAGTTCTGCCCAAATCTATATAATATGAGTTTAGCAATTCATACATATCAACAGCACGTGCATTTAATCTAAGTTCAAAAGACGTTACAGACGAACTACAACTAAATACTCCCGTTCCAAGGCTTAGTTCATACGATCCAGCTACTCCATCTTCAATGTTTACAAGGGAAAGCGGAGCATTGTTAAACGCATAATCGCCTACTGTCATTACATTTGATGGTATACTTATCGATGTGATTTGTGTCGAGTCAAAAGAGTAGGCTCCTATCGTTGTTACCGTTGTTGGAATTTGGTAGGTGGAATCTATTTTACCTTCCGGATATCGAATTAGTGATGTCTTGTCAGCATTGTACAGCACTCCGTTTTCACTTGAATAGGTTGTATTGCCTGAAGCGACATTTATTGCAGAGAGGGATGTCCAGTTGTCAAAGGTGAGTCCGCTTCCTATACTGGTAATCGTCGATGGAAGAGTTATTGAGGTGATGTTTGCCCTATTTGTAAAGCCAGTCGTATCTATTGTGGTCACTTGATAGTCATCTCCTTCCACATATTGTCCATTGAATATCGAATATGATGATGGAATAGTTATCTCTGTTTCACTACCTGTATATCCTGTCAAGGTGTTACCTGAGAAGGTATAGCCTTCTAGTACTTCTGGTTGAAGTATTATTGACACTGTTATCCCTTCAAGATTGATGGTTTGGGCTATGGTCGATGTGACTGTCACGATGATCTGACCGTCTGGGTCGTCCGTTATTGATATATCTGCCATATTATTGGAACCTAAAGGTTTGGTGGTTGGGTTTATCGTTCCTGAAGCTGAAGCAGACACTCCCTGTGAGGATAGTGAAGTTGGCAAAGTTACACTGTTTGGCACATAGGTCTCTGCCGTTCTGTTTATCACATCAAATCTAAGAGAAAAAGATGAGTATGATATTTCATGAGGACCGAGA
>CALWTP010000026.1 GCA_944384495.1 uncultured Clostridia bacterium
CCCGCTGAAATTTTAATCATGGATGATGGCCAAAATATCTATGTTACCACCAGCATGAATGACAACTACAGTAGCTATAGATTTACATTTAAAAATGGAGACGAAGAGGTGATTATTGATTCAAAAAGTAATGTTCTGACACAGCAAGACCTTCTTGAAAATAACTTGAATTACGGAGAAACATATAGAATCACTTGTCAATATATCAGCGCCTATAATCAGGGGAGTAGTAGTGAAAAGAGCGAGGAAATAAGCTGGACCATGCAAGGTTATCTTGACATTCCTCAGGCCTATGTGACGCAAGATCAGACACAAATAGTTTGGCAAGAAGTTGAGTATGCCGATTATTATATAATACACTTAAAGGGAGACACTTATGACTATTCATTTAGGCTAACTGAAAATAGTTTTGACCTTTCGCAAGTGCGAGGCGACAATTTTCATATTTCAATCACTGCTTTTTGTAACAGTACAAATATTTTTACAAGTCCAACCTTTGAGACACACTTTCAATATTATAATTATTTTTCGCCGTTTGAGTCGGTACGATATGATGTTGCAACAAAGACTCTTTTTTGTCAAAGCGAAGACAGATTAGACCAAATAAATGTGGAAATAAACGGTGTATTATATAATCAAAGTGAATTTTTATTAACAGAAGATGGCGATAATTTCATTTACAGTATTGACCTAAAGATTTTTACGGGGATATTTAGTGTTGGTGCAAGTCCTTGCAATGAGGATCAATACAATCTATATACCGGAGAGGTTGTTTACGCAAATTTTTAAGCAAATTTTGTTTTATTACGCAAAAAACAATTACATAAAAATGAATTTCTTAAGACATACTAAAAAAGAGGATTTGGTATGTCTTATTTTAATATTTCAAAAGAGATTGAAGACATAAAAAAGACGTTAAATAATTGCGTTGATTTTTCTTCACGCATATTTATCAGAGAAAAGCAACAAATTGGGATGATATTTCTTAAAAGCATGATTGATCAACAGCTCTTATCCAATGCTATCTTTATGCCTTTACAAACATTTGATGGAAAATTTGATTTTGATTTACTTCAATCAAACATCATCAAATGTGCAGATGTTAAAACAATAAAAAAAGAAGAAATGATTTTAAATATCTTGGAAGGAAAAGTAATTTTGATTACAAATTTTTCGAGAAAAATCTTGTCGATTGATCTGTTGAAATTTCCGACACGTACTCCCTCTGAGCCTCCTACCTCGCCAGTTTTACAGGGACCAAGAGAAGGGTTTGTTGAAGATTTGCAGACCAATATAACCCTGCTTCGCAGAAGGATAAAGAGTGAAAAACTCGTCATGGAGGTGGTGAGGGTCGGCAGTCAAACACAAACAAAGGTTTGTATTTCCTATATAAAAGGAATTGCAAGTCAAAAGGTGATTGAGAAGGTCAAAGACAAGTTGAGTAAAATCAAAATTGATGGAGTTGTGGACTCTTATAATATATTATCATTTTTAGAGGAACGTCCAAATTCTCTTTTCAAACAGATAGGAAATCAAGAAAAGCCAGATGTGGTCGTGGCTAAAATGCTTGAAGGCAAGGTTGCGTTAATAGTAGATAATTCGCCAATAATTTTGACAATTCCATTTCTTTTTATGGAAGATTTACAAAATAGCAATGATTATTATACCAATCATCACTACTCTAGCATGGTAAGAATAATTAGGCTTTTAGGGCTTTTGCTTGCAATTATCGCGCCCGGGTTTTATCTATCGCTACAAATTTACCATTATAATATCTTGCCTCTGAATTTCTTGGTTACCATTGCAGATACAACTCAAGGATTGCCATTTACTCCTTTTTTAGAAATTTTGTTTATCTTTTTATTGTTTCAAATTCTATATGAAGTGAGCTTAAGACTGCCAAGCTATTTGGGGCTGGCAACATCGGTGGTGGGAGCATTAATCTTGGGCGATACTGGTGTTAAGGCAGGTCTTATCTCTCCACCGGGAGTAATTATTGTGGCATTGTCAAAGATAGCTCTCTATACCATTCCAGAACAATCAGCTCAAATCACAGTGTTACAGCTTGTATTTCTTTTTATCGGAGGTTCCCTTGGGCTTGTTGGCCTTACAAGCGGTGCAATTTACATAATCAATTACCTAAACACATTAGATAGTTTTGGTACTCCATATTTGGCTCCGTATGCACCAAGAATATCTTCAGATTTAAAGGATGGGCTTATTGTAAAATCCATTCAGCGGATGAACAGCCGGCCCAAATCATTTAATCCCGAGAAAAAGGAGAGATCATGAAGCAGTCAATCAATATTCGTCAAGTGGGAATTTTATTAATAATGACCATTTTCGCTAATAAAATTCTCTTGATGCCATCATTACTCTTTTCAGAAGTCAAAGCTGATGGCATCTTTGTCGTTGCGGTTTTATTTTTGCTGGAAATTTTAACACTGCCAGTATTTATTATACTGAAAGAGCATTATCCAAATGAAAGTTTATATGAGATATTAAGCAAAAAAATAGGCATTATTTTGACCAAAATCATCTATATTCTTTTGATAGTTTTCTTTTTTTTAAAAGTACTGCTTGTTTTCAGTGTAACTTATGTTTATTTCAAGCAACAAATATATAAGGATGAAATGATTTGGATTGCGCTAATTTCTTTTCTGCCAGTCATCAATCATGCGGTAATCAGTGGAATCAGACCGCTTTCAAGAACAATGGAAATCTTTTTTGCTGTTGTGCTGGTCGGCTTTATAGCTTGTTTATCTTTCTCACTTTTTACAAGGATAAATATTCCATATATGTTTCTATCAACACCAAAGAGCTTTTTCGACTCGATTTACAGGCATTTTTTTGCATTTGGTGATATTTTTTTCTTGTTTTTGATAATGGATCGCATTGAGATCAAAAAAGGGCAAAGCAAAACACTCTATAAATATGCGATTATTGGTATGATTTTGGTTTTGATTTTATATTTTTTATATTATAGCAAATATCAAGTTACTTCTTTTATGCACAATAATGCACTTGCCGATATTTTGGTTTTTTCCGTGCAATTTAATGCTATTGGAAGACTTGACATCATTGCTATGATTACTATTATGATGATAACACTTTTCCAAATGGAAATTTTTAGTTATGCATTCAGTGATTGTTTTATGAAGATATTTCCAAAGTTAAACACTGTTTACTCAGTCATTGTATTTGATATAATTTTTTGTTTAATTTACTATGTTTTCATCGGAAAATATGAAATTATGATTAAAACCACTCTTGAGTATTTTCCTTTTCTTGCGATAATTATAAATATAGTTTTGCCAATCGTTTTTCTGATTTTTGCCCTGTTAAAGAGGAGGGAGAATGAAAAAACTGATTAAATCTTACATAAAAAATCCTATGCTTTTTGTTTTTTTGATAATTTTGATATTTTTTACTCCAATGGCTATTTACTCTCCTGGCGAAAATAAAATAAAGGGGGTGGTAACTGCTATTGGAATTGATAAGGCGAACGAAGAATATGAGGTTTCATTGCTAACATTTATACCAACGGCAAACCAGTCATATAAACAGAAAAATACCGTTGTTTCAGGCAAAGGAGTATCGGTTACGCAAGCAGTATATAACGCACAGCTTGCAATGGGAAGAAGTGTGGGCTTAGCTCATGCAAAGACCACTATTGTCAGCGAAGATATCTTAAAAGATGAAGATGTTTCGCAGGTCGTTGATCATATCTCAAGAATATCATCTCTTCCAGAAAACACGGTTTTTATTTCCACCAATGGGAAGGCAAAAGAGCTTCTAGAAAGCACCACCACACTTGAGACCGAACTTGGGCTTAAACTTGAACAGTTGATAGGCTTTAATTCACTGAATTTATATTCAATAGACACATCTTTAGAGGCATTTTACAGGGGATATTATAGCGATACTCACTCTTCTATCATTGGAGAGCTGAATTTAGCCGATGAAAACACTTCACAAAATGAACAAAATTCTTCAAATTCCCAACAAGACAGTGGAGGCGGGCAAGAGCAATCGGGTGAGGGTTCAGCATCAAGCTCTGGAGGTATGGCACAGCAAGGACAAAGCAAAAAAGCCATATCAAATCAGGGCGGAGCGGTTGTATTAAAAAATGGAGAAATGGTTGCAAAACTCAACTCATCACAATTAAACGCATTGAATTTGATCAATTCAAAATCTATCAACCAAATAATAAATATTGAGAATGTGCCTTTAAGCGGAGAAAACAGAAATTTGGCATATAGAGTGAGAAATAAAAGAGTGTTAAAATCTACAAAATTTGAAAATGGTTATCCAGTTTATGCCGTTCAAGTCAGTTTGGGTTTGCAACTTAGCGAGGTGGATGGAAATCATATCGATTTGCACGAAAACACCGAAATGAGTAAAATGACTCAAGACATCAGGGATAAACTCAATTTTAAATTAAAAAGCGATTTTACAGATGCACTAAAAGTACTTGTGGAGAATAAAACAGATATCATAGACATCACTCAAGAATTTTTTAGAAATGATAGAAAGAAATTAAAAAAATTTATTGAAAAAATTGACAATATAGACGAGTTCATTTCTTATGTGAATTTTAAGATAAGCATTGTGGCCCAGCCTGACTAAAAATGTCAAATTTTCAATTTTGTTAAAATTTTTGTTTAAAATGCTTGTTTATTTTGTTGTTAAAAATTAAAATATATGATACAATATCTTGAAGGATTTTTTAAGGAGGCAACGTGAACGAGCAAAAACCTAAATTTAGATGGTCTTACTTAATCGTTTTGTTATTGATAGTTTTGTTGTTTGTGTTGTTATTTACAAACAATGGATATAAAGGTGAATATCTTTATGGAAGTCAAAATGAAATTGCAGAGCTTATTGATGGCACACATGTAAACGAAGAGGGGCAGACGGAACAACTTGCAGCGATTTATTATAAAGATGATATAATTTATTTCCTTGTGCGAGATTCGCAATATACTGGAAATTTCCCAACGTACTCAGACTATTACATCTATTATGAAAATGGCGATGGCATTTTGGAGTATGTTATAAGTGAGGTCAACGCTCACAATGAGGGCTTGGCAGTTGAAAATCAAATTCAAGTGCGAAAAGGAGTTGATGGTGTCAATTTTTGGGATGTGATTTATCCAATCCTTTATATTGCCTTTGCACTGTTCTTGGTTTGGATGATCTATAGGCTTTTAAGCAGTTCATCAAAAGGTGCAATGAGTTTTGGCAAGTCAAGAGCCAAAGCTTACACGACAAGCAAGGTCAGATTTGGCGATATTGCAGGATCTGATGAAGAAAAGGCGGAACTTGAAGAGATTGTTGAGTTTTTGAAAAATCCAAAAAAATTCACCGATCTTGGTGCGCGAATTCCTAAAGGAATTTTACTTGTTGGCTATCCAGGAACAGGAAAAACACTGCTTGCTAGGGCGGTTGCAGGCGAGGCAAACGTTCCATTTATTTCAATAAGTGGCTCTGATTTTGTTGAGATGTTTGTTGGTGTGGGCGCTTCAAGAGTGCGAGACCTTTTTGATCAAGCAAAAAAGAATAAGCCATGCATCGTGTTCATTGATGAAATTGATGCCGTGGGCAGACAGAGAGGTGCCGGACTTGGTGGCGGAAATGACGAAAGAGAACAGACATTAAATCAATTACTTGTTGAAATGGATGGTTTTGAGCCAAATGAAGGAATTATTGTGCTTGCTGCGACAAATCGTAGTGACGTACTCGATCCAGCACTTATGCGTCCAGGCCGATTTGACCGACAGATTTATGTCAATATTCCTGACGTCAAAGGTCGAGAGGGAATTCTTAGAATACATGCAAGAAATAAACCAATTGATGAGAATGTTGATTTCAAAACACTTGCAAAAATCACAGTTGGCTTTACTGGTGCAGACATAGAAAACATGCTCAACGAAGCGGCTATTTTGGCAGCCAGAGCAAACAGACCAAAAATTATTATGTCAGATATCACTGAGGGTATCAACAAGGTGATGATGGGACCTCAAAAGAAGAGCAGGCTTGTCACCGATCGCGACAAAAAGATTACCGCATATCATGAGTCAGGTCATGCAATACTTGCGAAAAAACTTAAATATTCAGATGAGGTGCAAGAGGTTTCAATCATACCACGAGGTATGGCAGGCGGATATACAATGCAACGACCAGAGAATGATAATTCATACAGAACATACAACTACCTGATGGACGAGATTGCTGTTTGCATGGGAGGAAGACTGGCTGAGGAAATTATATTCAAGGATATTTCCACAGGAGCATCAAATGATATCTCTCAAGCCACAAAGATTGCTCACAACATGGTCTACAACTGGGGTATGAGCAAAAATCTCGGCTTTATATCACTTGATTCGACTGAACAATTGTTTATCGGCAGAGATTATCAAACAAAAAATTCCTTTTCTGAAAAGCTTGCATCTGAAGCTGATGACGAGATAAGAGCAATTATTGATTACAACTATAAACGTGCAAAGAAGATATTGCTTGACAATAAAGACCTTTTAGATGAGATGGCAAAGCTTTTACTTGATCGAGAAACCATCAATAAAGAAGAGGTTGATCTGTTGATTGAAGGTAAAAATGCAAAAGAAGTTGCACAGTTTATGGATCAAAAAGAAAAGGAAAGAATAGATCGAGAGAAAAAATATAGACAAGAGCAGCAAAACGAGGCTCGCAAATTAGCCCTTCTTCAAAAGCTTAAGGAAGGTGAAAAATTATATCAAAGTGGAATTATCACAAAGGAAGAGTTTGAGGCAATCAAAAAGGCATATGATGAAAAAATTACTGCTGATAAGCAAGCCGATGAGCAAGAATCAACCGCAAGTGATAATGAAAAGACAATTGCTCAAGGCAAGGATGTCATAACTGAGGTTCAAGTAGCCGAGACAGACAAACAAGTCTCTGATGAAAAATCAGACATTTTGCCAGAGGATAAAACAGAAGATAAGCAAGACAAAGAGCCAAAAACTGAAGAGAAACCAAAAAAGGCATCTAAAAAAAAGAATACCGATCAAGAGGGGAATGATTAATGGATACAAGGCAAGTTAAAAACAATCCAATCTCTCAAGATGCACTTAAGAGTGTGAGTGATGAAATATTGAAAAAGAAGAAAAGAAAGAGAAAGATAGCACTTGCTATCATCTCCTTTGTCGTTCTTGCTTTAGCTGTTATGATTATTACTTTAAGCTTGGTCCAAATAAATCTCAAACCATTCTTTATAGAGACACCTGCAAGATACAGCTTGGTATATGAGGGACGGGTTATGGCTAATTACACAGATGGCTCGACAGACTTTGATGATTTTGACAGCCTTTTAAATAATTCCTTTACTCAGCCAATCCTCACTGGAATTTTTAATGGACAATTGGGTGGTTATGAGGTTTTGGAAGAGCGAGGTCAATCCTTCTATTCCGATTCTGAAAGCCAATCAGGCATGCATAGTAATCTAACAGACAAGGTTGGCTCAACCTATATCCAACTACATTATGGAGTTGAACAAAGAATTTACAACAAAGATGGCTCTGTTTACTATTCTCCAATTTACACAAACAGGTATGATTTAAGATATGTGGATATTTATATTCCACTTTCAGAAGATGCTGATAGTGTGACAATATATTTTGGCACATATGGCGATCATGTAAATTCAGCTTATATATCATCCATCACAATAGACGCAAATATTTCTCAAGTTTATGATTATGTTGCAAATTTATAAAACTGGATAGAAAATTTGTCAGTTTAAATAGAAAAAGGGGAAAATTCTTCCTCTTTTTTTGTGTCTTAAGTCTTTTAGAAAGATATTTTTAAAATAAAGAAAGATGGCTGTTTATAACCATCTTTTTCAGCATTATCAATTAAAATTTAAATCAACTTCAGATCAAGCGAATTTCTCTTTATTGAAAGAGTTGTCAGGATTGATATAATTTTCTTATCAACCAACCAAGCATTGAAAATTTGCCTATTTATTTGCCTATTTTATAAAATTCCTCATTTGAAAGACAGCCTTTTCAATTTTTAATTCACTTTTTTACAAGTGATTTTTAAACAGTCGATTATAAGTCTATTTAAAATGTTATCAATTGTTTACAAGGTGCGATTTTTTATTTTTGTAACAGGCTTATAAGCTTATCTCGAAGCTTATCAATTCTTTTCCTATTTAATTTAATCAAAATCAAGATAAGTATTGACACAAACATTATTGCGAAGAATGTTATAAGGACGGTCGGCGAGTGATCATTTATTGAAAATAGGCTCGGTATCGCCACTATTGTTGCGGTTATTCCCACAAACGAGAAGCCAAGCGTTATGGCCTTTAAGAGTGTAAAAGGATAACAGAGTGTCGCAAGATTTAAAAAACCAGTATAAGTTAAAATCAAGACACAGAGGGTACGGTATTCGCTAAAGGTGATCGTTTCGATAGTTTGAGAATAATACAGCGACATTACAACCAAAATATTTATTAAAATCAAAAATGCTCTTGGCAGTGACCGTTTCATGACCTGTGGAATAAAATTCCCTTTGATGTGTTTGCTGTTGGGCTCAAATGTCAATAGGAATGAAGGAATACCAATGACAAAGAACTCGAGAAGCATCATCATACTAGGTCTAAATGGATAAGGAAGTTGTATAAAAAGGGTGATGACGGTCAGGATTATAGCAAAGAAGGTTTTCATAAGGAACAATGATGAAGAATTTTGGACATTATTGACAACCTGACGGCCTTCTTTCACAACTGCTGGAAGAGATGAAAAATTGGACTCAAGCAGTACAAGTTTTGAAATACTTCGTGCCACTTCGCTTCCATCAGCCATTGCGATAGAGCAATCGGCCTCCTTTAGCGCCAAGGTATCGTTGACTCCATCTCCAGTCATTGCTACAACCTTGCCTTTGTTTTTCAGTGCTTTGACTATTGTGTATTTTTGTTCAGGCGTCACTCGTCCAAAAACGGTAAATTGGTCAGCCATAGCCTCTACATCTTTCAAACTCATTCCATCAAGTGAAACATATTTATCGCAGTGATCGACACCAACTCGCTCAGCAATCTTTGCAACCGTTGCAGGATCATCTCCGGAGATAATCTTTACTTCAACGCCATTATCTTTAAACCATTGAATGGTTTCAATGGCATCCTCTCGAATTTTTTCTTCAATGATGATAAGAGCAAGCAAAGTGGACTTTCTGCCACTCATATTTTTATCAAAACTGCCACTATCTTCACTGAAGGCGATAACTCTTAATCCCTTGCTCTGGGCATCTCGAATGATTTGTTGTTGTTCTAAATTAAGAGTACATCCAATTCTTGTAACTGCACCCAAGAAATAATTTTTCTTGTTTTGCAGTTGGGTGATTGAATATTTTCTTTCAGAAGAGAATTCCACAGTGTTTAAGGCTTTATACTGCTCATTTCGTCCAAATTCAACAATCATGGCATTTGAGGTTGCATTTAGAGTTTTTTGAGCACCCAAAACATTTGACAAGAGTTTGATAATGCTTGATTTTCGCTTATTATTGAAAGTCATAAAATCGACAACTTTCATTGTGCCATCTGTGATTGTGCCCGTTTTATCAAGGCAAAGCACATCTGTTCTTGCAAGCATTTCAATGGAATAAAGGTCTTTAACCAAAGTCTTTTTCCGTGTAAGCTTTATCACGCCGATTGCCAGACTTACTGTAACCAGCAAAAACATTCCGGCAGGGATCATACTGGTAAGCGCTCCACTTGTGTTTGTGATCTGGTCTTTAATCGTCGAACCTGCCACTGCAAATTCCTTTAAAAATGTAAGAATGCCGATTGGAACGAGTGCAATACCGATATATTTTATAAGTCTATTAAGATCTTTGAAAAGATTTGACTGCGGAGCTTTAAACTCTTTCGCTTTTTTTGCCATTTGATAGATATAGTTGTCTTTGCCAATTTTTTCAACTCTTGCATAGCATACTCCCGAAACGATAAAACTTCCACTCAAAAGAGTGTCATTTGTTGATTTTTCGATCGCGTTTGACTCTCCCGTAAGCAAGCTTTCATTTACGTCAACTTTTCCGTCAAGAATTATGCAGTCAGCAGGAATTTGATTTCCGCTGGAAAGCACGATTATATCATCTAGCACCAGCTTGTCAGCTGGAAGGTCGATTTGATTGCCATCTCGTACTGTCTTGACAAGCGGAGCAGTGACAAGAGATAATTTTTCGACGGCTATTTTTGCTCGTATCTCCTGTATAATTGCAATTGATGTATTTGCCACAATGACAAGAATAAAAATAAGGTCGCTATATGATCCCACAAGCAAAAGTGCAATTGCAATGACAAGCCACAGCATATTAAAAAATGTAAAGATATTTTTGCAAAATATCGCTGTATAGGATTTTGTCGATTTGACTTTCGTGTTATTGGTAAGATTTAGTGCAACTCGGCTTTCAATTTGCTCCTTATTTAAGCCCATATTTATTTCCGGCTTAAATCTTTCGACATTTTGAGGAATAGCAGGCTGATCATCTTTGTCTTTCTTTTTAAATTTTAAGCTGAAACTCTCAATGACTTTTTCTAGAAAGGTTTTGTTGTTTTCTTGTGGGTTAAGAGTGTAAAAAAGCACTGACAAATCTTGCAGATCTGTCAATTTTTTCCTATATTTTATCCTTGATTTTAAAACTGGTGAAATAGTCTCTTTCTTCTCTTTTTTCATATCTCTTTTTTTGAAGCTTTATTGCACACTTTTGAAAACAATTTTTAACTGGAGTTAAAATTTTTTTGCTTTTAAAAAACAAATGCTAAACCTTGTGGTTTATTGTTTTCAAAGGCGGACTAAAGAAAATTATAATAATAATCTCCTGATAAAGATATTATATACTCTTTAACATACAAAAGTCAAACTTATTTAAAATAGATTTGACTTTGTTTTATAAATTGTTTATCATTATAAAAATAGCAGTATAAAGATGAGGAGATTATGCAATTTTCTATTCCACAAAGTTTAAAGAATTTAAGTGAATTATTTCCAGTGTCACTTTATATAGTTGGCGGTTATATTCGCAATGCGATCATGGGTCTGCCTAATACAGATATTGACATTGTTTCATCATTAAAACTTGAAGAGGTGGAAAAAATAATAAAAAACAGCAAGTTTCGGATGAAGATCAAAAGCAAGACTTTAGGGAGCGCGATTATATACTTAGAAAATGGAGAAGAAGTGGAGTACACCACACTTCGGCGAGATTTTTATCCGGCTGGGGGAGCACATGTTCCAGAAAAAGTAGAATTTATTGACGATGTGGAAGAAGATGCCAAAAGGCGTGACTTCACTTGCAATGCATTATACTATGACATCAAAAATGATAAAGTGCTTGACTTTTATGGAGGTATCGATGATATAAACAAAAAAATTCTTCGTACCGTTGAGACTCCAGACCAAGTGTTATCGCATGACGGATTGAGAATTTTGAGATTGTTTAGATTTCAATGCGAGCTTAATTTTAAAATAGATAAACAGACCAGACTGTCCGCCTTCACCTATATAAACAATTTGCGTGATGTTTCAGGCGAGAGGTTTATCTATGAAATCACTCGGATTTTGCATAGCCCTGAGAAATATCCAAAAATTGCCAAAAAAAATGCTTATATGAGCGCATTAAAACAATTTAACAAGGCGAAATTGTGGCCAATATTTGGTATAGATTGTCAAAAGATCAAATTTAAAATGGTAAAAAAGGTTGAGAGAAAATCAAAAGGCTTTTTAATTGATGTCATTGATACCGTAAATCCAATTTCCATTTCCTATTATCTTAACTTGATTTTAACCGATTCCTTTAAAATGCCAAAGAAAATGGTTGAGCAGTATATCAATATTTTATCTGGTTATTATGAAGCATTAAATCATCAGCAGAATAAACCTTATTTCTTTAAGTATTTCAACAATTTCCCTGAAATTTATTCTCTTTTACTGCATAAATCAAAATATCTCGCAAATAAATACCAGTTTTTCTATAAATATATCATCTCGCATAAATTGATAGTCACAATTAAGGATCTTAAAATCACTGGCGAAGATATCAAAAAAAATTATCCAACGGTAAGTGCCAAAAGATATATTCCTATACTAGAAAGCTTGCTCAGTGATGTGTTTGACGGTTTAATTGCAAACGAGAAACAAGAACTTATCGAGGCTGTTGAGAAGAAATTGAAATTTTTATAATTAATTAAATCCATGTATATAAAGCCTCTATAGAAATAGAGGCTTTTTTTATACAGTAATTTGTGAATTTCGACAAAAATCGTTTCAAATCCATCCTCATTTTTTGGAAATTAGTGCCAAAAGTCAACTTCCTTTTGGAAAAAAGGTAAAAAAAGTTGACTTTTGGCAGGGGGGGTATAATAGAGGTAGGAATTATAAACAATAACATAAACCCGCCTTGCGAAGGCTTTGGGCATGTGCCCAAAGCAGGAGGGCTGACCAGCCCTCCAAAGGACTTTTTCCAAAAGTCCTGTTCGCAAGGCGGAGCAGACATAAACCTTTATGTAATTCTTAAACCAAAACAAGACTTGAGATTATTTAAATCTAATACAGCAGTGCTTTCTCTTATAACATAGAAAAGCAAAGACTGAGATTAAAAAACCTATAAATAATTTTTAGTATTATTTTAAAAAGAGAATAATAAGGTGAGCCTAATTCCAAAAACAAAGAGGGGGAAGAATATGAGTTTAAAAATGAAACTATCGTCAGCGATTATCATGTTTATGCTTGCAATTGCAACTCTGGTGATAGGAGTGCTTGCCGCCCAGACCCAGTCGATCAATATGGAAGGGACGATAAACTTTGAGATATCCGACAGATCACTCTATGTCAAGAATGTCCACCTTGAGGACTCAGACGGTAGCGAGATAGAGATCA
>CALWTP010000027.1 GCA_944384495.1 uncultured Clostridia bacterium
GTATCGCTACCACAGGTACCTGAAACCTGCGCGTATGCCATTTCGCCACTTCCGCGTATATTAATTAAATTTTTGACTGAACATGTGATATTTAGCGCAGGTTTCAGTCTGAACCATGCGCGTATGCCTCTACCACCCCAAAAATCAAAGATTTTCGGGGGACCCCGGCTACCACCCCAAAAATTGACATTTTCGGGGGACCCCGGATCGCCACTTCCGCGTGTATCAATTAAATTTCAGCCTAAAGAGTGAGCAAGGAATTTTGAAGTGATTTTTTTAAGGCTCGAGTTTAATTATACATTATAGCTAACAAATTTGCAAGAAGTTTTGATTGTTAATTTGGAAAAATTATAAAAAAATGCCTAATCTAGCAAATGATTGCTATATTAGGCAAGAAAAATACTAAAACTATTAAAAAGTTATACCCCCATTATTGACAAAAAACGATAAAAAATTTGTCTAAATTATTTATTGTTGTCATCAAAAATTGCTGTTTTATTTTTCTACGTATGCATCTCTATCTTTTGGCTTAACTGCGACCTGCAAAGCTCCCTCTTTTGGAAGTTTAACAGTTTTCAAGTATTCCTTTAGAAGCTTCTTGATTTCTTTCTGTGTAAGTTCATCTGCGGTCATTATTGTGTCATAATGTTTCGTTATAAATTGTACAACATAT
Organism: uncultured Clostridia bacterium; assembly: GCA_944384495.1. Lineage (GTDB taxonomy): Bacteria > Bacillota > Clostridia > Christensenellales > UBA1242 > Caccovivens. Next base: position 674 of record CALWTP010000027.1, read on the forward strand.
TCATAGTCCGCAAGATTTTTATCATCAACTTCTTTCACTTTTTTGTTTTGGATGTTCTTGGCAAAATTATTTAATTGCTCTAGAAGGATGTCTACTTCTTCCTTTTTCTCTGAATCTGGCTTTGTCTTATTTGCTTCAACTTCTTTTTTATAGTTTTTGATTGCAGGCCTTAAAGGATTTTGAATTGATTCCCAGAAACTTTGTGTTGACTTATATTGGTTTTCGATTTTTTCAAGTTGTGGCAGTAGTCCATCTAGATAGATTGTGCTTGCCGGAATTGAAACGATATTGCCAGAGGAGTCTTTTTTCTTGCGTGCTCGTCTTTTGATCGTCAGATTTGGAGCTGTTTTGGAGATCTCTTTGGTGACCTCTTCTTCACTTCCTTTTACACCATATTTTTCTAATATTTTGAGCATAGAAGCATCGATAGCAGTAGGGGATAAACCATATTTGTCCTGTATTTTATAAATTGCTTTTTGAGCTGCTTTTCGCTCTTTTGGATCAGTACTTGTTTCGTAAATTTCAATGCAATCTTTCAATGTTTGTTTGTCTTGTTTTATTGTCTTGAGTATGTTTGGTGGCAAGAAAAGCTTATAAGTTGCGTCAATGACTTTAAGCAATGGAGATTTTACACTTCCCACTAGCTTTTCAAACTTTTTAAAAGCGAGTGGAGTAGCCTGTGGGGTAGGAGGAGTTACCGAAGGAACAACAGGGGCAATTGACGGATCAAGTGGCAGGTCAATTCCTGATGAAAGTTCGTTCGTACTTATCTCATTTGCGACTGTATGTGCAGCATCGCGAAGTGTTTCGGTTTCATCTTTGGTTAATCCTAAGTCAATCATTGGGTCAGCAAGAGCAATACCGATGAAATTTTGGGGATCTGTAAAGCCCACCTTATCTGCAAGCAACAGGTATGCAAGTGAAGCCACATAAAATTTTTTATCCTCACTCAAATTTTTGTCTAATTTTTCTTTGATTCTCTCTAAAGCCGATTGAAGGTTTTTGGTGTAAAGCACTTGCTTGCCATCAGAATCTGTCATAGGTGTTCCATCAGGTTTTGTGAGCTGATCTGCTTTAATAAGATCTGTTATCTTTTCTTTATCGGGTTCTGCAAAGCTTGCCTTGTCTTGTTTGGTAAAGAGATAGACTTGTTGTCCATATGGATAAATGGTAACAAGGGAGTTATCACCAAAATTAACATTTTGAGATACAGAATAGCCTGGAAGTGAGAGTGACAATAAATTGTTTATTGCAAGATTACGCAAACATTTTTGCGCCTCTGTATTGGATTCAATACCAAGCATGCGATAAATATCTTCACTCACTGTTTGATGTTTGATGTTTTGATGCTCTTGTGCATAAGCATATGCATACTTCAATAGTTCCATTTCAACTTTTGGCATTATATTTATATTATTGTCGGTATTTAGATCATCTTGTTGAGACATTGATGTTTTGCTCTCTATCAAAGCACAAACAAGCTTGGCAATAAAGTCGCCATCATTTTCCTTGTACTTGTTAAGTGAGTCGAATACAAATGTTGGATACTCAGGATGAGCAGCCTGTAATTTATCGCACAATGCGCCATAGAGATTATTTTTCCTATTTTTGCCAAAACGTGACGGACTATTGTCGTTTACAAACTTAATTTCCTCTTTAAGTGCACTCTTAAGCTCCCATTGCTCTTTTTGAAAGGTGGTTTGAGCAGTGAGCATAAAACCACTACCTAAAGTTTCATTTACATTTACCAAAAAAGCACGAGAAAGTGGAGATTTTTTTGGATCAGACAGATTTCTTTCTTTTTTAGTCATTAAGGCATTTAGAACATCGTCTTTTAAACCTACTCCATCTCGAAGATAAATATTTTCAATCATTGCTTTATACAACTTAGACATAAACACCTCCATTTTTTCTCTATTATTCTAACATATTTTATTTCAAATTTCAATAGCTATTTATCAAAAAAAGACTTTTTATAGAGAATATTTTAATAAAAAAGCACTTTATTTGGTACAAAGGAATGAAATTTGAGTAAATTCTGAGCCTTCTGACTGTTATTATCGCAATCTAAAAAAAGATCCGATATTTGGAGTAGCAACATCAATACGGATATCCTCTCCCTCAATTACACCTTTTTTCTTGATCTGCTCAGTTATAAATGTATATGCAAGTTGTGGCGAATTGTTTTCCTTGCTCAGGTGCGAAAGCACGATTTGTCTGGTGCCTGTTGCAGAGAAAAATTCAACTGCATTACCGCTGTCAATATTTGACAAATGGCCATTTGGACCATCAATACGCCTTTTCAGTGCAAGGGGATATTTGGTGCTATTATAGAGCATATCTTTGTCGTAATTGGCTTCCACATAGATGATTTGACTGCCACTGGCAGATTTTAAAATTCTTTCAGTCAGATGTCCAAGGTCGGTTAGCACACTTATCTTTTTATTTCCTTCAATAAAGCTATATCCAAAGCACTTGACATCATGAGGGTGTTCAATCGGATGAATTTCAAGTTCGCCCAAAGAAAAATCGTCATCAAATAACCGGCGATTCTTAATTGCCACTCGCTTGAGTTTATCGTCAAGAGAAACCCATACAGCGCTATGAGCATAAACTGGCAGATTTGCCTTGTTTGAAAGAAGGTCTATGCCTTTGATATGATCGGAGTGTTCATGCGTGACAATAATGGCATTTAAATCGGAAGGGCTAATTCCTATAACATTCAATCTTTTAATCGTTTCTGTACAAGATAAACCATCGTCAAGAAGAATTTTTTGACTTGACGATTCAATATATGTTAAATTTCCGTCACTTCCCGAAGATAGATTTATAATTCGCATAGCAAAATTATATCATTATTTGACAAAATTTGCAAGTTTTATCGAGAATCAAAAGAAATCATTTGTTGATTTGTGTTTTTGATAATTTATATTAGAAAAATCATTTTGAGATTGCAGAAAAATATGCAGGATGCTCAACCTTTGACTTGTTATATTGAATTGCCATTGATGTGACCAGCCAAAAAAACGCTAGAATAATAATGACTGCTATCACAAAGATCAAATTTCTTTTCATAAGAATATTTTATCAAACAACTTCTATTCTATCCTTATAAAAAAATATTAAAAAATGTCGATAAATATCTAATTTTTAAGTCAAAATATAATAACCTTAAATTTTATTGTTTTTATCATAGTGAATTTGGTCAATAATCTTTTGAGAGCCATAGAGAAAATGATAAATTATTAAAAAACAGGCAAAATCAATTGAAAGTTTATCATAAAAATGCTAAAATAAATGTTAGATTAAGAATCTTAACAAAAAGGAGAGATTATGAGCGCTAGTGCAATAGGTTGGATTATCACAGCCGCGTTTGTTTTAATTTTGATTATAGGATTTTTTATTGGCTTTTGGCGGGGCCTCAAAAGGTCTGTTGTCAATCTGATTTGCTCAATCGCCGGGCTTATCTTGTCTTTTTTTATTACACCTGTGATTGCTCGTGCAATTTTAAATATAAACATATCAATTGACGGTCAGCCGATGACGATCAGTGATGCGCTTGTTGATTCACTTAAAAGCAATGAGGATATTGCTTTAATGATCGACAATAATCCAAATCTTGAAAGATTTTTCTCATCTCTTCCTGGTGCAATTGCCAACATCGTGGTATTTATCTTGCTTGCTATCGCTGTTGAGCTTGTTATTTATATAATTTATAAGATTTTAGCATTAACCTGTGTCAAATATAAAGATGGCGCAAAAAAACTTCGTCTGTTTGGTGGCGGAGTTGGACTTGTTAAAGCGTTCATATTCTCTATCTTTGTCTTTATGCCTCTTGCATCGCTGATTGGCACAGCAGATTATCTGACCCAAGACAGACAATATTTTCAGATTTCTCAAGAGCAAACAGATGCAAATTCAAATCCAGATCATTTGATTGACTCTGTTTTGCCTTCATCTGCTGAAACCATCATTGATGGACTTGACAACAATCTGCTGATAAAGATTTGCAATGCAAGTGGACTTTCAGACTCTATGTGTGACTACTTGACGAAGGTTGAGATTGATGGCAGAGATGTTACAATAAGAAGTGAAATTAAAAATGGCTATGTGCTTGCAGATTATGGCTATCAGCTTGCCAATTATTATGATGCAAGTGGACTTGTAAATTTTAAAAACACAGATTTTGATTTGATAGAAAAAAGCTACAATCGCTTGGTTGAGGGAGGGCTTTTTGACAAAATAATTGCTTCAACACTTGCAAATATTGTGCAAAACTACAATGACTACTCATTTATAACAAGCATTGAAGGATTTGATAAAGTAAAACCGGTAATTGATGATATTGGCGCGACTTTGAATTCTATTGAAAGCTCAAGCGAAAAATCTGAATATTTTTCATCTGATCTGCAAGAGGTGTTTGCAATATTCAAAGAAATCAGTCTTAGCGGTATGCTCGATGAGATCGCGTCTAGCGAGGACCCAGATTTTGTTGAGATTCTCACAAGGCAGTCAAACAGATCTTCCTTGTCTGAAATTTTAGATGGAGTATTTAATTTGAATATCTTGCAGGACAGTGCGGTTTCGGCTATAAATCTTGTCATCGATGAGACTGGATTTGAAATTGATAAGATAGGTGTGGATACCTCCGTATGGACAGATCAAGACTGGGATGAAATAGAAAATTCTATTTTAGGTGTTATCAATTATTATGACGATTTATCAGGAGAGATTGATGTTTTAGATATTATAAATGACATATCACTGCTTGTGGGACAAGACAGCCAAGCAAATCTTGAAACGGTGACCAAAAATCTGGGACTGTTGATTGATGAAATAAGAGGAATAAAACTTTTGAAAAATTCGCAAGGACAACCAATTGTGGACAAATTGCTGACAGATAACAATTTTGCTTTGCCAAGCAATCCACTGATTGACAACAATGGTCAAAGTCAGGAAATTACCAATTATAGTCAACTTTTTGCCTTTGTTTTGCCTTCGCTTCAATCAATTAAAGAGAGCAATCTTTACTCGCTTTTGACAAGCGATACAACCTCAACAACGGAGATTGTAGCTGAAATTGCTGACAAAATTGAGCAAAACGAAACCCTTTTAGAGGATATTATCCTTCCTCTTTACCAGATTGATCTTACAAAAGATCTGATTACTGACAATCTTATCAATGTGGTGGATGCAAGTGTGATGGATTTAAGCATGCTCAATAGCTATGACGCATGGAAGAGCGAACTGCCTCATATCAGCTCAGTTTTAGTCAATCTCAATAAAACCACCACATCAAGCGGACAGACTTATCTTGAAGTGGCTTTAGGCGGAGATATCAATTCGCTGGTAGACAGCCTAACAAGCGCCGATGTTGATAATATTTTAAAACCAATTCTTTATGCAAATGTGACCTCCACTTTAAAGGATAACATAGCAAGCGAAATGGAGAGTGTAATCAATGAGATCTTAAGCCCATCTTCAACTTCCATATCATTTGAAAATATAACACTTGTTCAAGGAAATGCGGAAGATCAAGCTGATGAAATTTGCAACGTATTCAAATCATTTATCCAAATAAACGAGACGTACCAAAGCGGTATGACGATCACCGATATTGACAAAGTCAGCCTCGGGTTGTTTATGGATAGCCTTCAAAAGAATGCATACAGGGTGGAGCTATACCAAAAGAGTGAGCAAGGGATCTTCCATGACACATTTATCAGTCTCACAAATGCAATAAAAGATGGATATGCAGAGCAGATAGCACGATCTGAAGAGCTGACACAGCTGTTCAATGATCATGCAAACTACATACAGATCAACTTCCCATATGTATTCTCGCTTCTTGCACAACTTGCTTAAAGGAAACAAAGAGATGGAATTTAAACATATACCTGTATTACTTAGCGAAGTAATTGATGGGCTAAAAATCAAAAAGAATGGTATTTATGTGGATTGCACCATTGGTGGCGGGGGACATTCGGCACAGATTTTAAAGAGGTTGTCAAAGGATGGACACCTATATGGATTTGATAGGGATCAAGAGGCAATAGAGCATTGCAAGAATAAGTTTAAATCTTATCCAAATATTACTCTTTTTCACTCAAATTTTAAAAATGCACCCAAGATTTTAAAAGAAAATGGAGTGGAAAAGATAGATGGATTTTTGATTGATCTTGGTGTAAGCTCATATCAGATCGATAATGCTGAGAGAGGATTTAGTTTTAACCATAACGGTATCCTTGACATGAGGATGGATAGTGAGGACAAATTGACAGCATACCAAATCGTCAACTCATATTCAAAAGAAAGACTTGTTCAGATTTTATATCAATATGGAGAAGAGGCAAACGCAAAAAAAATTGTTGAAAATATAATTAATGCACGCAAGATTAAGCCGATTGAAACCACTTTTCAGCTCAAAGATATCATTGAAAAGAGTTTCCCTAAAAGAGTTGTCTTTGGCAAAGGCGGAGTGTCAAAAAAGACGTTTCAAGCTCTCAGGATTGAAGTAAACGGCGAGCTTGACGGTCTTCGAGAGTGTCTTTTGGAGCTTATTTCAATGCTAAACAAAGGTGGAAGGGGCGCTGTTCTGACATTTCACAGTCTTGAGGACCGTATTGTCAAAACCGTCTTTAAAGAAGAGGGCAGTGATTGCCTCTGCCCGCCAAAGGTGCCAGTCTGCATTTGCGGTCATAAGGCATCAATAAAATTGCTTAATAAAAAACCAATTACCGCAACAGAAGAGGAGCTCAAGCTCAATCCGCGATCAAGCTCTGCAAAATTAAGGCTGATAGAAAAAATTTAATGCTTAAAAGGCTTATAAATTGTCAAAGAATATTTAAAAAAGGAGGTGCGTATATTATGGAAGAGAAGATTTTGCTTGAAAAAATTGAAAAAGAGCAGAAACAGCTTATTCAAGAGAAATTTTTGGAGCAAAAACACAAACAATCTCTCACATCCTCTGTTTCAGCTTCAATAGATAAGCTTAAAGCGGGAGAGGATAAACCATTCAAAAAGATAAATGTGTTCTCATCCTCCGCGTTTAAATCTGCCGAGCCTCTAAAAAGGGATATAAAAACAGAAAGTGAACAAACACAAACAATAGCGCAAGCAGACACTCTTCAAAATAAATCTTCTCAAACCATTGAAACGCCAAATTATGATTTTATCGAAACCTTATCAGATGAGCAGAGAGAAAAGGTATTTGTTTTCTCAGAAGAAAAAGTGGAAACAGCGCCCAAAGTAAAAAAGTTTAAGCTGAAATATATCATTATTTCAATCTTATTTGCTTTATTTGGAGTGTGGGGAATTGTGAATATTGCCTTGCTCGATCAAGTGACAACACAGTATAGTGTAAATTTGGTAACATATCTCAACAACCTACACAATCTTGATGCTACAAACTCTCAAAACATGGAAAATCTCTTTCAGACAATTCCAGATCAGTCGCTTCCACCAAGCACGATAGGAGAGAAATCCAACTGGTTTGATAGGTTTTGTAATTTCTTATCCGGCTTATTTGGGGGATAGATTTGCAAAAAATCAGCACAACATTTTCATTAAAAAGAAGAATATTTGCAATAACTGTTGCGATATTCTTTATTTTTTGTGCACTTGTCGTAAGACTTTTTGTTCTGCAAATTATCAGTGGCAACAGCTTGCAAAGCAAAGCCACCGATCAGTGGACCCGGGATCTTGCCATAATTGCGCCACGTGGAACCATTTATGACTGCCTAGGCACGTCGCTCGCTGTAAGTTATACCACATATAATGTCTATGTCAGAGCGAGGGAGGTCACCAAACCATCTGAAGTTGCTTATGCGCTGTCTAGGGAACTTGACCTAACTTTTGGCAATGTCTATCAAAAGATCACGGACAGAAGCCAGAGTGAAGTTTTGATAAAGATGCAGGTGGAGAGTGAGGCGGTTGAAAATTTATACAATAAACACTTCGATGGCGTATATTTTGCAGAAACCGCAAACAGGTATTATCCATTTGGAAATCTTCTGTCTCAGGTTCTCGGGTTTATTTCTGTTGACAATGAGGGACAAAGTGGAGCAGAAGCATATTTCAATGATTATTTGAAAGGCGAAGACGGCTACAGCTTCGTTCAAAGTGATCTTCAAGGAAAGGAGATAGGTGGAAGCTTGCGTTATTATGTACCGGCAACAAAAGGCAATGATTTATATCTCACAATCGACAACAACATGCAACTGATTTTAGAAAATGTGCTTGAGCAAATAATGACAGAGCAAAAGGCACAAAGTGTCACGGGGCTTATTATGGATGCAGACAGCGGAGAGATGCTTGCCTTGTCGAGTAAGCCAAGTTTTGATCTGAATGATTTGCCAAGAGATGATATAGACGCACTTTTTGACCAAAGTAAAGTTAAGGCGGTAACAGACATCTATGAGCCGGGTTCTACATTTAAAATATTGACAGTTGCAGCCGCACTTGAGGAAAAAGTGGTGTCTTTAGATGATCGTTTTTATTGTCCGGGATATCGGATTATTGACGGCGAGCGAATACGATGCTGGAAGAGTATTGGGCATGGGTCTCAAACTCTGGTGGAGGCCTTTGCCAATTCTTGCAACTGTTGTTTTATGGATCTTGCATTAAGACTTGGAGTTGACAATTTTTATAAATATATGACTGGGTTTGGGCTGGGAACTAAAACGGGCATTGACATTTCTGGTGAGGCAAGTGGAATAATGATGCCAAAATCCAGTGTGAGAAATGTGGATCTTGCCAGAATGGGGTTTGGTCATGCAATTGCTCTGACTCCCATCCAACTTGTAAAAGCTGTTGCCACGATAGTAAATGGAGGAGTGGTCAATACTCCACATATCCTTCTTCAAATAAAAGATGAAAGTGGCTTATCGATCAAGGAAGGCAAAAGCTCGGATAAGGCTGGAGTCATAAGTGAAGATACCGCTCAAAAAGTCAATTATTTATTGGAACAGGCTGAAAACAAGGCGGGGAAATACACCTTTGTTGAAGGGTATAATGTGGGAGGCAAAACGGGTACTGCTCAAAAGTACAAAGAAACAGGTGGCATTGATCAAGGGAAATATATTTCAAGCTTTATTGGCACATATCCAGCAGATGACCCCAAATTTATACTATTCATCATGGTCGACGAGCCAAGCAATGGAGCCTATTATGGCAGTATTGTTGCAGCACCATATGGAAAGATTGCCTTTAGCCAGCTTTTTGAATACCTTGGTGAAGAAAAACAAGATGAAAATGCAAAGACAGAATATGTTGAGATGCCACAACTTGTTGGTCAAAGTTTGGCAGAGGGAGCGGTTATTTTGAAAAAATTAGGCCTTTACTATGACCTTGATGGAGCAGGTGAAATTATTACCGCCCAGCTTCCACCGCCAAATACAAGCATTGCAGTAGGAAGTACTATTGTTTTGATAACTTAGCAAAATATTTGATTTTTTAGCTTAAAATGAGTAAAATATAATCATGAGTACGACATGGATAATTATAATTGCAGTTATAGCATTTGCGGTCCTAATATGTTTTTTGCTGGCGGTTGCAAACTTTTCGTATGAAAAATTTATGGAAAGATATAAAGAACTTGACAAAGTTTATATAAAATCCAATATTATGCCATATGACTTTGTCAACATGATAAATCATGAGCATTTTAGAGGCAAACTTCAAATTGTGCAGATTTCACAGGTTGCCCGTGATGCTTATGGAAAAGGTAAACTCTTCCTGTCAACCTCCACCATAAACAATAATTCAATTGCATCTTTTACCATTATTGCACATGAAATGGGCCATGCACAACAAGATCGAGAGGGAAAACTTAAGAGCTTTAATTTTATGCGAAAGCTTGGAAGGGTTTTGGGCTTATTTATGACCCCGCTATTGCTTACCGGAGCTATCATGGTTTTTATTGAAAGCTTAATGATCATAGGGCTGGTACTGCTGGGTATTGCGGTTTTAATTTTTCTACTTGCGCTGATATTAAAACTTGTAACAATATCAATAGAGAAGGATGCATCAAAAAAAGGAATTGTTTTTTTAGAGGAAATACTCGACGATCTTGAAATGAAAAGAGCAAAACGCTTTTTAAAGGATGCGAGAAACACATATTGGGCAGACTTTTTAAAAATTGTCTTATTCTGGACTGCTTTATCGAAAAAAACACAATTATTTAATTAAAAGGATAGTTTTATGGCATATTATATAGGTTATATTGTGAGCGGAGTTGTCATATTGATCAGCATTATTATAGCACTTGTTGCTCAATCAAAAGTCAATGACGCATACCAGACATATAAGGATATAGACTCGTCTGTTGATTTAACAGGAGAACAGCTTGCTCATAAGCTTTGTTCTGAGAATAATATAAATCTCACGATAAAATCTTGCAATGGAACATTGACTGATCATTACAACCCAACTGACAAATCAATCAATATTTCACAGTCCAATTTTAATAGCCGGTCAATAGCATCTCAAGCAATTGTGGCTCACGAATTTGGTCATGCATTGCAAGACAAAGAAAATTATGCTTTTTATAAACTGCGACAATTTGTAGTAAAAACCTCTAATTTTGTTTCAAAACTTCTCGTTCCGCTTTTGATCGTAGGTATATTAATGCAATTTGTTTTCTTTTTATGGGCAGGAAATATAATTATTTATGCCTCTGTTGGAATTTATGCGGTCGCACTTATTGCCAATCTTGTCACATTACCAGTGGAATTTAATGCCTCCAAGAGAGCAAAAGAGCTCATGTTCAAGCTGGGTGCAACAGGAGAGGACGAAGTCTACGCAACTGATCGAGTGCTCAATGCTGCTGCAATGACATATGTTGCAAGCATGTTTGTATCACTTGCTTATTTTCTGCGATTTTTATTTTTATTGCTTACAATCACAAGACGAGATTGATAATGTAAGAAAATATCCCAAAAGTCATTATTTTGACAGCAAAATTTATTTAATATCAAAAAAATAAGTGACCAAGAAAATCACTTATTTTTGATTATTCAAGTTTTCATCCTCGTTTATCTCAACTGTGATATCGCTGATAAGGTCATCAAAATCAAAATATTCATCTTGTCCGCTCTCGACATTTTCATGCTTATGCTTATCGCTTTCTTGATCTTCGACAAGAGGAATAAAACTTTTACAGTAGTGCTGGGCACCATCACCTTTAGAGATTATGACATGCTCCAAGTTACAATTTGAGCCTTTTTCGTTATATACACAGTTTTTGACATTGCAGATAATACCATCATTGACCTTGTTGTCCATAAACCCTCCTTATTAATAGATCAACTTAAATATTGTTTGCAAAATAACATAATTTTATGAAAAATATAAAAAAATAGCTTAAAAACACATAAAAAAGTGCAAAAAGTCAAAAAAATGTATAAATTTAGGCAAATTTACGTGATATCATTATTTAAAAATTTATAAATTTATAAAAAAATCTTTTTTTAACTGTTTTTAATAAAATGCTTTTGGGCTAGCAAATGGTAAAAAGTATGTTTAATATTGTAAAGCATTAAATATTACTAAATCGTGAAACAAAAAAAACAAATCTAAGTCATTAATATACAAAAACTCGGATTTGTTTTTTTATTTACAATTATTTACAATTTTTCAGCCGACCTATAACATTTTAAAAGTCAAAACTATTCAAATTTTATTTTACCATGCATATATTCACAGATTTGTTCTATAGGCATCCTTATTTGATTCATGCTGTCTCGATCTCTGATCGTCACAGTATCATCTTCAAGGGTTTGGAAATCAATGGTGATACAATACGGTGTTCCAATCTCATCCTGCCTACGATATCTTTTTCCAATTGAGCCAGCCTCATCATAGTCGCACATAAACTCCTTACATAGAGTTGCGTAAACTTCTTTTGCTTTTTCACTTAAATTCTTTTGAAGAGGCAAAATAGCAATCTTATAAGGTGCAATTGCAGGGTGGAAATGCATAACAATTCTGCTCTCGCCATTTCCCAGTTCCTCTTCATCATATGCCTCACATAGAACAGCAAGCGTAAGTCTGTCGGCGCCAATTGAATATTCTATGACATTTGGAATAAATTTTTCATTGGTGAAAGGGTCAAGGTAAAGCATTGATTTTCCACTATATTCTTGATGTCTTGACAAATCCCAGGTGCCCCTATGATGTATACCATTAAGCTCTTGCCAGCCGATAGGAAATTGGTATTGTATATCGCAGGCCGCTTTTGCATAATGAGCGAGTTTATCATGATCATGGAATCGAAGATTTTCTTCTTTTAGACCGAGATCAGTGGCAAATTTAAGCGCCCGAGCTTTGTAATCATTATAAAAGTCCATACTGTCCTTGTCATGACAGAACATTTGCAGTTCCATTTGTTCAAATTCGATAGTCCTGAATAGGAAATTACCAGGAGTAATTTCATTTCTGAAAGATTTTCCAATTTGTGCAATTGCAAACGGTACTTTGGCTCTAGTCGTGCGTTGAACATTTAAAAAGTTTACATATTCACCCTGACAGGTCTCCGGCCTTAGATAAACCTTGTCCGCTTCCTCCTCAAGTGTGCCTCTGGAAGTTGTGAACATAGGATTAAATTTACGAATAGCAGTCCAGTCAAAGCCACCACAGTGAGGGCAACAGATATGGTGCTTGTTTATATAATCCATAAGCTCTTCATCGCTCATTGCTTCAGCTGAAACCTCGCCCTTAGAGTGTTTTTCAACAAGGGTATCCGCTCGAAAACGTTGTTTACATTTTTTACAATCCATTTTAGGATCTCCAAAGCTTGCCACATGTCCACTTGCCTGCCAAACGGTTGGGTTCATCAAAATTGCAGCATCGACACCATATGTTATAGGATCTTCCTGCACAAATCTTTTCCACCATGCTCTCTTTATATTGTTTTTAAGTTCAACTCCGACTGGTCCAAAATCCCAGGTATTTGCAAACCCACCATAGATTTCACTTCCAGGGAAAACAATACCTCGATTTTTACACAGTGCTACAAGTTTATCCATAGTCAAATTATTTTTCATAAATTTCTCCTTTTTTATTGTATGAAATTGATTTTTTAATGTGTTTTTTAACGAAGAAATAAATTTTATAATTTTTTATAATTTTAGCAAAAATATTTATTTTTAAAAATTAATAAAGCCCCTATATGAAAACCATATAGGGGCGAGATTTCTTCGCTGTTCCACCCTAATTCACACCAAAAAGTGCCTTATTTCCAGTCTTTACGCCGACTTCGCGTTTGCTCCGGAGTTGCCAATTCCATCATTGCAAGATTATTATATATTTTCAAAAAAAATATGTCAAGTAAAAAATTTATTTATTTTTTATTTATTTTTAATAATTTTTATCAATATTATCATTTTTTATAAATTTATTTTAATTTTTTTGAAAATAGGTATTGACAAAGGTAAATTTAGGTGTTATGCTTGACTTATCAATAAAGTTTTAACAAAAATTATTGGTTTAAAAGGACACAAAAGATGAGAAAGGACAAAGAACTATTTAAATTGCGAGAACTTGAGAAGCGTGCAAAAAGAAGAGGATGGGATCATTTACACGGAGTCAATCCAAAAAATGCTACAGAGGTGCGCGAATGTCAGATTAAAACTGTCAAAGCTTATGAATATGCAAAAAACAAACAAAAATTTGATTCAGAGCTCGCATACGCACAACAAGCTTTTGATGAGTATTCAAATGAATGTTTGCATATAAATTAATTTAATTTATAAATTTGAATTCGTTAATAATATTCTCCTCTTTTTGGGAGAATATTTTGTTATTAAGAAATAAATATAATGTATAGACAATTTGTCAATTTTGTGATACAATTTCAAAAAGAAAGACGTTTTTATAGAGGATATAATGAAAAACAATGTTGATTTAACAAAATTCTTGGTTTCTACCAAGCTTGACAATTCAACAGAAAATGGTGATGATGGCGACTCATCTTATTTGACAACGGACAAGATATATCTTAAGTCATTTGATGATTTAGTTTTTACATCAGATAAACATTGTAGAAAAAAATTAACAGATTTTGCAATTTTGACAGGTGCGCACCAAATCATTGAAAACAATGTGGGTTATGGCAGTTATTGGACAAGGACAACAGCTATCGATGATGATTCTTCTGTATATGCGGTTCTTCCTAGCGGAGAGATGGACAACTTAAATAAAACTAGAAAAGATGTTGGAGTTGTAATTTCTCTATCAATCGATGCCAAATTTCTTACAAATAAAGACTGTTATACGATTGAAACGACACAAAGTGAGGATGGAGAGGATATTCATATA
>CALWTP010000028.1 GCA_944384495.1 uncultured Clostridia bacterium
AGCTGGGTAGCGATGTATGGAAGGGATAAATGCTGAAAGCATCTAAGCGTGAAGCCCACCTCAAGATTAGATATCCCATAACATAAGTTAGTAAGAACCGTTGTAGACTACAACGTTGATAGGTCGGGGGTGTAAGTACAGTAATGTATTGAGCTGACCGATACTAATAGTTCGAGGGCTTAATCACGGAAAAGCTTAGCTATAGGATTAATTTAAAGTCCAAAATTTCTGTTATGTAGTTGTCAGGGTTTTATTAAAACTCTTGACTAAACTTTCAGTTTATGTTATAATTTAATAGGTAATTCCAAGTGAAAACTTGCTATTATACCATTTCCAGTGGCGATAGAGAAAAGGATCCACCTGTACACATCCCGAACACAGAAGTTAAGCTTTTCATCGTCGAAAATACTTGGCTGGCGACGGCCCGGGAAGATAGAACACTGCTGGAATATCATTAAGGCAGGCGCATGAGCCTGCTTTTTTGTTTGAAAAAGCTTGAATGCAAAAGATAGCTTGCAGTATTCTGCACACTTTCGTGTGCGTTTTGCTTTGCAAAACATCTTCCCGGGCGCCCGGGATGAAAAGGCTCAAGACTAAAATAAAAAAAAAATAAAGATAGCAAAGAAGCCTTGCGAAACACTGAGTATTTTATGAGAGTGAATGTGATTTTATATCCATTTAATTGGACAGAAATACAAATAAATTTGTAAGAGCGGAAATAAGGAATATACTTAAGATAAAGCTTGTCGGACAGTGATGCAAACTAAGTTTGCGAGAGCGGGGATAGAGGATGAATTTTGAGAACAATTTTGTCGGACAGTGATGCAAACTAAGTTTGCCGGATGGTGATGCAAACTAAGTTTGTGAGAGCGGAGATAAGGAATATATTTTAAGCAAAGTTTGCCGGACGGTGATGCAAACTAAGTTTGCCTGTTTGCGAGAGCGGAAATAAAGTATAAACTTTAAGCAAAATTTGTCGGATAGTGATGCAAACTAAGTTTGCCTAAGTTTGCCTAAGTTTGCCTTGACTTGGGGGCAAAAACGTGTTATGCTTAAGTAGGAGAAAATTTATGTCAATATTGAAAAACTTACAGTCCTATATTTTGTATTGCTTGCAAAATCAAAATAAAAATTCCTTGTACGAGGATAAATCACCAAACATTCCTGGCTCATTTGATGACAATAAAAAACTAAAACTTGCCGAAGGAATACGGGCATTGGATCAATTTCGTGAAGTAACAACAGAGACAAATTTGAGAAGGATGGTAACGGACCTTTGCCAATTGTTTAAAGAGGCGTACATCAACCCGTACTATGGAATGCTTGGCCAAGATTTAGCAGAGCTCAAATTTGACAATATTAATTCTGTTAAACCTACTGAATATAGCAGTTATTCGCTTCTTGACAACACTATCACATTGTATATTGGTTCCTCATTTTACAACCTGCCAAAACCAGGCACTGATATAAGTCATGAAGAACTTAACATCGTTGATTTTTATCGCAGAGGGAATATAATTGTCTTTTTAATCAATTGTTTCCAACTTATTGTGCATGAGTATCAGCATAACTTGCAATATAAGGGAAGTGATAAATTGCTAGAGAAGCACGTCGTCCGCAAAAGCGATGTCGAGGGAATAACAAATAAATATGCGTGGCAACTTAACGAAGAGAGGGAGATTCAGGATCCACTTATGATAGATAAAGTGGGGGTCAAAGATATGCAACCACTCATTGATGTGACCAAGACAGACCTTCAGGGTATAAGTTTTAAAAATTTAATCTTTGCTGTTTACTTTGAGCGATTTATTGAGAAGGATGCACGCCGAACAAGTATAGATTTTATGCAATATTTTATCAATGATATCAAACCATACCTGTCAAACGATATCTATCAAAAATTTATGGCCCAAAACAGGCAAGAAGAGGAACTGGAAAGATTTAATTTAAATAAGAACGACAAATATTTTAAAATCTATAATGATATTCTCGACAATATTTCGCCACAAGATTTTGTTGATTATGCA
Source organism: uncultured Clostridia bacterium (assembly GCA_944384495.1). Taxonomy (GTDB): domain Bacteria; phylum Bacillota; class Clostridia; order Christensenellales; family UBA1242; genus Caccovivens. The sequence continues at coordinate 2,028 of CALWTP010000028.1, forward strand.
AAAACAATTGAACAGGTGTTTCAAGACGAAAAGAAAATTGGAAGTGAAAACTTGCCAAAAGACCAGGACGCGATGAAGCTTGGTCCATTAAATTTAAAACTTGCCAAAAGGCAGAGTTATTTAAAACTGGCAATCATGAAACATGCATTTAAATTTTTGCTTCAAGACATAAGCGATGACAAAATTATTATCAAGAAATTACAAGAATCAAATTTTGACAAGATTAAGAAGTTTGAGTTACTGTTGCTCAAGTTAGGTTTTGATTTTGCTGTCGTGCAATTGAATGATTACCTTACGGCACACTTAAGTGAGGCTGATTATAGGAAGTATAACGAGGACTTTATGAAGTCATATGCCGATATGCTCAAAAATGATGAAATCACGTCGGGAAGTTTGCTATATTTCCATAAGTTGACGCTTAAAGATCAAAGCGAAATATTTTGTAAATTTATTGAAGAGGGCAAAACCGACTTTTGTAAGGAGCTCATTCGTCCGAATAAGGATAACCAATTATTATTCGTGCCAGTTTTTGTACGTGGTGTAATGTACTTTCAGCGCATCCTCAAAGAGGAAGATGTTGTTGGGGAATTTGAATATAATAAACAAATTTTAGATGCCTTAGATTATAGACTTCGTGTTTTATCGGACAGACATGCGCATTATAAATTATTATTCGATGATTTGTATGATTTGTTTGACCTATTGAAAACGATCTGTGAGCATGTTGGAGCGGATATTGATAATCGTCCACAATTTACATTGCATGCTGATGATGAATTCGATATGAAAGATCGGCTTGCCAGGTTGTATTGGAAAGCGAAAGAGCTTGTCTTTTTCCAGACTAGCAGACATGTTTTTGCAGGTAGAAAAAATACAGAACAATGTTTACTGGATCAAAAGTATGCTTATGAAAGATATAAATCCATATATGGTCGGGCCGAATTTGAAAGAAAAGCGAGCAAAGATGCTATAAAATATAGTCGAGAAGAATGATCAAGTAAAATTTTTGTTGACAAAAGACTGGAAATTTAGAAGGGGCGTCTAAAAACTGCTTTTGCCCGCCAAAGAATGCCTAAAAACAATGACTGAGCTAAATTGTGCTTTCAGAATTAGGCATTTTTTTTAAACAATTGTCACTTTGCTTAGCGACTTAAACTGTTTTTTCATACTATTTTCTTGCTTTTGTATTAAACATAAATGATTTTGATGAAATTTATAGCAAAATAATAAGTATAGAACTTTTTAGTTGAAAATTGTTAATTTTTTATGCATAAGCTTTAAATTTTTTATGATTATATAAACCTTAACATCAAATTTAAAAATGATTCTAATTTTTGAGAAATCATATATTATATAAATCAAGGTTTATAGGTATTGACTTGCGGTGAAAAATATGTTATTTTTATGTGGGAGAAAATATGTCTTTTATAAAGAATTTTAAAAAATACATTTTAGCGCAAATTATAAATAAAAATTCTAATAGACACAATGGCAATCAGGAGCACGAAGAGCAAAAATCATCTCGTCGCGAAGATGATCAGACTGCCTTTTTTGCTTTAAACAATACAGAGAAAAAACAGCAACTCGCTGACAAAATTATCGCATTAAAACAATTACCCCTTGATACACCAAAAGAAGAGTTAGAGAGGCGGGTAGAAGAGGCATGTATTATCTTTAAAAATATATATATTCAGTCATATTATGGAATACTAGGAGAGGATTTGGCGACTCTAGAGTTTGACAGATCAGAAACTGCAAGTGCAACCCGTGCAGATTATTCTCCTAATGAGAATAATGTCACTTTTTATATGGGAAACAAAGGCTTTTCGTTATCGCCTCAATTTCATCCCCATCAAACAGAAATGTTATCAATCGAAGATTTTTTTAAAAGAGGCAAGATTGAAAATTTTGTATTGATTTGTTTTTGGATCATTGCGCACGAATATCAGCATAATTTACAGTTTAGGGGAAGTGATACGCTATTACCGAACAACAACATAGCCAAAAGTCTTGTCGAAGGGATTACAGATAAGTATGCTTGGCAAATTGTCGACCAAGATCAAATGCAGAGAAGAAAGGGCGAAAAGTTGGGTCATCTGGATGTATTATCATTGGCAATCATAGAAAACCGTGATTATTCACCACAGGAACTACATGATATCAGTTTTGCATTGTATTTTCAAAGCTTTTGTGAGCAGGATGCAAGGCAAACAAGCCTAAACTTTATTTCTCTCTTTATAAAAGATATAGAGAAATTTCTCCCTGAGTCAATCAATCAGGCATTTGAAGAGCAATCCATATTATTTGCTAGCGAAAACGAATGTCAAAAATCCTATTATAAGAAAAGCTTTAAAGCATATGAAGATATGCTTCAAAATATATCGCAACAAGACTATATAAATTATTGCAACATTATTGAGCAGGAATTTTATAAAGAGCAAGCCGATTTAAATGATAACCATGAAACAACCCTATTTAGTAATAAAACTGGCTCAATCATGTTAAAAGGGGTTGATCGCGAAAGTTATTTTCATCTTCTTTTATTGAAGTCATCTTTTAAATTCTTGCTTCAATCGTTCAGTCAGGACAAAGCTTATATCCATGATTTAAATAAAGATGATTTTGAAAAGATAAAGAAATTTGACCTGTTGTTATTAAAGAATGGCCTTGATTTTGCGGTTATGCAACTCGATGACTATCTTGCCGATCAATTTACATCGGCCGAGAGAAGTTTATATAGGGCAGATATGCTGCAGGACTACTACAATATGTTAAAAAGTGAGGAGATAACTTCAAAAAGTCTACTTTTTTTTGATAGATTAACCTATGAGCAACAAAGTGATATTTTCTGTCATTTTATAAGGCAAGGGAAAACCGAGTTCTGCAAGGAAATAATTAATCCAAACAAGGACAGCAATCTCTTGCTTGCGCCAAACTTTTTGATAGGGCCACTTTATTTCAATAGACTTGGAAAAGATGACCAGTATAGGGATCCGTTTATCTATGAGAGTGAAATTTTGGATGAAATTGATACAAGGCTAACTACGTTACAAAATCGTTTGGTGCAGGATGAGTTGTTGCTTGACGATATAAACGATATGTCAAGCCTGCTTTTGACAATGTGCAATCAAAAAGGCGTTTTAATTAATGGACAGATTAACCATATAAATGATGGGGATGCGCAGAATAAAGAAGAGAAGATTAAAAAGAGGCTTTATAACCTATTTATAAAAGCAGAAGAGCTTGTCTATAGACAGATGATGAAAAGTGGAAACGGACACTGGTTTCAGTATGGCCAGGTTGATGATAGAGGAGAATTGCTGTTACATGGCAAAGAGGCTGATCAAAGATTTCGTAAGTTATATGGGCCAATTGAATACCAAAAGAGGAGACTCAACCTAGACAAATCATTTAAAAAAGATAATAATTCTGAAAATTTTTCATCTGACTCGCAAAAAGCACAAGATGAAAATGACGTGAATCAATTTTAAATAAAACTTTGGTTAGTGACAATCATGGTACACATATTTAAATTGTGTGGTTGATTTTGTTATCCATGGAATGTTTTTCTTGTATTTTATATACAAAACATGGTGGGCAATATTGATTATGTTTTTTATACTATTAATCCAAATTTATGCCGTGCGTTTTAACGCAGTTTAAATATTTTAAGAAAATGTTTTGTGGTTTTATGGGATTTTGATAAAATATATATTGGAGTTATATATGGATAAACAAAACAATGGTGACGGTGTTGAAAATGAGGAGCATATTGGTGATGTTTTAGAAAAATGCGAAATGCTTTTTTCTAATATTGAAGACAACGCCATACTTTCACTTCAAATGTATGCTCATCTTCAAGAAAAGCTCAAAGATGAGGATATTCTTGATGCGCTTAGACTGCAGTGCGAAAGTATTGTGTCAATTGAAGAGCAGGCATCCGAGCTAAATCAGAAGACGGAAGAGTATAAAGCAAAAATTATTGACAGCAGTGAATTTAACGATATCTTCAAACTATATGACGAGCTGAAAAAGCTTGAAAACAGTTCAACCAAAATTGCAAATTCAATTTTAAAGATCAAAGAGTAAAAGTTTATATTAATTTCAAGATTTTCAGTATTTTCATATTTGTTGATTAAATTTGTAAAATCTTACCTGGAATTTTGTCAGGATTGTGAATAAAGGAGAGTTTATGGACGCGAGAGATGAATTTTTGGATATTTTTTACGACAATATCGATCGTGATGGGGCGGATAAGCTTTTGGAATGGCTTGAAAAATCTGATTTTTTCACCGCGCCTGCAAGCACCAATCGGCACTGTTGCCATGAGGGAGGTCTCTGTCAACATTCCATCAATGTCTATAAAAGGTTTGTAAAGCTTCTTGAAAATGAATACGGTGAAGGGTGGACGGAAATTGTCAGCCCAGAGAGCGTCGCCATTATGGGACTTTTGCATGACGTTTGCAAGGTTGACACATATAAAACCGACTTTCGTAATGTAAAGGATGAAAGCGGATATTGGGTTAAAAAACCATACTATAAGATTGATGACTCTCTTCCATATGGTCATGGCGAAAAATCAGTGTATATCATCTCTGCCTTTATGAAATTGACAAGAGAGGAGGCGCTTGCCATCAATTGGCATATGGGCGAGTATGATCAACGAGTCAAAAATGGTGGCGGAAACTTGATGAGTGATGTATTCTATAAATATCCAATCTGCTTTTTTATGCACCTTGCAGATTTGACAGCCACATATCTTGACGAAAAAACGGAGTAAAGCCTTTGACTTTAATCTTTTTTGTAAAATTCTCATATAATCTATTAGATATTTGAAAAACACCTATTGACATTGAATAATTTTTAAGCTATAATATAGCAAAGAAAAAAAGGAGGTTTGTTATGGCTGAGGTATTGGACGCAAGCAGGCGTAGGGCATCTGCAAGAGATGCATCTAACGTATTTTCTAGAACCGCGCAAAATTTAAAAGATAAATGGAAGGGATGGTCAAAAAAATCAAAAGTAGTCTCTCTTGTGGCAGCGGGAGTAGCAGCGGCTGTCATTGCTGGGGCAGTCACTGTAAGTGTATTGTATAGCGGTGAAACAAAGACAAATGCAAATCTTGAAAGCATGAATGCTACTATAACAGCAGATAAGGATGCAGCAGAGAACAGTTCTAATGCTAGTATACAAGCACTTAATAGCACAGTATCATCGGCTATCAGCCAAGCTAATAGTGCAATTGTTGCAGCCAATAATGCCTATAACAGCTTCGGCGCCAACAAAGATGCTGACATAGATAGTTTAAAAGTTGCAATGGATACTGCTCAAGGCATAATGAATTCATCAAACTCTGCATATTTGAGTGAAACTGCTACCGATGCATACAAACGCGAGAATGCAAATACTGTAATATCTAATGCACAAGCAGCACAAGAGGCGGCAAGCAATTTGATTTCAGCTATTGAAAATTTCCATGTGCAGACGATTGATTTTTCAGCAAGTGAGATCACACAATATAAGAGTGAATTGACTGGTCTTTCCACAGGCGGAACGATATCAACTGTCAGTGCCACTTACAACCAAGACACTGGAGAAGTTTCAATTATGGTTCAGGGAGCGGATAAGTTTGGTGAAACCTATTTAAGACAAATTGAAGCTACACTCGGCACTGGTATATCAACAGAGACCATGAATACCAAATATTTGATGGATACATTAAAGAAAAGCGATATTGAAGCGACAACTTATGCATCAAACGGAATAGATCTAAGCACAGATGGAAACCTTGTTGGAGGTATGGGTATCACTAGTGCGACTGAGAATAATTTAAACAATATAATGTTCTCTTTCAAAACAAAGTACAATGCAAATACAGACCGTACTGAAGTGATTGCAAAGATGATTGTGGTAACCAAGGACAGTAATGGATCCATCACTTCGATAGATCAGGAATATGAGAAAACAGGATATAGAAAAGGCAAAGTTTCTGTGGATGATATAAAAGAAGAATATGCTCAGGTATTAGTAGAAAACTATGATACTATAAACCTTGCAATGGACAGCGACATAGTACTTGAGTAGTGTGCAAAATTTAAGGAGTACTGCAAATGCAGTACTCTTTTATATGTTAGATAAAGAGAATTTTTGCGAAAATTCGAAACAAATATAAGATCGAGGACAATATCTTTATCAATAATTATAATTTTTGAGCGAAACGAGGCTATTTCAATAAAAAAGATCAAGCTCCTAATTCAAATTTTGCAAAAAACAGTTGACAAATATGTGTAAATATGATAATCTTTAGGAGCATTGATCTTGGGGGATTAGCTCAGCTGGCTAGAGCGCTTGCCTTGCAAGCAAGAGGTCATCGGTTCGATTCCGATATTCTCCACCAGAAGCACACGGTTTAAGTAGGGGATAATTTTTGACTGTTGTGAAGGTTGCATGCCTAGACTGAAGGTTTGATTTAAAGAAGTCTGGGCATTTTTATTGGAAACAACTGTAATTTTGTTGAGACTTTATATAAGAATTTTTAGCATTTGATAGTAGGATCGGGATTCAAAATATTGATAAAGGGTTTATGCTTACTTGGTTTTAGTCGATTTATGGTAAAATTTGGACGATCTAAAAAAAAGTAGCACTCAAAGTGTCCTCCGGTTATCTCAATTTTAACAATATTTCGCATATAATATTTTAAAAAATTAATATTTTTTTTGTTTTGCTATTGAAATTAATACAATAATGTGGTATACTAAACTAAAATTATGGAGGGGTTATGTCTAAGCTTTTAGTTAAAATTTTATCCATTTGTGCTTTTGTGGTGCTGTTGCCATTGATTGTTGTGGGCTCGGCGCTTTGTGTTACAGAAGCAAGAGAAGTTACTTTAACAATTTATCAGGCTGGAGAGGAGCGACCTGCAACTGTGGCAGGAACTGCAGTGCCTACTCCAACTCTTTCGATTTATATAGATAATGAAAAGCAGGTGGATGCTGAGGGAAATTCTTTGACTTCTATTTCCGTACAGAAAAACACCGAGGTTGAGGTAAGACTTGAGGGATACAACGCATATACCTTTGCTGGCTGGTACGAAGGAAACATTCAAGACCCTTCAACAGCGGGAGATGCTCGGTTTACAGGTGCAGAGTATACATTTACCCTTCGTAGCAATACTGCTCTTACCGCAGTAAGAAATATAAAAACATATGCCGTTGAATACGCAGGAAAATATGACGATGGTTCCGCGGTGGAAGCTGAAACTGCAAGTGTGTACTATAATCAAGAGTTAAAAGTTTTGACACCAAAGATGGGTGCAAGCTTTATGGGCTGGATTATTACAAACAGCACCTCTTCAGATAATCAAACCACTCAATATGCCAACTGGAATAGGACAACAGGTAGTGGCGAGTCTTACATTTTAAGCCCAGTTTGGTCTGATATCATGACAGTAGTGTATTATGACAGTGACAGAACAACTCAAATAGCAACAGCAACAGTATCAAGAGCAAACCTTGAGAGCTATCAATTGATAGGTGCTGAGAATTCAAATGTACAGGGAGCATTGACACCAAACTATGCATTTGCTGGCTGGACTGACAGTGAAGGAACAGTGATTACAGATCTTAGCCAAGTTGAATTTACTCAAGTGTTCAATCTTTACCTTGTTGAAGAGCTTAATACAATGATTATTAATTACTATGACGGAAGTGAGCTTATAACCAGTGTTTCAGTCGATAGGGATGACATAGCTTCATATGCTTTGCTTAGTGGCGATGATCAACAACTTTCAAGTTATCTCACAACAGGCTACAGATTTGCTGGATGGAGAGGAGAGGATAACAATCCAGTGACCGATGCTGATCTTGCATCAAGATTTACAGAGACTCTCAACCTATATTTAACAGAGGAAATCTCTGCTATGATAGTTGAATATTATCAAAACACACCTTCTGGGCCACAACTTCTTACAACACAGTATTTAAATAATGCAGACGAGTTATCTGCTTGGGCACCTATTGACAAGAACAATTCTGCAGTTTCTGGACTAGTAGGCCAAGGATATTCACTTTCATGGACTGGAATCGATGAGGTTCCTACAACTGAATTTACACCAGGAGTTTATCAGCTTTATATGCTTACACAGGCTGTAAATTATGATGTAATTGTTAAATTCAATGCATTAAGTGAGGACAGCACGACTATAACGTACAATGTTGAAAGCGGATTTAGTGCCTATGATCGCACACGAACACATTACACATTTGTAGGATTTGCATACAACGGAATCACATATACCTATGTTGAAACTGGAAATGATTATATGAATGGTACAGCAAGCCTTGGTTCAATTGTGCTCAATGCTGAAGGAAATGTAGAGCTGACAGCAGTTTGGGAGGCAATGTATAAAGATGTTACCTGGATAGCAGGACTTGAACATGATAATGGCAGTGCAATCTATTATTATGATGGAACAGACTATCAAGCTGTGCGCAATGTCAGTGAATATCTGATAGCAGCGGACATCTTGGGCGAAGGTTACATGCAATACGAACAGAGTATTTATGATATATTGCTTAATCTTGACTTAAATAATTTGTATGTTAATTTGGATGGTTCATATCAACAAGTGACATTAAGTCGAGTTGCAGTTGCAATAGATAGCGCCCTTACTCCGATGGACTATGTGGTTGACATAGATATTACATTTGGAGACCTCATTTCAGATATAATGGCAGGCGATCACTTTACCGATGAACAGAAAGCATCATTTGATGAAATTACAATCATATTCTATTTTGCGACAGCTTCAGTATAATGGCAGGTTAGGTAGAGTATAACGAAAACGGCACACTGAGACAGGCATAAAAGCCTGTCTTTTTTTGTTCTTTCTCAAAATATGGCAGTATTATATCATCTATTTGAAGGTTTCGAATTTTGATTTAAAGTATATTTTGCCGAAAACTAGCTCAAAAATTGATTTTTTGATTTGAATATGATAAACTACTTTCATGGAAATCAAAAAGGCAATATATCAAACGAGTATAACAGATAAAAATAAAATTTTGAATGACGATATTGCAGAGTTTGCTTTCGTTGGGCGAAGTAATGTCGGCAAAAGTTCACTGATCAACCTTATTGTCAACCAAAAAGCATTGGCCAAGACATCATCAACTCCTGGTAAGACCAAGATGATCAATTATTTTTTTATCAATGACAACTTTAGATTGGTGGATTTGCCGGGATACGGTTTTGCAAAAACTGGAAAAAGTCATCAAGATATTTGGGCAGGACTTATTGGAGATTATCTTTTAAATGCCCAAAATTTATTGATGATTTTTCTGCTTTTGGATGGTCGCCATTTGCCTTCACAGCTTGACAAACAAATGATAGAATTTTTATTATTCAACAATCTTCCTTTTAAAATTATCATCACAAAAAGCGATAAACTCTCAAAGAGCAAACTGAATGAAAATATAAATTCAATTGCAAAAACATTAAATTTAAGAAAAGAGATATTTATCACCAGCAGTAGTTATAGCAGGCAAGGCAGACAAAGCATTTTAGATCTTATATCATTTAAACTTGAGGAATTTTATGGGAAAGAGGATAAAAACTAAAATTATTGATTATGGCTATGATGGTGAAGGTGTTGGCAAGACTGACGGGAAAATATATTTTGTAAACGGAGCTATGGTTGGGGAAGAGGTCGAGGTTGAATGTTATCAAGAGAATTCCAAATTCGGTCGGGCAAGACTTGTCAATATTATCAATCAGAGCAACTTAAGACAGAGTGCGCCATGCCCTTATTATGGGGAGTGTGGCGGGTGTTGTTATCAACACACATCTTATCAAAATGAACTTGCAATTAAGAAAATATTGTTTTCAAGGCAATTAAAGAAATTGGGATATCAAAAAGAAAGCAGGGTTATTCCATCACCCATCCAATATCATTACAGAAATAAGATCAAGCTTTTTATAAAAGGTGGCCACATGGGCCTAAAAAAACGAAAATCGAATGATCTGATAGAGATCCAACAATGTCTCATATGCAAAGAACAAATAAACGAAGCAATACCAAAAATCAACCTATTCATCAAACAAAACAGTGAATGTTTTAGTCATGTCATCATATCTTATATTGGCGATAGGGGAAATATAGTATTATATAAGACTTGTAGCAAAACAATAGATTATCAAAATTTGATTTCCAGTCTAGCAGAAAAATTTAATATTTGTGAAGTTTATAAAAGTCAGACAAGCATTGTCTATAAAAAAGCAGTCAGAAAAGAAACTTTAGCCATCAAATATCACATACATGCCAACAGTTTTCATCAAGTCAACGAGCGGGTGATGCTTGAATTATACAATAAGGTTTTAGATCTTTTGACGGGAAAAAATATCTTAAATTGTTACAGTGGTGGAGGGCTTTTAAGTGGTTTATTATGTCAAAACGGAAAATTTGTTACAGCCATTGAGCTTGGGCAGAAGGAACATAAAGAGGCAGAGCAGTTAAAAGCTTTGAATGACTTCAAATTCATGAAAAATATTCAAGGCGATTGTGGGAAGATCTTGGATCAGCTTGATGACAATTTTGATACAATCATTGTGGATCCGCCAAGGGCTGGAATGGATGATTTAATGGTGAAAAATTTAAAAAACAAAGATTTCAAACGTCTTATCTATATATCTTGCGATAGTGCAACACTTATAAGAGATATTCAAAGACTAAAATTGAAAATTGGCGATGTTTATATGTTTGATATGTTTCCTAGAACTGGCGAATATGAATGTTTGGTTATTTTAGATAAATAATTTTAAGATTTCAGTTTTGTTGGCGAAAAAACACAAAAAAAGTAAATTTTGTATTTTATTTTTAAAATTTAAGAGAAAATGATATAATAGAACAAGGAGGAGTAGTGTGGGAGTATTTAAAAGACCGCCTTATATAGAATATGAAGACGCTCTTGAGGGGTTTACAAAGGCAAGAAAATATCTAAATGACAAGATTAGTAATAGTCCTTCAGATTTTCATTGGGCTTTCAACGATTATAAGATTGATGCGAAAAAGGGGGATCCTATAGCGATGGATGTCCTTGCTTATTACTATAAAACAGGGGTTCCAAATTTATTGCCAGAGAATTATCAAAGATTTCTCGCATGGGAGCTACTTGCCGGCGCAAGAGGTAATCAATTAGCCATTGAAAAACTTCAATTTCTTTTCAATTTTGCTTTTGACCAAATTATGAGTGCGGACAATTATGAGGATATTGTATACAAAAATGACATAGATGAGTATAATGTAATCTATGTGCTTGGCAAGGCAATCTGTAAGGTGCTTGTCCAACAAATAGGAATTTATCCTTTGGAATTATCACAGGAGAATGATGATTACAAACCTTTTAATCAAGATATTTACAACAGTTTCAGACGAGATATTGAACAATATATGCCTAAAATAATTCAGTTGTTATCCTGACGATATTATACTTCAAAATTATTGATAAGCTAATCTTTATCGTCTGTAAAAATAGTTGAAAACAAAGTGAGCCGATCATCTATCATCTTTTTGACCTCATTTTCAAAGTTTGACTCTTCTTCAAGTGTCAACAAAAGTTTTATCAGTTCACTTTCAAAACCTATCAATTTTATAAAACACATAGTTTTGTCATGCTTCATTTGAAATGGCTTCAAAGGGCTTTCATAGTCTAAAATAATACGAAGCTTTTTTATCTGTCTTTCATTTAATGAATATAATGACGAGGTGTTTAAAAATCCGCCCATTAAAAATAGACAAGTCTTAATCTTTGATAGGGTAATAAACGTTTGTTCAATCAATTCTTGATTTTTTTCGTTCTCGACTTTTATAAACTTGTATCCACGTTTTTTTAAAGCATTACAGTATGCCTTGGCAATGGTCTCGTACTGCTCAATGCTTAAAATTTGCTCATCTTTATATTCCATTTTGCACCCTCATGTTTATTTATTCTTCTTTTTATTTTTTTGTGAATATCGAAAAATTTTTAGTTTTAAAAACGACCTCTGTTTGCGAGCAGAATATTTATTTTAACTCAATTAAATTTAATAATTTCCTTGACAAATAAAGCATTATATGTTAAACTCTCAAGAGTAACATATGCGTGCAGGTGTAGTTCAGTGGTAGAACACTAGCCTTCCAAGCTGGTTGCGAGCGTCCGATTCCCTTCACCTGCTCCATAGGCTTCCATAGCTCAGCTGGATAGAGCAATGCCCTTCTAAGGCAGAGGTCGAAGGTTCGAATCCTTCTGGGAGCACCAAATTATGGTGGTCTTAGTTCAGTTGGCAGAACGCCAGATTGTGGCTCTGGAGGTCAAGGGTTCGACCCCCTTAGATCACCCCATAATTTACTCTATGCTTTACGAGGGTGTGGCTACACATTGTGAAATCTTATTGGGGTGTCGCCAAGTGGTAAGGCATTGGATTCTGACTCCAACATTGCGTAGGTTCGAGTCCTACCACCCCAGCCATTTCACGCTGGATAACATTGGGGTGTCGCCAAGTGGTAAGGCACAAGATTTTGATTCTTGCATTCGTAGGTTCAAATCCTGCCACCCCAGCCACTTTTTGGTCTACTAGCTCAGCCGGTAGAGCACTTGACTTTTAAT
>CALWTP010000029.1 GCA_944384495.1 uncultured Clostridia bacterium
AAACGACACACTAAAAGAAGCAAGTTTGTTAGATCAAAAAATAATTTCATTCTTTGATCAAAACCTGATAGAAGAGGAAAACTCTGAAAAAGAATAACCGTAAAATCGCATTAAATTTATTCTAAACCATGACAAAACCCCAAATAGAACATTCTGTTTGGGTTTTGTTTTATATTTGAAAATGATTAAAAAACATAAAAATGCTAAGATATTTTTCAATGACAAAAACTATTGCTTTATGCTATAGGTTTTTCTTCTTCATTTGAGTTGTAATTCGCATTCTCTTCTATTCTCAGTTTTTGGCAAGAAACCTCATATGCGGTGCGTTCTTCAAACACGCCTTCGCTTATTTCTTTTCGATATAATCTCGATTGTATTCTTCCTGTCATTGAGATCTTGGTGCCAACTTTTTGATTTTGGATAAGCTTGGCATTTCTTCCCCACATAATACAAGGGATATAATCTGATTTATTAAAATTCGGCCTGTTGACTGCAATCAACACATCACAGATTTGCCTATTGAATGGAGTGGTACGAAAGACGGGATCTTTGCAGATATAACCTGTAAGATTAAGCTCATTGGTGTTGTCGTCCTCCAATTTTGACAAATCCAAAATTTCCTTGATAAAGAATGTCAAAATCAGCTTACTTCGATTGCCGACAGGCTTATTATAGGATCGGAATTCGCCACCTAAAGCCATTTGTGTCCCTTTTTCAAGGTGTAAATCATAGGCTTTTATCAGTTTATCTGATATGGTAAAAGGTAAAATATCAACATTTTCAGACAGCCTATGAACTGCAATCTTCCCCTCATAGAACGTTTCCCCTTCTACTTCAAACTGATTTTCTGGAAAATCGACTATTTCGCCTACTAAATATCCTTTGTTATTCGGTTTTGAAATTGGTGTTGTATTATTCATATTTTCTCCTTTTATTAATCCTTGTGCTGTACTCCATTTGCATCAATGTGATAAGAATCGGAATAGATAAGCTCGCCCACACTTGTGACTTTATATCCCTTCATTGTAAGCCAGTCAAGAGTCAATCTCAGTCCGTCGACAACATTGTCTGCATTGTTGTGCATTAAGATGATCGATCCATTTTTGACCTTGTTCATGACCCTCGATGTGATTTCGCTGGCAGACAGCCCCTTCCAATCGAGTGTATCCACATCCCACTGTATGGTCTTAAGGTTTAAGGATGAGCAAAGTGACAACAAAGTATTGTTATATGATCCAAAAGGTGCTCGAAATAAATTCACCTCTTTGCCAGTAAGGTCCTCAATTTTGGATATCGATGTCGTCAGCTCGCTTTCCATTGTGCTCTTGTCGAGTTTCACCATATCAGGATGTGAGTTGGAATGAGTGCCTATCTCCATGCCAGACTCATTAATCTTTTTGACAATGTCTGGATATTCATCCACCCAAAAACCTACAAGAAAAAAAGTTGCACTAACGTTATATTCCTTCAACACCTCGAGTATGTCCTCTGTCTTATCTGCACCCCATGCGGCATCGAAGGTTATCGCAACCTGCTTCTCATCGGTTGCCACGTTATAGATTGGAACAAGACGAGTGGAGTAGCCAAACCAGACCTTGGCACAAGCACTTCCTTCGAATGCAATACAAAGCAAAATTACAACTGCAAGCATAGCAAAAAAGATTTTGATGGTTCTTGATTTGATTACGCAAAATGGCATTACAAACCTCGCTTTTAATGATAGATTATTAAAGAGAAATTTTCAAATAAGAATATTGTTGGCTTTTTGCATATTTGTGTGAATATTGTCGAATTTTCTCTTCTCCATTTATATTATGTGACTGTTGTGATGATTATGACTAAACTAAATTGTTGTTTTTTTTCTTAAACGCAAAGCGATAAATATGTTTTTTGCAATTATTTTATGAAGATTTGAAAACAAAAACGGCAACAAAAAACCCTAAACTTATGTTTAGGGAATTTTGATATATATTATGTTTTGTAAAATCATATATTTTTGCTTAAGCTTGAGTAAATGGAAGTCCTTCTGGTAAATTGGTATAGCCTTCAAGACTTGGCAATTCTATTTCTCCGTCATATAATTTGAGTTTTGTTGTCAAACGATAATCACTTCCTCTTGAAACCTCGCCTTGTACAGCTTCAATCAAGCCTTCGTTTACAATGATATAGAGCTCATAGCTCATCTCTTGATCTTGCACAGTACCGGTCGTTTTTAAGTGGTATTTTGTCACATTTCCATCAACTGCCACTTCTGCAACTGTGGTAAATCCTGCTTGAGACTGAAATGAATCAATTGAATATATCAGATTATTTTCAATAAATTCAAGAGTTGGAATTTGTTGTAAAATATACTCAGCCAACTCACTGCCTGCTGGCGCACTGTATTTTTTTCCATCCTCATTGGAATAGTATGTGCCACCTTGAATATAGAAATCAACTTTTGACTCCCCTGCATCAAGCTCAGCTTCCATTATGTCATTGACAGTGTCAAAGTGACCATATAAATAGCCTGTTAGACTTTCTCCTTCATAAACTGAATAAACATCCATTAAAAATTCATATTTGCTCATGCTCCAGTTGCCATAATCCACCATAAAATCTATATCGCTTTTCACCTCTCGGTATGTGGATTGCTGATAGTTTGAGCTTGACGTATCAATATCCACCGTTGGTCTTTTGTTTCCACAAGCGCTCATCATAAGTAAAGTGGCAATAATAACAGCACAAGCTATCACCGCAACTATTGACCGCTTTAAAATTTTTGTTTTTTCCATAATCCCTCCTTATATAGTGAGGATATCACAAAATATCTCAACCTGTCAAACATTTTTATACAATGCTTCAAGACATTTTCGTAAACACAACATAGCCTTCCATGTCAACACCAGAATTAATATAGTTTTGATCAATATAGCTGTTTGTCGCCCCACTTGTAATGATGCTATTCAAAATCCTTATCGATGTTCCAGCTGGAGCATAATATAAAAGGTTACCACACGCAGCTGGGCCTGTTAAATTTACATAAACATCAGCATTATCAATGGTTATCTCAAGTGGTTGACCTCCAGAGCCTACGCCAAAAAAAGCAGTTGAATCAATGTTTGCACTTGTAACACCTTTTGGTATCCTAATTGATGTAATATTTACTGATGCCCTAAATGCATTTCTTTCAATTGTTTGTAATTGACTGTTTGGACCAATTTCAACTGTAGTAAGATTTTCACAACCCGAAATAGCACCTTCAGAGATATTTGTAATACTATCTGGTAAAACTATTTTTGTAACAGTTAGATTATCAGCCAAAGCAAAAAATCCTATTGTGGTAACCTCAAAGTCGTTTCCTTTTATAAACTGATCATTATAGATTGAATATGATGAAGGAATGGTTATTTCTGTATCACTTCCTGTGTATCCTGTCAAGGTGTTACCTGAAAAGGTGTAGCCTTCTAGTACCTCTGGTTGAAGTATTATTGACACTGTTATCCCTTCAAGATTGATGGTTTGGGCTATGGTCGATGTGACTGTCACGATGATCTGACCGTCTGGGTCATCTGTTATTGATATATCAGCCATATTATTGGAACCTAAAGGTTTGGTGGTTGGGTTTATTGTTCCTGAGGCTGATGCTGAGACTTGGGAGGATAAAGAAGATGGCAGGGTTACACCTCCTGCTACATAGGTCTCTGCCGTTCTATTTATCACATCAAATCTAAGAGAAAAAGATGAGTATGATATTTCATGAGGACCGAGATTGACATTCATATTCTCATCCACATATCCCGGTAAAAAGTCGTCTAGTGGAACATAGTCATCTGTCTCGCTTTGTCTTATCGATACAGACTTGACAAACAGGCTTGTGTCATTGACATTAAATGTTACATTGCCATAGAGTTTTATCGTCTGGCTCTCGGCTGCAATGACTCCAATCACCAGTGTTGATAGGATCAACATAAACATAACAATCGCAGATGTCAATTTCATTTTTAAACTCATAATTTTTCTCCTTCTTGTTTTTTTGGATTGGGGTTTTGGTTTGGGCTCCCCGCGAAGTGCTTTGGGCTTTTCGCCCAAAGCGGGAAGGTCTCTCGCCTTCCCATGTCCATGGAAGCCCGTTCGGGCTTTCGTGGACCCTTCGTGGGGTCCTTGTTTGTAGTTTGCATAATCCCCACCTCTATTATACCCCCCCCCGCAAAATGTCAACTTTTTTCACCTCCTTTTAAAAATTTTCTGACATTTTGCATTCTTTTTTTTTTAAGGATGGCTGATTGTCAAGGGAATAGCTATAAAAATGTAGTGCTCCGACTTTAAACCTTATCTAAATCACCCTGCCTTGTTTTAATGCACTTTTTTCTTTTCTAAAACTCTACTTTTATCTTAATTTTTGAAAAAATTATAAATAAATAAAATTTTGTCAAAGCCCTACTTTTTATCTTAATTTTTGGAAAATAACGAGAAAAACCAAGCGATTTTTGTCGAAAATATATTTTATTATTAAGAACAATTCATTCAATTTTTCTAACTATTCCATTAAAAAAGTGAACCTCCTAAAGTTGTCTAACTTTTGGGGTTCACTTCAAATTTTTTTTAAATCAATTCAAACTTATTGATGGTAAAGAAGTTTTTCTTTATAACTTCATTTCCTGTCGAAAGCC
>CALWTP010000030.1 GCA_944384495.1 uncultured Clostridia bacterium
AAAAGGGTGGTGGTAGTACAAAAAATGGCCGAGATTCCCAAAGTAAACGTTTGGGAGTAAAGGCTTACGGCGGAGAGAAAGTTTCAGCTGGTTCTATCATCGTAAGGCAAAAAGGCACAAAAATATACCCAGGACAAAATGTCGGAATGGGAAAAGACTATACACTTTTCGCCCTTGTTGACGGCGAGGTTAAATTTGGTCAGAGCAATAAGAAAAAAATTGTTTCTGTGATTGCTGGCTAAGCTATAGAGGGAAAAAAGCCCTCTTTTTTTATAGATTTTAAATTTAATTGACAGAAAATTGGGAGACAAGTATGAAATGTTATCAAATTTGTGAAGATGGTTTATTGATCAAAGACACCAGCTCATTTAATCCTGCTCACATATTTGAATGTGGTCAGGTTTTTTCTTATAAAAAAAAAGATGACATATTTTATTCATTTCCTCAAGATAAGTTGGCAATTATAAGACCGGCTGACGAAGGGTACTTTATTGAAACAAAAGATATAGAATTTTTTATAAATTACTTAGATTTAGATAGAGATTATGAAAATGTAAAAAATCAGCTTTTACAATTTCCAATTTTGAAGGAAGCTATTAATTTTGGCAGTGGAATAAGGATTTTAAATCAAGATATTTTTGAGACGGTTATATCTTTTATAATCTCAGCAAATAATAATATTAAGCGTATCCAACTGATATTAAACAATTTGCGAAAGGCATTGGGTAAAAGTATTGGACAGGGATTTTACGCTTTCCCAGAATACAGTGAACTAAAACAACAAGATGAAAACTTTTTTAAACAGATGGGAGCGGGTTATCGAGCAAAATACTTGAAAAATGTTGTAAACCAAATATGTCCTGAACAATTAAAAGAATGGTCACATCTGCCGACAAAATCCTTGCGTGAAAAACTTTTGGGTTTAAGTGGAGTGGGACCAAAAGTTGCAGATTGCATTCTGCTTTTTGGATTTAAAAGGCAAGATGTTTTTCCAGTAGATACATGGATACATAAATGTTACAATCATTTTTATACACCGTTAAACAACAGAGAAACAATAAGACAAAACCTAGTCAAAGAGTTTGGTCCATTAAGTGGATATGCTCAGCAATACTTATTTTACTATCAGCGAGATTTTATCAAACATTAGAGAAATTATGAAAAAATGGCATGATTTTTGGGTTTTTTATTAAAAATTTGCTATATTTCACAAAATTATCTATTTACAGACACTGAATGTTGTGCTATAATGAGAGAGAAAAAAGGGGAAGATATGACAAATTTATCTTTATTGCTATTTGGAACAACTGAAATTGTGCTCGTGTCTGTTTTTGGAGCTATTATTTTGGCATTAACGATATATGCTTGCTTTGTTCCGCTAAAAAGTTGGTTTATCGCTCTGTTTAGTGGTGTATATATACCTTCTTGGAAAATGATTTCTTTTAAAAACAAAAAACTTGACATCGATAAAATTATTGATGCTTTAAGTATATCCAAAAAGAGCAAACTTGGCATATCTCTTCAAGATATTGTAAATATCTTCATCTCTGGCGGTGACGGTCTTGAAGTGATTCGAGCAATGAAGCTTGCCACAGACGCAAAGATTTATTTAGATTTGCAACTTGCCAGTGCAATTGAGCTTTCCTCTCATAGAGTTGTAGAAATAGTCAACGAGAGCATCAATTCTCAGCTTATTGAGGTGGCGGATATCAAGGCTTTCACACAGGATAAAATCGAGATTATAGCGAGTGCAAATGTTTCTATCAAATTGAATCTTTCAAAATATTTAAGCGGGCTTGGGCTTGACGACTTAAAGAGCAATATTAAGGCATGGATTTTGGAAAATATTGCAAAAACCAATGATCATAAAATTATTTTGAAAGAACCAAATCAAGCGCTCTTGTCAAACCTTGATTTAAGAGTGATAACCAAAAATTCTATGTTTAACGTTATTGACATAAACATCTCCAGTATTTCACTTGGACGGGATCTAAATGCAGAAAAAGAGATGCAAGCAGTGGAAAAAGAGAAAATTTATGCACAGATTGAAGCGGAAAGACGTCGCAATGCAGAAGAAATTAAAGAGCTTCAGATGAGAACTAAGACTGAAGAAATGAAATCAAGTGTGCTTCAGGCAGAAGCTGAGGTTCCAATGGCTATTTCGCAAGCCATCAAAGAAGGTCGTTTTTCAGTGATGGACTACTATAAACTGATGAATTTACAAGCAGATACAGCTTTACGTAGATCAATTATTAATGAAAGTAAGAATAAATCTACACAAGACGATGGAGATGATTATTAATGAGCACAATGTCCATAATTATCATTGTAACAGTGGCTATTGCTATGGTTTTTGCTATAGCAATATTTTCTATTCATATGACCAACCGTAAACGCAATCAGAATTTGGAAGCAAAGTTGAAACAATTCAAACAAGAGAATGCCGAGACAAAAATTGATGAAAAAGTAACAATTTCACATGAAAAAACAGTAAACATAAATCAGAATTTAAACGAAGAAAAACAAGATCAAACAGCACAGGTAACTGCTGACCAAAAACGCATACCTATAGTGGAAGACTATGACCCGAGAGAGAATTCACCAAAACTTAATTTAAAAAGACAAATGAGTCAGTATAGTACACTGCCCAAAATGAGATATCAAAACAATCAGATTTATGGCCCTAGAAATTCCGATTCAAGGCAACAGCATGACAGAGAATTTGAAGAATTTTTAGATGAACATGCTTTTTCAAGAAAGATTTTAAATAAAGATATTTTAGAAAATATAAAAGACTTATCACCAGAGCTTAAGGCCATTATTCTCACCAATATTCTAAACAAATTCGAAGATGAATAAAATGAATCTGTCCGTGTAACATTTAATTTAGTATCCTAGTTTGGTTTTGAAGTTCATAAAAGAATGTGATGCTATCTTGTCCGCTAAATTTAAAAATCATCTTTGCTGACACAGCAAAATTAGTATCAGAAATTTAAGTAAATAAAGTTTTAGTCAAATGTAATTTTGTCCCGCTTGGCTTGGCTAGATAATAAAAATACACACAATTATGCCTAAATTAAGTGAAATTGCTTGAGTTTTAACTTTTGAAATTTCACAACACATTTTAGGCGTTTTTTGTTGTCAATCTTTGAAGAATGGTCAGCAGACTCTGCTTGTGATTATAGATTTCAATTAATGGGCTATTAATTATTTATTAAATAATATAATTATAATTTTCTCCTCTTAAGCATATTTTACTTTATAGATTTTGTTTTTGGGGGAGGAATGTTTAATTTTTACAAAGAAATTAAGGATAAAAGTGGTATAAGTCCAGAATTTTTGCATGATTTCAATCTGGTCAATATTTCTGGAAGGCTTTTGTATGTGGAAGGTCATAGCGGAGTCAGTGTCATTTCTCCTAATTTAATTAATTTTAAAGTGAAAAATGGAAGAGTGATAGTTGAGGGAAGTGAGTTTGTCATAAAAGAATTGACAGAAAACACATTGTTGATAAGTGGCAAAATAGCTAAAATGGAGATATTTTAATGATTTTTAAAAATAAAACGATCTTTACCATAAAAGGTTTAAATCAGGAGCGAGGGCTTGGCGAAATATCAAAAAAAATAACCATTTTTAATTTATCGAAAGAGCAAAATGATATAAGTAAATTTGAAGTGGACTATAGAGATAGAAAGCTGGCCAAAAAATTGCTCGAAGAGCATGGATTTCAAATCATATCTTATTCTAGTCATGGTATTCTTTTTAAATTCAAGTCGTTGCTATTTAGGTATGGCATTATTGGCGGAATTTGTTTTGCAGTCATATTTTATCTATTACAGTATAATTTTATATTGCAAATAAATGTACTTGGTCAGCCTGGAGAACTAAAATCATCAATCCTGACATTTGTAAACGAGAATTTAAATAGTAGATTGAAGTTTAAAATTGATACAGAAAGCATGGAGGATAAAATTAAAGAGGAATTTAAAGAAGTAAGCTCTGTAAGTATAGCCATTGTCGGGCAAAGCTTAATTATAAACTATAATCCTTCGACTCTGCCACAAGAGCTTGAGGGTGATTTTTCACCAATTGTAAGCAATTATGATGCGATGATTACTGAAATAAACTTGACATCTGGGACATTGAATGTAAGGGTTGGAGATATCGTGCAAAAAGGAGATGTTTTGGTCTTCCCTTATATTATGGACTCTGATGGAGTTAGGCATGAGGTGATTGCAAAGGCAACAATCACCGCACAAGTTTGGACGAGTGTAAACATCAATCATTATGATTATAGATTGGAGACTAGGCGGACTGGCAATGTAGCAATCGATCAGCAGGTCAAATTAAACGATCTGGTAATTTATAGTATCAAAGATAATAAATATTTTTTAGAATACGAAATCGAGAAAAAATCATCCATGCTTAGCAAAAATCTGCTCCTGCCTTTAATGGTCGAGCAAACCATTTATTATGAAACTGTTACAGAAGAGATTGTTGAGCCATTTGAAGAATTTAAAGAGGAAATCATTCAAAAAGCACGTGAAAAAACGTTGATTTTTTTAGATAAAAATGCCATAATAATAGAGGAAAATTATATTGTAAAAGATGCTGGCAATATTCATAGCATTGAGTATACCATTACCACCAGCCAGTCAATTGGAGGATAAATGCAGGTTTTTTTTGAAAAAATTGGATATAAATATCGCAAAATAATAAAAAAGGTAGTGGATATGGCTTTGCAAATCACTGATAATGATTTACCACAGGCAGTCATATCCTATACCTTTATGAATGAAAAAGATATGCAAAAATTAAATTTAAAAAGCAGAAATGTCGACCGAGTGACAGATGTTTTATCATTTCCGATGATAGAAATAAAACAAGGGGAAAAATTGCAAGATTATCTAAACGAGCTCTCTCCTGACGGGAACCTCTATATAGGCGATGTGGTGATTTGTCCACAGAAAGCTAAAGCTCAGGCTAAAGAATATAGCCATTCGCTGAGGCGTGAGGTAGCATTTCTTGCACTGCATGGGCTGTTACATATTTTAGGTTACGATCACATTAAAGAGGGCGATGAAGTTGTTATGCAGGATACAGCAAACAAAGTTTTAAACGCACTTGGAATTAGGCGTAAATAGGAGATGTATATGTTTAGAGCGGGATTTGTAGCAATAATTGGAAGGCCTAATGCTGGGAAAAGTAGCCTTGTCAATCGTTTGGTTGGAGAGAAAGTGGCTATCATTTCTTCAAAACCTCAGACAACAAGGGATAATATTTTGGGAATTTTAACCACTGATGATTACCAAATTGTTTTTGTGGATACACCTGGTATCCATCACAGTAAAAATCATTTAGATAAAAAAATGATGAAAAATGTCCGAAGTGCGATAAGTGGGGTAGATTTGATTGCATATCTGCTTGACACCAGCAAAAAAATAGATGATGAGGAAAGGGCATATTTGCAACATTTACCACCAAACACACTTGTCGTGAAAACCAAAAAAGATTTACCTTCAAAACTAACTGGTGAGGATTGTGATTTAGAAATATCGGCAAAAACGGGAGAAAATTTATCAACTTTGCTTGAGATGATTTTGCAGAGATTACCTGCCTATGAAAGCCCACAATATCTCTTTGAAAAGGGCTATTTTACCGATAAAAGCATAAAGTTTTTAATTGCAGAACAAATTCGTGAAGAGGCATTAAATATATTACATGAGGAAGTGCCACATGGTATTGCAGTTGAAATAATCAGGTTTTATGAAGGCGAGCATATTGTCGAGATTGATGCGGATATTGTTTGCGAGAATGAAAGACACAAGGGTATGATCATTGGCAAGGGCGGTTCTATATTAAAGACAATTGGCACAAGCGCCAGAAAGTATGCGGAAGAACTATTAGGCAAAAAAGTAATGCTAAAATTATTCGTAAAGGTGGAAAAAGACTGGAGAAATAAGCCGGAAAAATTAAAAAATTTAGGTTATTAAGCGCAAAATTGATCCATTTTTAATAAATTTCCACTTCGCAATCAAGCCTAATCGAAAATCTTCTGTAGACTTCTTTTTTGCATAGGTCAATTAGATATTTTATATCATAAAAAGAGGCATTGTCATTGTTGATAATAAAGTTTGCATGTTTTTCAGATATACATGCATCTTTGTGAGTTATATTTTTTAAGCCACATTTTTCAATCAACCATCCGGCACTAAAACCTTCTGGATTTTTAAAGATTGAACCACAGCTATACCCTTTGGGCTGATTTTTGATTCTAAAATTGCAATTGTTGATATACTTCTCACGAATATCTTGCCGATCTTTTTTCTCGAGAGTAAAGCAGGCAGATAAAATTATAGTGTTTTTTAAAGAGCTTGAGCGATAACCGTATTCTATATCGCTCTTTTTTATTTTTTTAATCTTTCCGTCTTGCAATATTCGAATATAATCCAGATGATCAAAGA
Organism: uncultured Clostridia bacterium; assembly: GCA_944384495.1. GTDB lineage: Bacteria > Bacillota > Clostridia > Christensenellales > UBA1242 > Caccovivens. The sequence continues at coordinate 6,465 of CALWTP010000030.1, forward strand.
TACTGCTTCCAAAGGCGCCACTGCCAGAACAAATCGTTCCTCCGATCGTACCTGGAATTCCAGCAAGATTTTCAAAACCAGATAATGATCGCCTCAGACAGTGTATGTAAACCTGATTTAAGCTAACACCACTTGACACAAAGCATTTACTCTCTTTAAAACGTATATAATGATATAGTTTTTTTGTGGATATAAAAATACTTTTAGCACCTTGAGGTGAAATTAAAATATTGCTTCCATTTCCTATTATTTTAAATTTTATATTATTTCTAGTTAAATGATTTACAACAGCAATCAGCTCTTTGCTATTTTTTGGATAAAAGACCCCTTTAACAACCCCCTTGGTGTGAAAGGTGGAGAGCTTGTTTATCTTTTCATGAGTGATAAATTCCACATCTAAAATATCTTTATCAATTATTTTCATATTATTTATATATATTTATGTAATTTTCACCTTTTTGTGATATTAACAATTTAAAACTTAAGTCATATAAAATAATATGTTAAATAAAGTAAAAAAGATCTATATGATCGGGGTTGGCGGGATAAGCATGTCTGCACTTGCTGTAATACTCCATCATCAGGGAAAGAAAATTTTGGCATCAGATATTGTGCTAAATAAACAGATCAAAGCTTTAATAGATAAAAATATTATAACTTTTCAAAAAGGGACATGTGCCAATTTTGTCCGCCAGTGCGATGCAGTGATATATACCAGTGCGATAGATGAGAATAATCGTGATTTGATCTTAGCAAAAAAGTTAAATAAAATGATTTTTTCCAGGGCTGAAATTTTGGGGGGCTTGTCACAAAATAAAAGGACCATCTCTGTGGCAGGTTCACATGGAAAGACGACTGCGACTGGCATGATCGCCAATTTATTAATAAATTCATCGCTAGATCCAACCATACATATCGGCGGGATATTAAAAAATATTTCATCCAATGTGTGGCTTGGCGGAAGCGATATTTTGGTGAGTGAGGCCTGCGAGTACAAGGACAGCTTTTTAAAATTGTCAAATTATATATCAATTGTTCTTAATATAAAGCCAGACCACCTTGATTATTTTAAAAATATCGACAATGTCTTTAATTCTTTTCAAAGGTTTGTGGATAATACAACAGATGGCGGTGTAATAATTATAAATAATGACGATGATTTGGCAAGCAAGTTAAGCTGTAAACATAAAACCTTATCTTTTGCAACCAATAATAAAGCCGATCTGATGGCAACATCCATAAAGGAGTATGTAAGCGGAAAATATAGTTTTGATGTGGTATTTAAGGGGAAAAATTTAGGCCAGATATATCTTCCATGTTATGGCCGTCATAATATATACAATGCATTAAGTGCTATAGGAGTTGGTGAAATATTGGGACTAAATTTTGAACAGATCAAAAAAGGAGTGGAAAGTTTTCAAGGCATTAAACGTAGATTCGAAATAATTCGCCAAAACAAATTTATCACTATCATACACGATTATGCACATCATCCAGATGAAATTAGGTCGACTTTAAAATTATGCAGGACGTTAGCGACAGACAAACTTGTGGCAATATTTCAGCCACATACTTACTCCAGGACTCGTGACCTATATCAGCAATTTTTGCAGTCTTTTGAAGATGCAGATGAGGTGTGGCTACTTCCTATATATCCGGCAAGGGAAAAGCCAATTAAAGATATTTCTTCATATAAACTACAAAAAGATCTCAAGGCACATGGAAAGGATTCAAAATATTTTTCCAATTTTCAGTCGGCTCGGCAGGAGATAATCAAGAATGCTCACAATAATACGACTTTTATTATCTTAGGGGCAGGAGATATTGTCGATTTAGCTTATTCCTTCTATAATTAATAGTCAACCGTAGAGAATTTTCTGTACTTTAGTATTACATTTTTATTTCTTGGATATATGTGGTATACTGAAATCAGCAGAAAATTAATGTGTTGGTATTAAAAAGGGAGGGTCAAAATGAAAAAAAATATCAATGTAACTGAGGCTATTTTTCCAATGCCTGTACTTATGGTGGCGACTTACAACGAGGATGGTTCGGTTGATGTGATGAATGCTGCATGGGGAACAATGCTAGAGAGGGATCACGTTGTGTTAAATTTGACACAAACGCATAAAACGGTTAAAAACATCATGAAGAGAAAAGCCTTTACAGTAAGCATTGCCGATGCCATGCATGTGCAAGAGGCAGACTTTTTTGGCTGTGTTTCAGCAAATTTTGACAAGAACAAATTTGAGAAAAGTGGATTGACTGTGACTAGGTCAAAGCTTGTTGACGCACCGATTGTGAATGAATTTCCTATATGCCTAGAATGTGAGTTTATTGAGTATCAAAGTGACACATATGGCTGTGGCGTGATTGGAAAGGTGATAAACGTCAGCGCAGAGGACAGTATTTTAAAAGATGGGAAAGTTGATATTGATAAACTGGAAGCCATCGCTTTTGACCCATATACTCATGGATATTATAAAGTTGGTGGAAGGGTTGGCAATGCCTTCAAGGATGGATTAAAACTTAAAAAGTAATCAATAAAAATCTTTTCGCCTTGAAAACAATTGCTTGTTGACATATTGATAATATGACAATATAGAAATATTTTAAGATTATTAATTTTTGACTTTTTATTGAAAAAATAAAGAACAAAAAATAAATGTTAAATATTAAATAATTCATTATATTTTAATAAAAAAATAAAAATAATTAATTTATGTCAATTTTCGAAAATATTTTTAATTAAAAACCTATTTATTTTAAATTTTAAAGAATATTTTTTAAATATATTTTAAATTTATTTTTAAGTATTTCTTAAGTGCTAAAAAAATAAAATAATTATTTTAAAAAATTGTACAAATTTTAATTTTACAAATTAAAAAAAAATAAAAAAAATTGAAAATTATTATAGTATTTTTTGTCGAAATGTGCTATAAATAATTATAGAGGTTTTCGATATAATAAATTTGTATTAAGTTTATAGAAAAGCATCTTTGTTTAAGTCTACGAATGAAAGGAGCGATATGTCCATTTTAAATAAAAGAAACATTAAAGTAATAATGCTGTTGCTATGTTTGGCATTAAGCATGATCATTTTTGCGTCAATGACTTTGATGCAAACCAAAGTAAGCGATGGTGCCTTTGAGACAGACGTGACTGTTGTTGAAGACTTTTACGGCTTTAAAGATGCACTGATTGAAGCAGCCCAAAATGATACTTCTCATTTGAAGCAAACGCAAGTAAAAAGTTTGGCAAAAGCATCCGAAGAGCAGGAAGATCTTTCAATATTTGCATTAAAAAGACTGATTGTAATTGGACAAGTTGAAAACACTTATGGAGCAAGCTCTGTCATTAAGGGATATAAAGATTACAATATCTTAAGCTATGATACTGTCGAGATGACAAAATATGCCTATGATCAGCTATCAAAAGATCCTTCCTTAATAGTAGTTGTGGACAGAGAAATTTCAATCGCTCAAACTAGCGCTGATGAGGATAGTTTGATCAGTATAAATACCACAAGAATTCCTTATTACAACTGGGGCTATGATGCTGTTGATACGGACAGTATGACGCAGTTTCTGACAAACAATTCAACAAGTTCAGATATCGTGGTAGTCGTAATTGACTCAGGTATCAATACTTCGCATATGTTTTTCACTGATCGCTTGATCACAAAAGCAGATGGAAGGTTTGAAGGATCGAGTTTTGAACAGACAACCGCGCAAAATGCTACATATAGCTTTGAAGATGACAACGGACACGGCAGTCACGTCAGCGGTATTATCACCGAGATGACTCCTAACAATGTCAAGATTTTGCCTATCAAGGCTTTAAGTGATGAGGGGACTGGTTCAATATTGTCACTGACCTCAGCACTCGAGGAAATCATAGAAGTCTACAGCAAAATGTATAATATCAGCAGTGTAAACCTAAGCTTAGGCGTGCAAAGATATGCGTCTGGGTATCAACTCTTCAATATCCTCTTTAAACAAATCTATGATTTAAATATCATTCCAGTGGTTTCAGCTGGTAATGATCAGCTTGATACAGAGAATTTTATGCCTGCCAGCAACGATCATGTTATCACTGTGTCTGCATTGACAGAAAATAGCGGAGTTTATCAGTTTGATACCAGATATTCAAACTTTGGAGATGAGGTTGATGTTTCGGCACCGGGAACGGATATTTTATCTGCCTTCATTGGTGGGACAAACAGTGGCAAATATTTATCAGGAACTTCAATGGCATCTCCATTCGTCAGTGGGGCAGTGGCACTTTTGTGTCTTGATGACAGCTATTGGATGGGCACGACACCAAGTTATACCTCACAAGTTATTGAAAAGAGACTACTTGAGAATGCGATAGACTTAGGAGATGCTGGCTGGGATAAATATTATGGTTATGGTATGGTCAATTTCAGCTATATTGCTGTTGAAGATAAAAATATCGATATGCTGGAATTATATCAAAATCAGTCGCAGACTACATCAGAGGTTATTGAATTTAGCGACAGCATAGACTTCTCCATCGCACTTAAAGAGCCATACTCCTCGAATAACCTTGCATCATATGATATACGCTATACAACTGACGAGAGCATTCCAACAACAAACTCTCTTCCATACTCCTCAAGCATAGAAATCACCACATCTCAAACTCTCAATATCATTGGCTATGAGATGGTGGACACTGACATTACTGCCGTTTCAAAAATATATACAATTGTTTTCTTTGATAGCACTGAAAGCGAGGAAAGTTTCTTTGAGATAGACCTAGACGGGCAGATTACAAAGTATACAGGTCACTTTGTAAACCTTGAAATTCCAACAATTATAGATGGAATAACAGTCCGCTCAATTGGAGATTATGTGTTTGCGGGATGTGAATTTGAAAGTGTGACAATTCCATCGTCATGCACGAAAATTGGTAAATATAGTTTTTCAAACTGTATCCAACTTGTTCAGATAGATCTGGGCGGAGTTACAGAAATTGATGCATTTGCTTTTGAAAACTGTATAGCACTTTCCACAATTGATTTAAATAATGTGAAAATTTTGGGACAAAAACTTAAGGATATCCCTATAAATGGCCATGTATTTGAAGGCTGTGTAAATTTAAACCATGTTTATCTATCAAGTTTAAAAAGTGTAGGAGATGCTATTTTTGATAATAGCGGAGTGGAGTATATCGTTTTAGGCAGAATCTTTGGCTCTTACTATCAAATTCCTTTCGCAAGTGAAATCGTTATTTATGGCTATTCAAGCACTGGAGCACAGCTATATGCTAGTAGCAATGGCAACACATTTATTCCTCTTGACGAATTTGCATTGCAGACCGATCTTGAGGATGCCATAACCACAGAGCTTTACGGCGATTACTCCTTGTTGGTGAGTGCAACTGGATTCAATATCGAATATCAATGGTATACAACAGACAGCACCACAGACAATGGCCAAATGATTTATGGTCAAACCTCCTCAACAATCAAGGTTGATACATCAAATGAGGGAACGACTGGCTATTTTGTCCGCATGAAAAATTGGGATGGAAGTATGTTGACATCATCAATATGCTTTGTG